>CALKXH010000053.1 GCA_938005675.1 uncultured Anaerolineae bacterium
CTTTGTGCTGTTGGCACAATTGGGCTGCACCAACAGCGACGTCTGCAACCTCTGCCGCCTCAGTGCGTATATGACAGTACACATAAGTTTTGAAAGGGGCAAAGGCACATGGGTGGCAAATTTGAAGGCGACGGCGAGCGCAGCAACTTCGATGTCGATACCAGCTGGCTGAAACCCGTGATCGGGATCATTTTTTTCACGGTGATGGTGAGCATTTTCTTCAAGGCTTTAACGTTTCTGCTGCCCATCGTGATCATCGGCGCCCTGATTTTCTTCGGCATCAGGTTCTTCAACCAGAATGACGCGGGGCGCGAGCGCTGGCAGGCTTGGGGCAAGCAGTTCGGCGAGGATGCCGCCCGTTGGGGCAAAGATTTCGGCGAACGCGCAGCCGACTGGGCTAAGCAGATGCAAGCGCGCACGACATGCCGCTCTGAAGACGCGGATAGCACCGCCCAAACTTCGCAAGAGCGCCCTCACAAGCGCAAAAACGACGAGGACGTGCTAGAAGTCGACTACGAGGAATATGAGGAAGTGCCTTCAGAGCGCCCTAAAGCCAAGCGCCACGCCGAGTCACAAGAATACCTCTGAGCTGCGCTCGCCGAACCGCCTCTTGCAGCGCTGAGAGGCGGTTTCCTTGATTGAGTCAGCGCACGGTCAGTTCGGTGCGCCTGCCGACCAAGATCGTCGTCTCTAGGCGGCGTTCAGGATTGTTAGGATACTGCACGAAGAGCGACCATCGACCGGGCGCTGCGATCAGAGGCTCGTCGAGGGAGACGCGCCAAGCGTTTTCGCTCTCCGCCAAGCGTAAGGTGACCTCGCTGCTGATCGTCGTGGTGACGCCTTGTAGGGCGTCTCGCAGGATCATCTCGCCAAAAGTGAACCCCAACGGGATGGGCTGATCAGCTCGCAAGCGCAGCCCTTCGATCTTGTAGGGCAGGAGCGCTTGTGCCACTAAGCGGTAGGTCTCAACTGGCACGCCGATGACCTGACCCGTCTTGAAGGCGAAGGTGATGCCTTGCGAGTCGGTCAATTCGAGCGGTAGAGCCAGCGGCGCGCCATCCATGCGGTAGGCAGTGGCGCGCATGACCGCCCAATCCGAGCGCGTAGGGCTCCCATCGGCGGCAAGGCGCACGCCTTCTCGCTCGGCGAGCGTCAGCACTTCAAGACGGTTGGGCAGCACCCGCGCGCTGCCTTCAAGCACCCCGAACAACAAATCGCCGTCGGGTAAGCTGTAGGCGACAAAAGCACTCCGGTCGCTCAGCTCGATGCTGCCGCCCTTCGCCTTCAAAGTGAAGCGATAGGGCGACCGTTTCGGCTCAAGGCGCCCGTTCAGCTGCCCTTCAAAAAGCTCCACAGCGACCTGCCAACCGTTGATCGGCGAGACGTGATGGCGGCTCAGGCTGAGGCGCGCGCCCGCGTTCAGATCGAGCTGGGCATAGGCGAGGCGCAGCGCGGCAGCCGTCTCCAAGAGGCGCGGCGCGCCATCAGGCAGCCAGCGCTCTTGCCGATCAGGGAAAACCAACATCGCGGGCGGCGGCTGCATCTCAGCAGCCAGCACGCTGCCAAGCCCGATGCCCACCAAGCCGAATAAAGTCAGGCTCAGGACGAGTGCGACACGGCGGATCATAGATAATCTCTCAGGTGGCGGCTGCGCGTTGGATGGCGCAGCTTGCGGAGTGCTTTGACTTCAATTTGACGAATGCGCTCGCGGGTGACGCCGAAAAACTTGCCGACCTCCTCAAGGGTGTGTTCTTGCCCATCTTGCAAGCCGAAGCGCATCATCAAGACTTCGCGCTCGCGCTCGCTCAAAACCGAGAGCGCGCTGCGCACCTGCTCCTTGAGCAGTTGGCGGGCAGCGGCATCGACCGGACCGACGACCTTATCGTCCTCGATGAAATCGCCCAGCAAGCTGGAGTCTTCCTCGCCGACGGGCATCTCTAGCGACATCGGTTCTTGGGCGGTACGCTGAATGCGACGCACTTTGCTAGCGGCGCGGCGCAGCTTGCGGCTCAAGGCGGGATCGAGCTTTTCGCCCGACTGCATGGCTGCGCGCACGCGCTCGGTCTCTTCGGGCGAGAGGAAGTCCATCTCGAGGGCGAGCTGTTCGGCGCTTGGCTCTGTGCCAAGCGTTTGGACGAGCTCACGATGGACGCGCGTCAGCCGATTGATCGTATCGACCATATGGACGGGGATGCGGATGGTGCGCCCTTGATCAGCGATGGCGCGGCTAATAGCTTGTCTGATCCACCACGTGGCATAGGTGCTGAATTTGAAGCCTTTGGTGTGATCGAATTTCTCGACGGCGCGCAGCAAGCCGAGGTTGCCCTCTTGGATCAGGTCTAGAAAGCCGATGCCGCGCATCATGTAGCGCTTTGCTACGCTCACCACAAGGCGCAGATTAGCGCGTGTGAGCGACTCGGCGGCTGTGTTGGCGCGTTGGCGCACGCCTTCGTAGTACTCCTCTAGCGCTCGGTCGTCACAGAGCTGATCGAGCCACGCCACGAACTCGGAGAGGGGCGGCAGCGCAGCGTGCTGATGCACGTAGTCGCTCAACCTCGCCTCAAGGCAACTTGGGATCAGGTACAGCCCTTGAAAAACCTCAAACAGACGGCGGGCTAGGGCAGTCCATGCTTCATCGCGCCCCCAGTCGCCCTGTTCGAGGTAGGTGCGGATGTAAGAGGGCTTGGCGGGGTCGAGCGGCTCGCACAAGCTGCGCGCTTCGGCGAGGAAAGCAGCCAGATCGGGCATGGCGATGTCGTAATCGGCAGCGCTCGCCTGCACGCTCGTCCAAGAATCGCTCAGCTTGGCGTACAACGCGCAGAGCGCCTCGCGGTAGTTGCATTGCCCGTCCGTCTGGGCATCAGAGCAGGCTGTGCGCAGCAAGGAGAGCGCCGCCATCTGAGAGGATAGCCACGTCTCGCTGTTGGGATCGAGCAGCCGCACTTGTCCAATATCGCGCAAGTACATGCGGACGGGGTCATCGGCTGCGAGCGCGCCACTCTGCCGCGTCTCCTCAAAATCCTCATCGTCGAGCGACTCGAGCTCGTCCTCGTCGGCATCGGAAAAGTTGACAGGCACGCGAAACTCGGTGGTGTTGGTCACGTTGATACCGAGCGCACCAAGTTCCTCAGCCACTGAGGGCGAGGTCGAGTCCTCCAGTTCGTCTAGGTAGCTATAGTCGATCTCAGCGTCTGCTGGCAGCACATCATCCAGATCATCGGCGTGCCTATCCAGCTGCTCAGTCTCAGCGTAGCTGGCTGTGCGTTGTTTCCTGCCTGACCGTTTTGCCATGACAAACCGCCTTTCCTATCAGAGTAACTGTCCGTCGGGTGTTGGGTGCGCTGCTTGCATCAAGGCACGTATGGCGCGCAAATAAACTGTGTTGCGTTGCAAATGCTCCTGCAGCTGAGCTTCGTCGGCTTCCTGCATCAGATAGCTGAGTTCAGTGCATTCGCGGCGCAGGCGGGAAAGACGTAAAGACAACGCCTGATGAGGTAAAGCGGTGCGATGACGTAGTTCGTCGGGGTTCAGAGCGGCTATCTCTCGCAGGGTTGCTACATCCTTACTTAACGCGCGCGGATCGATTTCAGACATTTGGCGCAAGCGATGCTCGTAAGCTTCTAAGGGCGCCATGAGCAGCTGCTCAAGGACGGGTCGGAGATCAACTGGCAGTTGCGCCTCAAGGTAATTCAGCCAATCCTCCTCGTACTGAGCGCGGGCGCGCAGGAAAGCCTCGAAGATGGCGCGCAGGTCTGGGCGGGCGAAATCGGCGGCGCACAGCGGCTGCAGCTCTGCCTGCGCCGATGGCTCTGCGGCTGCCAGCTGACGGAAGACGCGCTGAACATCCGCCAACAAATTCGGGTATTGCAGCAAGGCGGCAAGGCAATATTCTTGGCGCGCCTCGCTGTGTGCGAGGGAGGTGGCAGGCGCGGGCGCGGCGGGCGGCTGTGTTTGGGCGGGCTTGCCGTTGGGCTGCGGACGATCCAAGCGCTTGGCGCGTTGCTGTTGGAGCGCCCACTCCAACAGCGCCTTGCCGCTGCCGAGCCGCAGTTTGTAAGCCAACAGCTGCACGTTAGCTTGCTGCTGCAGATTGTTTTCAGTGGCTAGGAGCAGCGGCAGCAGCTCGCGCGCGATCTGCTCGCGCTCGGCGAGGGTGGCATTGGCGGGCAGGCTGGCAGCCGCCGCGTTGATGACGTATTCTGCCACGCCTTGTGCCTGAGCGATCAGATCGCGCCACGCTTGCGGATTTTCGCGGATCAGATCGTCGGGGTCTTTGCCGTTCGGCGGCGTGACGACCTGTATTTCGAGGTTCAAGCGGCTTGATTCGCGCAAGGCGCCGCTTGGATCGACGAAAACGCGCTGGACTGAGGCGACTTGCCGCACGGTCTCCAGCCCGCGCAAGGTGGCGCGCGCGCCGGCTTCATCGGCATCGAGGGCGAGGATCAAGCGGCGGGCGAAGCGGCTCAAAGTCTTCAGCTGCGCTTGAGTCAGCGCCGTCCCCATCTGCGCCACCACGTTGGTGAAGCCGTGCTGATGAGCTTGAATGGCATCCATGTAGCCCTCGACGATCACGGCGGTCTCGCTCTCGCGGATGCTGCGACGGGCGTGGTGCAAGGCGAAGAGCGCCGCGCTTTTATCGAAGAGGGGCGTCTGGGGCGAGTTGAGGTACTTGGGCTGCGCTTCAGGCTTGAGGGCGCGCGCGCCAAAACCGATCACCTGCCCGCTCTCATCGCAGATCGGGATCATCAGTCGGTCGCGGAAACGGTCGTAGAGCCGCTCGGACTCCTCGTGACGGGTTAGGATGCCCGCCTCTAGCAGCTCGGACTCGCTATAGCCGATCTGTTTGAGGCGATCAAGGGCGCTATGCCAGCCACTCGGCGCGTAGCCGATTTGGAATTGGACGAGGGTCGCTTCGCTCAAGCCGCGCCGCGCCACGTAAGCGCGTGCCTCTGCTGCGTCGGGCGCGTTGAGCAGGCGCTGATGATAGAAGCGGGCGGCTTCGCTGAGCAGGCTGCGCAGCTTGTTCAGATGAGTCTCGCGTTGCTGCTGCTCGGCGGTGCGCGTCTGCAGCTGCACGCCGGCTTTTTGCGCCAGCAGGCGCAGCGCCTCAGAGAAATCGACGTTTTCGCGGCGCTGCACGTAGCTGAAGATATCGCCGCCGGTGCTGCAGGCGCCGAAGCAGTGCCACGTTTGCGAGTCGGGGAAGACGACGAAGGAGGGCGTTTTTTCGCTGTGGAAGGGGCAGCACGCTGTGAAGTAGCGCCCCGCCTTGCGCAACGGGACGCCACTCTGCGAGATGTACTGCACCAAATCGAGCTTCGCTCGAATTTCTTGGATGATTGACAACGCGCCACCTCCGCTGAATACTCATAATTATAGCCTCAGTGAGGATGCCAAACAAGGCGCGGATTATTGAAAAATTAGTTTATTTCCTGTTTGCGTTACGTTGGTGACATTTAAAAAGGTATTGGGCTTAAAGCTGTGAGTCGCTTGCGAGGCAAAAAAGAGGGGCTTTCTCGCCCCAACTGAAAGTGCTGATTTGCCTGCGTGCCTGGAGGGATTCGAACCCCCGACATCTTGCTCCGTAGGCAAGCGCTCTATCCACTGAGCTACAGGCACATCCAATTTGTGCTTGCATTCTAGCACACTCAACGCGCCTGTCAAGAGGCTGTTTGAGGCGAGATTGCTCGATTGCCTCAAAAGGTGAATAATTGAGGCGCGGGGGACTGAGAAAACTCATGAATTCATCGCAGGTGCAAGCGCCTACCTTGCGCGGCGCGCTATGGCTGTACGTGATCGCGCTGATCGGCACGGCGCTGATCGTGATCGGGCTGCAAGGCGCCATCCGCAGCCTCTCGCTGCTACGCTTGATCGCAGCCTTCATGGCGGTTGGTCTGCCCTTATTCATCGCCGCTCTCGTTTATCGGTTGCCCATCGCAGGCAGCTTCGGAGGCGCGCCGCGCCTTTTGCACCTGCTGGCGGGACTGCTGATGGGCGCGGCGGCATGGCTGCCCGCCAGCTGGCTGATCTTCGCCAGCAACTATCTGCTCGATATGACCGTCGGCATTCTGCCGCCGCCGCCTGCCATCACAGAGGGCATCTTGCCGCTGGCGGCTGTGATTCAGCTCGGCGTCGTCGTGCCGACTTTGCACGGCGCACTCTTTTGGGGCTATTTGCAGCGCTGCGCTGCGGGCTTTGGCGCCAATGGCGCGGCGCTGCTGACTGCAGCGCTCTATGCCCTGTTTGCGCTCGCCAGCACGGAGTTCGGCTATGCAGGCGTGCTTGGCGCGCTGCTGATCGGGCTGCTCGCCGCCTTCACGACGCGCTACGCTGAGTCGGCGTGGGGCGGCATCGCCGTCGGTTGCGGCTATAGCCTTGTACGTCCCCTGCTGGAGAACACCCCGCTAGAGGCGCAATTGTTCACAGCGCTCGGCACAGAGCTATTCGGCGGCGCATGGCTGCTGGCGGCGGGCGGTGGGGCGTTCGCAGCGATTTTTTTGCTGCAGCTGCTGCGCGCCTTCCGCGCCGCGCCGCCTGAGACGCCGTCGAAAGTGCGCATGGGCGGCGGATGGCAACTCCCGCTGCTGATCGCCTTGGCGTTGTGCCTGCTGATTGGCTATGGCGAGTTCGGTCTGCGCGCACGGAACGCGCTGCGCGTCGCGCCGCCGCCCGATCAAGGCTCGACGATCGTCCCGATCCGCCCCACGCCGACTCCGTGAGGGCGCAGACTAGCGAAGTTCGCGCATGGCTGATTAAAATTGCTGCGTGAAGCGCAGCTGAACGGAACTTTCGCGGTGAAACGACAGCGCGAGCAGGCGTTGATCAGGGCGGCGCAACGCGGCGATCAAAATGCCTTTGCGGCGCTCTACCGTGCCTATGTAGACAAAATTTACCGCTATATTTTCTTCCGCGTTGAGTCGACGCAGACCGCCGAAGACCTGACCGCTGAGGTCTTCTTGCGCATGGTGGAGAGCCTGCCCAACTACGAAGACCGCAATACGCCGCTCTTGGTGTGGCTGTATCGGATCGCCCATGCGCGCGTGGTCGATCACTATCGGCGCTACAGGCGTACCGCCGAGCAGACCCCGCTCGATTCAATCGAGATCGGGGCAGATGCCGACCTCGATAGCGCCCTGATCGGCGAATATCGCGTCGAGCAGCTGCGCGCTGCGCTCAGCCAGCTGACCGACTCGCAGCGGCAGGTCATCATCCTGCGCTTCATCGAGGGCTACAATCTAGAGGCGACCGCACAGGCGATGGATAAGACCGTTGACGCCGTCAAAGCGCTGCAATACCGAGCGCTGCAAGCTTTGGCAGCTGCTCTGCGCGCGCAGGGCTATGAGGAATGACGCTCAGCGCCGTCCCAGCTCAAGGATGCCCAGTCCCAAGCTGCCGTCGTTCAGCACCTCGGCAACGTAGAGCGTTTTGCCATCGGGCTGGGCAGCCAGCGCCGAGCGTCGGAGGGGCTCAGCCTTCGGGAAGCCCGACCGCACGGCATCTGTGAACAGCGCGGCGCGCAACTGCCCTTCGGCGCTCCACCAGTGGATATAGTTGGCGCTATGCGCCACGAGATCGCCGTTGGATAGACGCAACCCAGTCGTTGGCGCGCCCATTGAGCTCAGCACAGGCAGCGGCGGACGGCGCAGCAGCAAGTCGCCCTCGGCGTTGAGCGCCACATAAACCGTGAGGAAGCTTTCGCTGAAGTCGTAGCCCGTCACGAAGATGCCCAGCTCGTCGTCAGGGGCAGGCACGATGCTATGCACGGCGTCGGTTGGGCGGCGCGCTCTGCCGAATTCGCGGGTCAGGATCGGTTGCCCCGCCGCGTTCAGGCGCGTCAGGTAGGTGAGGGCGGGCGGATTGGTGCGCGTCCACAGGATGTAATAATCGCCGTTCGGGGCGATGGTGAACGCCTCCAGCAGCGCCTCGGACTGCTGCCAGAGCTGAGCGATGAACTCGCCTTGCGCCGTGTAACGGCTGAGCGTCGCTTGCACGCGCTGCCCGACGATCAGCTCGCCGCGGGCGTTGAAGGCGAGCGCGAAAGGCTGCTGCACGCTCAGACGGCGCAATTCGGTCAGGTCGGGCGCGAGGACGAGAATCGTCCGCAAGCCATCGCCGATGTACAGGTTGCCCTCGCTATCGGCGGCGAGGCTGCCGATGCCGAGCGCGTTGAAATTGAGCGTCTCAAGGCGAGCTATGCGCTGCACACGCATGAAAAAGGGCGGCGGCGGCGGCGTCCAGTAGGTGGCGCGCGGATCGGGCGTGCGCGTTGGCTCGTCGGGCGGCTGAGCCGCGGCAGGGCTGCTGAGCAGCGCCAACAGGCTGATCAGCAGCGCAAGGCTGAAGCTCGCTGCACAGAGCAGCATGGCGAGGCGCTTAGAGCTGCACAAAGTACGAATCACACGCCATATCGATCAAATCTGGCTGCAGCACGGGCGGACGGTTCAGGTAGCGGGCGATATCGATCAGCTGATCGAGGATATCGCGCGGATGAACTGACCTGAACGGGCGCTCTTTTTTGAGATACCACTCTTGGATCAAGTAGCGCAAGCCGTTTTCGTCGTAGGGCACGCGCTTGGCTTGGCAGGCGCGCTTGAAAATCTCGATGAACTCTTGCGGGGTCGGGTCGCCGACCTCGATTTTGTGGCGGATGCGCCGCAAGAACGCCTCGTCCACCAAGTCGGCGGGATCGATGTTGGTGCTGAAGACGATCAGCACGTTGAAGGGTATCTCGATCTTGCGCCCGGTGGCGAGCGTGAGATAGTCGATGCCTTTCTCCAGCGGCACGATCCAGCGGTTGAGCAGATCGCGCGGGCGCACTTGTTGCCGCCCGAAGTCGTCGATCAGGAACATGCCGCCGTTGCACTTCATCTGGTAGGGCGCTTCGTAGAACTTGTTGATCGGGTCGTAGATCAGGTCGAGTCCGGCGAGGGTCAGCTCGCCGCCCACAATGATGACCGGACGGCGGATGCGAAGCCAGCGCGGATCGCGCTTGACGCCCACCCGCGAGGGCACGTCTGCCTCCGCCGCCTCGACCGGTTCGTGATTGACGCTATCGAAGACGCGAATGACCTGCCCGTCTACATCGATGGCATAGGGAATCCAGATGTCGTTGCCCAGCACCACGCGTCCAACCGCCTCCGAGATGGTGGTCTTGCCGTTGCCGGGCGCGCCGTACAAGAACATCGACTTGCCGCTGTTGACGGCGGCGCCGATCTTGCTGTACATCTTCTCCGAGATGACCAAGTGCGAGAGGGCGCGCTTCATGACTTCGGGCGTGGCGGTGATGCGCCCGCGATTTTGCGCCTTCATGGCGTTGATGTACTGATCGAGCGTGACGGGCGCCGCGCCGGCGTACTGACTGCGCTCCAGCAGCTCTTTGACCTTCACCAAGCCTGCGCCGGTGATCTGATACTGCGTGTTCGCCTCACCCACGCCGCCCGCTGTGCCTTTGACCTCCACCAAGCGCTCGCGCTTGAGAAATTCCATCACGCCATCTAGCACGCCCACCCACGGCAGCTTGACGATCTCCGAGACGCGGGTGCCAGTCAGCACGCCGCCGAAGTAGATCACCTTCAGGGCGAGGTCGGCGATCACGATCTGATTCAAGCCCGTATCTTCGATGTTACGAACGATCGGCGGCGCCCAAGGCACTTGCTGCTGGGCAGTGCCTGCAGTCGGTTGTGGCGCACGTCCTGTCATAGCTGTACCTCCTCAAGAGCAGTCAGCAGCCGTTCTGAGTCTTCCCAAGTGTTATAGCAGTGGAAAGAAGCGCGCACATAGGGCACGTCGTGCGCATCCCAGTGCTTCACTACGACGATATGCCGCTCTGCCAATGCCTTGACTAGAGCATCAGTGCTGGCATCGTCGGGCGCGGCGCGGAAAGTCAGGATGCCCGCGTGCTCGGGCGGGGTCAGCACTGCGTAGCCGCGCTCCAGCAGCTGTTGGCGGGTCTGGCGCACCAACGCCGTCACGTAGGCATCGATGTTCAGGATGCCCAGCTCCAGCAGCAGGGCGAGGCTCTCGTTCAAGCCGACGATGCCGCTCACGTTGGGCGTCCCCATCGTGAAGCGCGCCGCGCCCTTGAGCGGAGTTAGATCGTATTTCAGCCAGTGAATCCAATCCTCTGTGGCGTTCGGTCCGACGAAAGTCGGGCGCATCTGCTCGGCGAGGTCGGAGCGCACGTACAGGAAGCCTTGACCGGGCGGCGCCATCAGCGACTTCTGACCGCCCGCCGCCAAAATGCCGATGTGCATGGCTTGGACATCAATCGGGACGTGACCGGCGGCTTGAATGGCATCGACCGCGAAGATCAGCTTGTGGGCGTGACAGAACTCGCCGATTGCCCGCAAGTCGCTGCGATGCCCGCTCAGGAACTGCACTGCGCTGACCGTCACCAGCCGCGTGTGACTATCGACGGCTTGCGCCAAGCCCTCGACCGTCAAGCCGCCCTCGTGAGCGGGGATCAAGCGCACCTCCACGCCGTGCTGCTCCACAAGGCGCATCCACGGGTAGGCGTTGCTGGGGAATTCCACATCGCACAGCAGGATGTTCTCGCCGCTGCGCCACGGCAGCGCCTGCGCCACCAAGTTCAAGCCTAGCGAGGTACTCTGGACGCCGACGATCTCGTCAGGACTGGCGGCGTTAATCAAGCGGGCGGCGTTGGCGCGCATCGCCTGTTCGCGCTCCAGAAACCAGCTGTAGGCGGCTGAAGGATTCTCCATCAGCCGATTGTTGGCGTCTTGCATGGCGAGGACTGCGCGGCGCGGCAGGGGCGAAATTCCCGCGTGATTCAGATAGACCGTCTGGCGCGCGACGGGGAACTCCTCAGCGCGCAAAGCCTGAACATCGTAATTGGCTTGAAGGGTCGGACGGATCGCCATCTCTCAAAAAAACCTCAATTTTAGGCGGGCGGATTACTCTAGCATACCACACTTCAAGCGCGTCGGGCAGGCTAGGGCATCTCAACCACAATCTTGAGCGAGTCGGCGGCGGCTTTGGTCATGTGCCAAGCCTGATCGGCTTGCTCGAGCGGGAAGCGATGGGTGATCAAGACGCGATAATCCAGCACACTGTTCGCCAAAAGCGAGAGCGTCCGCCGCGTATCGTAGGGACTGGCTGAGTACGAGCTGGTGAGGGTGATCTCCTTGAAGAAGGTGTAATTCGCGTCCAGCAGCAGGGGATCATCGGGCGCGGGCGGTCCGTACAGCATCAGCGTGCCGCCCGCCGCCACCAACCTGACCGCCTGCTGGATGACGGGCGTCTTGGAGGGCGTCACAATCACGACTCCGGCGCCGTAGCTGCCTGTCCACGCCATCAGGCGCGCCTGCCAATCCGAATCGTCCACGTTGAAAGTCGTCAAGCCGAGCGATTGGGCGCGCGCCAAGCGACTCGGCACGCGATCCAGCACCGCGACCTTATCCGCGCCCCAGTGCGGCGCCAGCAGCGCCATGACCATCCCATTGAAGCCCGCGCCGATCACCACGACCGAGTCACCGCCCTGCACACGGGCGCGGTCGAGGGCGCGCACGCAGCAAGCGACGGGCTCGATCAGCGCCCCGGCTTCGTAGGGCATGTCATCGGGCAATTTCAGCACATCGCCCGCCACGATCTCGCGCGGCACGCGCACGTACTCCGCCATGCCCGCCGGATACAGGCGCGTCTTTTTGAATTGCGGGCAATTGGTGTACGCTCCGCGCCGACACAGCTCGCAGACCATGCACGGCATGTGGTGATGCAACGCTACGCGGTCGCCGACTTTGAAGTCGGTCACGCCCGCGCCCACGGCGACGACCTCGCCGGCTGGCTCGTGACCCAACACGACGGGCGCGCGCGGCAGCATATACCAATCCGTGACGTCGCTGCCGCACACCCCGCAAACTTTGACGCGCACCAACAGCTCGCCCTCGGCTGGTTCGCCCGGATGCGGGCGCTCCTCAAGCTGAACCGTGCCTGCTCCCGTGTAAACTAAGGCTTTCATGCTCAACAAGCTCCTTGTGCAGCTGATGTGCGCTCAGTTTAGCGCGCTTTGCGAAAATGTGCAGCGCTTTCACATTGGTGCAAAGCCTCAGCCTTGAAAGTGAGACGATGTATCGCTATAATGTCCCTGAAGTGAGCCGCTATGTCATCCCTAGAGCGACGCGCGCATGTATCGCTGCCCGCCACTGTGCGCAGCCTCGCCCCGAAGCTGCTCGATCAGCAACTGTGGTGCTGGGGCTGCGATATTCGGCGCGCTGAGGGCAATCTGCTGAGCGCCTATGGCTTCGTCAAGCTGAAAGCGCCCGAAGAAGTGCGCCTGAGCAGCGCCTACACGCTGTGTTTCACTGATGGCGCTCAAGTGACGCTCTGGGCGTTCGGCGTCTTCTATGGTGCGCCCGAGCAAGGCGGCATCTTCATCAAGCGCGGCGGCTTCGAGGCGCGCTACACGCCCGCCCATCGCCTGCCTATCACGGCGTGGTGCGCCGCGCCTGAGGGCAAGCCGCCCGATACCGTTCAAAAGTGCGCGCAGACACTGAAGCTGCTCAGGGCTCTCAGCGCGTGGATCGCCGACTATGAGGCGTGGATCGCCACACAGACCCCGCCCGACTACCGTGAGGCGTGCGTGGCGGCTTGGTTTGCGCACAAGCGCGCTGTGCCAAGCGCGGCGATGGCGAGCGCATGGCGCACTATCGCCGAGTCTTGCCGTCACGCCGTCATTCTTTCATGAGGAATTACCATGCAGAACGGAAAACTTCCCGTCACCGTGCTTTCGGGCTTTTTGGGCGCAGGCAAGACCAGCCTGCTCAATCATGTGCTGCACAACCGCGAGGGGATGCGCGTGGCAGTCATCGTCAACGACATGAGCGAGATCAACATCGATGCTCAGTTGGTGCGCAGCGGCGGCGCCGCGCTCAGCCGCACGGAGGAGCGCCTCGTCGAGATGACCAACGGCTGCATCTGTTGCACCCTGCGCGAGGATTTACTGCTGGAAATCTCGCGTTTGGCGCACGAAGGGCGCTTCGATTACCTGCTGATCGAATCGAGCGGCATCTCCGAGCCGCTGCCCGTCGCCGAGACCTTCACCTTTGAAGACCCGACGGGTCGGGCGCTCTCGCACTTTGCGCGCCTAGACACGATGGTCACAGTGGTGGACGCGCTGAACTTCCTGCGCGATTACACCTCGTCTGAGGAGCTGCGCGATCGCGGCATGGCGGCGACCGAAGACGACGACCGCAATCTGGTCGACTTGCTGGTCGAGCAGGTCGAGTTCGCCGACGTCTTGGTCATCAACAAGGTTGACTTGGTCGAGGCGGCGGCGCTCGATGAGCTGGAGGCGCTCCTGCAGCGGCTGAATCCGCACGCGCGCATCCTGCGCGCCACGCACGGGCGCGTCCCGCTGAGCGAGATACTCAACACCGGGCGCTTTGACTTCGAATTGGCGGCGCTCTCAGCCGAGTGGCTGAAAGAGGCGCGCGGCGAGCACGTCCCGGAGACTGAAGAGTACGGCATCAGCAGCTTCGTCTACCGCGCGCGCCGCCCCTTCCATCCGCAGCGCCTGATGGACTTGCTGGAGAGCGAGGCGTTCGATAACGTGCTGCGCTCCAAAGGCTTCTTCTGGCTGGCGACGCGCCACAATACCGTCGGAGTCTGGTCGCAGGCGGGGCAGGTCATCACGACGGAGGGCGGCGGGACGTGGTGGGCGGCGACGCCGCGCGGCGAGTATCCCGACTCGCCTGAGCTGCTGGCTGAGATTGAGAGTTTGATGGACGGCGAATACGGCGACCGCCGCCAAGAGCTGGTCATCATCGGCAGGCGGCTCGATCAGGCGGCGTTGCGCGCCGCGCTGGACGCCTGCTTGCTGACCGACGCTGAGATGGCGCTGGGCGTGCGCGCATGGCGGCGCCTGCCCGATCCTTTCCCGCGTTGGCAGCGCTGAGCGGGACGTTTTTAGCTGAAAGCGCGCCGCGAAAGTGCTACAATCGCTCTGAAGCGTCTGAGAGCGATTGAGGTGCAGTGTGTCTACGCGAACCTTCCAATTCTTCTGTGTGCATGGGCATTTTTATCAGCCGCCGCGCGGCAACCCGATCACCGGTCACATCGGCTTCGAGCCAGAGGCGGGCGACTACCGCAACTGGAACGAGCGCATCACGGCTGAGGCGTACCGCCCCAACGCCGAGATCGGCAATTTTGACCGCATCAGCTTCGATATCGGCGAGCCGCTGCTGAGCTGGCTGCGCCGCCGCGCTTCAGAGACCTACGAGCGCATCCTTGAGGCAGACCGCCGCCATCTCGCCGCCAAGAAGATCGGCAACGCGGTCGGGAGCGTCTTTCATCACGCCATTTTGCCGCTGCTCAAGCGCCGCGATAAGCGCACGTGGTTGTATTGGGGCTATGTGGCGTTTCAGCATCACTTCGGGCGCTCGCCAGAGGGCGTCTGGCTGCCTGAGATGGCAGTTGACCTTGAGACGCTGCAGATGGTACAAGCCAGCGGCTATCGTTACACCATCCTCTCGCAAGGGCAGATCAATGAGCCAATCGAGACGGGCGGACCGTTCTGGGTCGACCTTGAGAACGGCGAGAAATTGGCGATCTTCGTGCGCAACGACGAACTCTCCAACGATCTGTCTTTCAACGTGGGCGCGGCGGGCGGCGCGGGTCATTGGGCGCGCAACAAGCTGGGCGTGCGGCGCGCCAGCGGCTTGACGCTGGTCGCCGTCGGCGGCGAGACCTTCGGTCACCATCACTTGGGCGAGGAGCGCTTTCTGCACTGGCTTTTGGCGCACGAGGCGCGCTCGGTCGGCTATCGGGTCGTCACCCTGAACGAGTATCTGCGCGACTTCCCGCCCATCGAGACGGTCACGGTCAAGCCGTTCACCAGCTACAGCGCCAATAGCGTCTCGCGCTGGTCGCTGGGCTGGAAGAGCTACCTGCTGCGCGCCTTCGATCACCTCAACGCCGCCCTAGACGAGCTGTACGTCGAGGTGATGCGCCCGCTGAACGTGAACGTCTGGCGCTTGCGCGATCTGTACGTCAATGTGTGGCTCAGGCAGCAGACGGGCAGCCAGTTCCTCGCCGAATTCGCGCCCGCGCTGACCCGCGAGCAGGAGGAGCGCATCCTGACCATGCTGAATGCCCAGTTCTACATGGGCAAGGCGTATACCAGCAACGGTTTGGAGCCAGAGCGCTTCGATAGCCCTGAGACGCGCTTCGGCATCGCCAACGCGGCGCTGGTTGTGAAGCTAGTGGAGCAGGCGACTGGCGAAAAGCTGGGCGGCACGCTGCGCAACAATCTGCTCTTGGTGGCGGATGAGGTCAGCGGCTTGAACGGCGCGCAAGTGTACGATAGCGTGCTGGAGGAGTTCCGCATCGGCGAGGCGACGCCCGCCACCAGCATCGAGCCGATCCCAGAGACGCTCGGCGAGCCCTCGCAGGCGCCTGAGTCGGCTGAGTCAGCTGAGTCAGCTCAGCAGCAGCCCTGATCGCGCCGATGCGACTGCACTTTGGGCGGCATTTGAGGCGGCACATAGCCGCCCGTGCCGCGCTGCAGCCCTAGACTCTCAGCCAGCAGGCTCAAATACGGGTACATATGCCTGCCCGGACAGACCGTCGTCGGATTGAACTCGTAGTGAGCGGCTAGGTGAGTCAGCCGATAAGCTTGTTTGAGCCAGTAGAGCAGGCGCTGCAGCGCCACGATCTGCGCGCGGCTGGGCGTCTCGACCTCAAAGTTGCCCATCAGCACGATGCCGAGCGTGCCGGTGTTGTAGCCCGCCACGTTTGCGCCGCGCACGCGGATATCGCGCCCCTCGTAGACCGCGCCCTTGCCATCGATGCCGAAATGATAGCCGATATCCGCCCAGCGGCGCGTGCGCATGTGTAGGTCTTGCAGAGCGCGCATCGTGCCGCTATCGCGCAGGAGCGGGTAGCTGTGATGGATGACTGCCGTCGTGTAGATCGCCGCCAAGTCGCCCTCATAGACGTACCAGCCCGTCGGATTGTCGGCGTCGGCGAAGCCGTATTCCTCTTCAGCCGTGTGATCGGGCGGCAAGGCGCCCCACGCCTCCCGTCGGATCAGCTCAGGCGGCAGAGGCGGCGCGGTGGGCGTCAGATCGGGCGTAGGTGAGGGCGTCGGCGTGGCTTGAGCCGCCATTTTCTCGGCACGGCGCGCCAAAAAGACCAACAGCGCGCTCAGGCTACAAGCGCCGCTCGCCGTCAGCCCGCCCAAGCTGAGCGCCCAGGCGAGCCATTCGCGTCGCGTGATGCCGCCGCGCGCCCGCGTGCCTCTGCTCGGTCGCATTGCCCTATTCCTGCGGCGCGGGGCTGACGGGTAAGCTGACTCGAAAGACCGTCGCTTGTCCGGGCGCGCTCTCCACGCTGATGCGCCCGCCCACTTGTGCGATCACTTGCTTGCAGATGTACAAACCCAGCCCCGTGCCTTGCCCGTTCGGTTTGGTGGTGAAGAACGGCTCGAAAATGCTCTCGCGCGCCTCCGACGGGATGCCCTCGCCGTTATCCCAGACCACGACCTCGAGATGGTCGGGCAGGCGGCGCGAGAGGATGCCCATCGCCGCGTCGGGGCGATTGTTGAGCGCGTCGCGGGCGTTCATCAACAGATTCAGCCAGACGTCCTCCAGATGACCGCTGAGCGCGCGGATGTAGCTGGGCGGGTCGGTCTCCAGTTGGACGTCGAGGTGGACGCCGCCGCGCCCTAAGTGGGTCGAGATCAGGTCGAGCGTGTTGCGGATAGTTTGATGAACATCGACCCAGACGGCTTTATCCTCAGGGTTGCTGCGGCGGGCGGTGCTGAGCAAGCGCTTGACGACGGCATGAGCGCGCTGTCCGGAACGGTTGATCGCCAGAGCTGACTCGTGCTGAGGCGAATCGGGAGGCAGATCGTGCATCAGCAGCTCGGAGTCGGCGAGGATGGTGGTGAGCGGATTGTTGATTTGATGGGCTACGACAGCGGCTAACTCGCCCATGATCGAAAGGCGCGCCGCCTGCACCAAACTGGCTTGAGTCTGCTTGAGGTTGGCGAGGCTGGACTGCAAATCGTGGTAGAGGCGGGCGTTTTCGATGGCGGTGGCGGCTTGAGCGATCAGGGCGGTGGCGAGGCTGATCTCATCGGGGCGAAAGACGCGCGGCTCGTACATATCACAGATCACGAACATGCCGCCCACCTTGCCCTTGATGATCAGCGGCAAGCACAGGATCGATTGGGCGCCGTAGCTCGCCATGAAGTCGCGCAGGGGCGTCGAGAGGTCGCTTTGGCGAGCATGACAGTTGACCCAGTCCTGCCCTTGAAAGATCGGCACGATCTCAACAGGGACGTAGCTCTCTTCAGGGCGCGGCGGCTCTAGGAATTCAGCCGTGCCGTACTGCAAGATGCGCATCAGCTGATCATTTCCATCGAACAGGTTGAGGATCAGCCAATCGGCGTGCGCCGTGCGCAGGATTTCCTGTGCGGCGGCGAAAATTTCTGGCGAGGGGCGTCCGCTCTTGGGCGAGGGGAGGGTGCGTGGGTTAGGCAATGAGCGCAAGCGCGCGTAAATTTCAGCTGCTGAGCCCCGAATGCGCGCGCGCTGCTCGCTGTTGAGCGCCTCGCGGGGCAGCTGGCTGCGATGGAAGAGATCGACCGCGCCAAAGGGCTTGCTGTTCCCGATGCGCAGCGGCAGGACGGTCAGCTGCAATGCGGCACTCTGGCGGAGCATCTGCAGCTCTAGAGAGAGGCGCGTGCTTTGGTGTTCGCGCGTCACGACGTAGAAGCCGTTCTGCTCGACGGCTTGGCGCAGCATCGGGCGGCTCTCCAGCGGGCTGCGCAGGGCGTATTCGGGCTGCCAGACGGCTTGCCAAGCGCGCGAAAGCACGAAGAGTTCGTTCTCCGCTAGGATGGCGGTATCGCCGGGCGGGCTAGGGCGCTCGCCGACGCTGATCGAACGCCGCTGCTTGATGAAGCAGGCATCTGCCTCGAGCGCCTTCAAGATTTGGCGCGAGATAGTCAGCAAGACTTCCTGCAGCGCCAAGGTCGAGTTGACCGCCATGCCCGCCTCGACCAGAGTCTCAAGGCGGCGGTTTTGCACCACGCGCTCTTGGTAGAGGCGGGCGTTTTCAATGGCGACGGCGGCGTGAGCGGCGAGATCGAGCAACAACTCTTGATCGGCTTGGCTGAAGGGGCGGTTGCTGCGCCGATTGCTGACGCCAAGCACGCCGATGATCTGCCCTTTGAGGCGCATTGGCACGTAGACCGCCGAGCGGATGAAGTATTCGGTCCTGACGCGCTGTGGCTCGCCGTGATTGTGAACGAGGATCGGCTCACCCGTCAGAAAGACGCGCCCGACGATCGGCTCGGTGTTGCGAATGCGGAAGTTCGAGGCGCGCGCTTCATCCAAGCCTTTCATGGCGCGCAAGTAGAGCGTCTCTTCTTCAGGATCGGGCAGCAGCAGCAGGCTCTCCTCGGCGTTGGTGAGCGTGGCGGCAGCCTCGACCACCTGATTGAGGACTTTGTCCAAGTCCAGCACGGCGGCGATGGAGCGCCCCAGCTCCGAGAGGGTGCGCAATGCAGCCAGCTGCCTGCGCTGATCGATGATAGTGCGCGTGCGGATGGTCGCGTCTTCCATGCCGCTGGAGTCAGGCTCAACGGTTGTGGCGTCTTGCGTCTCACGGAGAGCGACGTTAGCCGCGACGCGCGCCGCTTGCGCCGCCGAGAGTTGGTGTCCGCCTTCGAGTCGCTGGGCGATGTTCGCCAGAATTTGGGCGCTATCTTCGCCCAGCTCGCCGATGCGCAAGACGGGCAGGCGCGAAAAGCCGCGATTTTCGCGGATATGATCGAGGATGGTGCGCCCATCCTTGTGGCGCATCTGCGGGTTGACGATGGCGAGGGCAAAACGTTCGTGGTGCGCCGCGAGCGCATCGCCGCAGTTGTAGGCGCTCTCGACCTCATAGCCGTTGCTGCGCAGCAAGATTTTCCACTGCTCTACAACGGTCGGGTTTTCTTCCACAAGCAGAATGCGTTTGGCATTCAGCGGCGGCAAGATAGTCATAGACAGCCTCGTTGGGGCGGCGTTCAGTCGGGCAGGCTCAAGCGCGCGCGTCGCTTGGCGAGGTCGTCATCGTTGGGCGCGGCGGGCTTGGGCTCGGCTTTGGGCGGCGGGGCGGGCGGCATCTCTTCGGCGGGCGGCTTGATGCGCGGCGCGAGAGTCTCCTCAACGCGCTCGCGCACGCTGCGCAGCACGTCGGCGAGGGCGGGCGGGCGATTGGGCAAACTCTCGGAGGCTGGCTCCGCTTCGGCGGGCGCAGCGGCGCTCAGCTCAGCCGTGCGGCGCACCTCAGCAACCAGCGCCTCCAGACGGTTGACTTGCTCCATCAGCTCGGCGGCGGCATCGCGGTAGCGGCGCAGCGCCTCGCGCTGCGTGCGGATGCGCTGCTCAAGGCGCTGCTTTTGCGTGATGATGTAGCGCGCGCGCGGCTCGTCATCGGCTTCCAGAGCGGCGTCGGCTTGGCGGAGGTACTCGGCAACTTGGCGCTCCATATCCTCGATGCGGGCTTCGAGAGCCTCCTGCTGGGCGATGGCATCGGCTAGCTGTTTGCGCAGAGCGGCGATCTCACGATCAAGCTCTTTGGGCTTGCCGAGCCGCTCGGCTGTGATCGGCGCGACGGGCGAGCGCTCCGCCCCCCCTGAGGTCAGGCTGTTCAAGCCCGCCCGCAACAGGACATTCAATTTTTCCAATAGGTCGGACATGGCGCCTGCTCAACTTCACCTGAACTGCTTCAACATGTGTGGATAATCTTAACGCAAAAAGCGCCTGAATTAAAGTTGTAAAAGGCGCGGGATTTTTCAAGCGTCTTCAGCGGGCACGTAGCGCAGTTCGCCGTCTTGCTGATCGTCGATCAGCTCGCCTTCGACCACCTCATCGGGCTTGGGCGCATCGGGCGGCGAGGCGGCTTGACGAGCGGGCGGCGTGAGCGGGAGCGGCTTAGCGGGCGAAGGCGGAGGCGGCTCGGCTTTGGGCGGTGGGGCGGGCAACGGGCGCGGCGACTGTCCGGTTTGGCGGGCGGGGGGCGGTATCGGCGCAGCCTGTTGGCGCGGCGGCGCGACGACAGGCTGCGCCTCAGGCGGCGGGGCGGGCAGATCAGTGCCTGTGGCGCGCGCAGGCAGTTCGCCTTCAGATACTTTGCCCATGCCCAGCTTGCGGGCTGCTCCCGCTGAGAGCGCCTTCGAGGGCGGCGGCGGCGTGGGCAGGCGCAAATCGTAGACGCTGCGAGGCGCCTCCAGCGCTGAACGGCGCGGTTGCGGCGGCGCGGGACGGTACTCCACTTTACGGTTGGTCAGGCGGCTGACGACCGCCTCGATCAGCCCGATCACGAGCAGCATCGCCACGTTGACGACCGCAACGCTGCCGTAGACGGTGGTCAGGGTGTAGACGGCGGTCGCTATCGGTCCGCTCAGCAGCAGCAAGATAGCGTTATACATGCCCAGCAGCAGCAAGAAGGCGATGAACGCGCCGCCGATGATCCACAGAAACCACGTGCTGCGCAGCTCGTGGATGGTGGGCAGCATGGTGTTGGTGATGGTGAAGAGCAGATAAGCCCACAAAGGCAGATCGGCGCGTCTGAAGAGCAGTCCGAATGCCTCGCGCAGGGCGGTTGAGTCGGGCTCGCTGAGCAGCGTGAGCAGCTGCGGGATGTTCAGCACGCCGTAACTGATCGCCAGCATCGCGGCGAAGCCGACCACCATCGGCGTGGCGGCTAGGATGCCGATGTAGACGGGATTGAGGATCGTGTAATGGAAAAGACGGGCGTGAACTACGCCGTCGGGGTCGATTTGCGGCGCGGGGGTGATGAAAGTCGGCGTCTGCCTCAACATGCCCGCCACTGTCCAGCGGCTCAGCTCGCGCAGCAAGATGCCCGGCAGCATGACGATCAGGTACAGCCAAGCGGCGAGCTCTTTCTTGCCCAGCCACAGCAACCCAATGCCGAAGATGTGCTGCCTGACCCAATACTGCGTGCGCGCCAAAGCGAAGACCACCCCGCCGAAGACCAGCCACGGCGTGAACAGATTCAGGATTTGCGACGGGGTGAGTTCTTCGGCGAGCATCGCCCTGCCTAGCCGCTCTTCGCCTCTTGAGCGAGGCGCACCAACGCCACAAAATCGTTCAGCTTGAGCGACGCGCCGCCCACCAACGCGCCATCGATCTCAGGCATCCGCATGTAATCCGCCATGTTCTCAGGCTTCACGCTGCCGCCGTACTGAATGCGCACCTGCTGCGCCGTCGCCTCGCCATAGAGCGCCGCGATCACATCGCGCACCGCCACTTTGATGGTCTGGTTGGCGTCCTCTGGGGAGGCGTTCCTGCCCGTGCCAATCGCCCAGATCGGCTCGTAGGCGATCACGATGCTCGGCAGCGCCTCAGCAGGGATGCCCTCTAGGGCGGCGCGCACCTGCGCGCCCACAAAAGCGACCGTCTCGCCCGCCTCGCGTTGCGCCAACGACTCGCCAACCGCGATGATCGGCTTCAGACCGCCCGCCAAGATCGCCTTCGCCTTAGCGTTGATCATCGCATCGGTCTCGCACAGGTATTGACGCACCTCCGAATGCCCGACGATCACGTACTCCACCAAACCTTGCAGCATCGGCACGGAGATGCAGCCCGTGTAGGCGCCTTGCGGCTCTTGGTGGACGTTCTGAGCGCCGACTTTGATCGGCGTGCCGCGCAGCGCCTCCGCCACGGCGGGGATGGCGATAAAGGGCGGGCAGATCACGCGCTCCACGCCTTCGAAAGGCAACAAGGGCGCAACGAGCGCCTGAGCGAATTCAGCCGCTTCAGCGGGCGTCTTGTGCATCTTCCAGTTGGCGGCGACAATCGGCAAACGCATCTTGCATCCTTTCAGTCCGATCAGACCCGTCTAAAGTGTAGCGCAAAGCGCGCCGAGTCGGTAAAGCCCAGCAGCCCGATAACGCGCGCCATCGGGCTGCTAGATTCGTGCGAAGACTCGGTTAGAAGCTACTCACTCAGCGACCAGATGCGCAGCGTGCCGTCGGCTGAGGTGCTGTAGAGCGTCTGATCGTCGGCGCTGAAGGCGAGCGAGCGCACGCTTTGCGTGTGTCCGAGCAGCTCAGCCACCACACGACCGTTCGCCACCGCGTAGATGATGATCGGACCTTGTGAGTAGCCGACCGCGATCTGGCTGCTATCGCTGTTGAAAGCGAGGGCTGAGATCGCGCCGAGCCGCTGATTGGGGCGTAGAGTCGCCTCGGCGCGCAAGCTGACAGTATTGTGGAGGATAACAGAGTCGGCTGAGGCAACTGCCAGCAGACTGGCATCGCTATTGAAGGCGAGCGCGCTGACTGCGTTGGCGTTGTCGATCAGTTGCGTGCTGCCGTCGGCGAGGCTGACAAGCCGTACAAATGGGTCGCCAGAAGCGGCGTAGGCGGCGAGACGCCCGTCGCGGCTGAACGTGGTGTAGAGCAGCTCACGGGCGTGTTCGGCGCGCGTTTGTGCCAGCTCGCGGTTCGTGTTGGCATCGAAGACGCGCAAGGCGTTATCGGCGCCGCCGCTGATGATTTGCGAGCCATCGGCGCTGTAGGCGAGGCTGATGACCGCGCTGCGATGGGCATCGAAGCTGTTCAGATTTCTGCCGCTCGCCACATCCCAGAGGAAAATTTTCGCGTTAGCGCCAACCGCCAACGTCTTGCCATCCGGACTGAAGGCGAGGCTGCCAATCCGAGCGCGCTCCATTGAGAACGTCTGCGCCACTGCGTAATCGCTCGTTCGGTAGAGCAGCACATTGCCATTGACGCTGCCAACCGCCAAGAGCGATCCATCAGGGCTATAGGCGACGATGGTCACGCGCGCCTTGACGTCTTCAAGCGCACGGCTTTCAGCGCCTCTTTGGATATCCCACAGGCGCACACTCTGATCGGATGAGCCAGAGGCGAGCTCCTTGCCATCCGGGCTGAAGGCGATTGAAACAATCTGGCCGCGATGCCCTTGCAAGACGCCGACGGCGCGCCCACTCGCGCTCTCCCACAGGCGGATGGCGTCCTGATCGGTCGTGGCAGCAGCCACTAGGGCGTCGTCGGGGCTGAAAGCGACGGCGTAAAAGCCTGAGCGCGCGCCCTCAAAGCTCTGCAGGCGCGCGCCCGTCTGCACGTCCCACAGACCGACCGTGCGATCCAAGCTGGCAGAAGCCAACTTCGCGCCATCGGAGCTGAAGGCGACTTGCTGCACTTCTTCAGTGTGACCGCTGATGAAACGCGGCTGCTTGGTCACGTCAGCCGCCTCGTAAAGCCAAATGCCGACCGTGCTGGCGACGGCGATGTACTTGCCATCCGACGACGTGGCGAGATGGCGGATGCCGCCGCGCCCGACAATCGTCCCGCCGCCCTGGGCAGCCACAGGCTGCGCGCCGCTGCTCAAGAGCAGCAGCACGAGCAATCCGCTCAGCAATTTGTAGAAAATTGATTTCACTTGAATCTCTCCGTGTAGGAGTGCCTTCGGAAACAATGGAGCGTTCAGGAGAGAGCGAGAGGGGGTATTGAACTACTCCGAAGCTTATGATAGTTCATTTGAGGATTTTTGCTAAGAGCTTTGCACAGAACCTGAAAAATTTAGGGGTGCTCAGAGATAAAAGCTCGCCATGCCGCCTCTAAGCGCGCCTTGTTTTCGGGCGATACATTGTGAATGCGTAGAGAGAGGCGCTTTTTGGGCGTGTTGTACAAGTCGAAGAAGCCGCCCAGCACAGCCACGCGCGCGTACATGCCGTTGAACAGCCCTTTGAACTCCGCCTGAATGCCCTGCCCGATCAGATGCTCGGCGAAGGCTTTGGCGAGGCGCTCCGCCTCGCTCAACAGCGCCGCTTGAGGGCTATCGGCGCTCAGGGGCGGCTCGCCCGACGTCTCGCGGCGCAAGGCGATGGCTTGCGTCGCCAACTGATCAGCTTGCTCGTTCCACCTCACGCCCGTATGGCTTGTCACCTTGCGCCAAGCGATGTCCACGCCCGACTCGCGCACGAATCGGGCGTAAGCTTGCGTGAGCGGCTTCTCCGCGCGCCATCTGCCCGTCGCCCACGCCTCCAAACCTTCGTAATCGTGGTAGATGGTCACGCTCTGGACGTCGTGCGCTTTACACCAGCGCAGCGCCTCGACCACAGCCGTGATCTCGCCGCCCACTTGCCGATGCTCAGCGTCGGTCTTGGCGATACCGTGGAGCGCCGCTTGAAACTGCCCATCCTTCAGGATCACCACGCCATAACTGATCAGGTTGCTCTCAAAGGCGCCATCGACGTAGATTGCGTACTCAGTTGTAGTCGGTTGCATAGCCGCCTCACTTATTTGCTCAGAGCACTATAGTCACTTGCCAAGCGCTGGACAAAAACTGCACATTCTCTGGCAAGCCAAGTTGTGGTACGCTAGACTTCACAAATGTGAAGTTTGCAAACTGTTGCACAGCCGATAGGTGATTTATGTTGGAAAGCCGCGAGGACTACCTAATTCGTGTCGCCTCGCTCTACTACGAGCAGGATTATAACCAAGAGCAGATCGCCAAGCTGCTGGCGACCTCGCGCTCGAACGTCTCGCGCTTATTGAAGGAAGCCAAACAGAAAGGCTTAGTCGAAATCCGCGTCCGCAAGCCGATCACGACGGTGCCGCCGCTCGAAAAGCACTTTCGCGAGCGCTTCGGGCTGGAGCGCGTGATGATCGTCGAGAGCCGCGGGCGCCCTTATGCCGAGATACTCAGCGCGGCGGGGCAGTTGGCGGCGCGCTACCTCGAAGAGCGCCTGCGTCCGGGCGAGACGCTCGCCATCTCATGGGGGACGGGCGTGAGCGCAGCGGTGAACGCCCTGAGCGAGCGACAAAGCCTGCAGGTGGAAGTCGTGCAGATGATTGGCAGCGTCGGCACGGTCGAGTCGGAGATCGACGGGCATGAATTGGCGCGCAAATTGGCGACCAAGCTGGGCGGACGCTTCTTCTATCTGCATGCGCCACTCTTGGTGGATAGCCGCGCTGCCCGCGACCTGTTCCTAGAGCAGCCGACCATCAGCGAGACGCTCAACCGCGCGCGGCGCGCCAGCCTCGCCCTGCTGGGCATCGGCACGACCGAAGTCGGGATGTCTAGCTTTTTGCGGGCTGGGCATCTGACCGAAGCCGAGCTGAAAGAATTGCGCGCGCAAGGCGCTGTGGGCGAGACGGCGGGTCGGCATTTCGATATCAACGGCAACTGCGAGCGCTTCGACATCAATCAGCGCGTGATCGCGCTCGATCTCGCCGATGTGAAAGCCATTCCGAGCGTGATCGCTGTGGCGTGCGGCTTGCCCAAGCGCTATTCGATCTTGGGCGCGTTGCGCGGCGGCTA
>CALKXH010000054.1 GCA_938005675.1 uncultured Anaerolineae bacterium
GATGCCCGTCGCCTCCAAGCTGTAGCGCACGCCACCGCCCGTCAAATCGCGGATCGCCTCGACCGGATCGACCTCCGCCGCGTTGATCACGTGCGTGGCGCCCAGCTCGCGCGCCAACTCAAGGCGATGCGGCTTGATGTCCACCCCGATGATCATCCCACAGCCGACCGCCCGCGCCGCCATGATCGCCGCCATACCGACCGCGCCCGTCCCGAAGACCGCGATGCTGCTGCCGATCACCGGGCGTAAAGCGTTCATCACGCTGCCAGCGCCCGTCTGGATGCCGCAACCGAGCGGACCCAGCAGCTCCAATGGGGCATCTTTCGGCACTTTGACCACGTTGCGCTCGTAGGCGATGGCGTACGTGCCAAAAGATGACTGTCCGAAGAAGCCGCCGTGGATGGGCGTCCCATTCTGACGCATGGTCGTGGAGCCGTCGGCGCGCACGCCTGCCATGTTCAACATCGGGAAATTCTGGCAATACGCCGGCGCGCCGTCTTCGCAATTCAGGCAACGTCCGCACGAGTTGAAGGTCAGCACGACGTGATCGCCGACCGCCACCTTAGTCACGCCCGCGCCGACCGCCTCCACCACGCCCGCGCCCTCATGTCCCAGCACAATTGGAGCAGGGAAGGCGACCCCAGCAAGGCTCTGGGCGTACATATCGGTGTGGCAAATGCCCACCGCCTTGATCTTGACCAGCACCTCGCCCGCTTGCGGATCGTCGATCTCCACGTTCTCGATCTGGAAAGGCGCGCCCGCTGCGCGTATGACTGCTACTTTTGCTTGTAACATCCTGAACGTCCTCTCTAAGAAAAATTTCAGAAGGCATCCAGATTTTACAAGGCAACCTTGAGCGTAGCGATATTCTGAGATTAAATCTCAATTATCCGCTGTGAGCAGCTCGCCTATTCCGACGAGAGGATGGTTACTTCAGAGGTGCGCTCCGCCGTGCGCTGAATGCCCGTGTGCAACAGCACGACGAAGATCGATAGGGCGATCAGGAAGACTACCCGAAAAGCGTGCAGCCTGCGATCCCGCACCACGATCTGCACCGTGCGGATGCCCATCAGGTAGCGCAGCAAGCGGTTGTTCTGCACCAACAAGTGGAACGTGGCGAGCGTCAGAATCAGGCTGCTCACAAAGAGCAGGACGAACTGAGTTGTGCTGGAGGTGCGTACCTGCAGGATGTAATAGGCGAGCACTACCACAATCGGATGGTGCAGCAGGTAGAACGGCAACGAGACCTCATTCAAATAGCGCCAGATCGCGTTATCGCGGTTGAGCCAGCGCTTGCCCAAGCACAGCAAGTATAGAACCAGCGTCCAGCTGTTCAAACCAACTAGCAACATGCTCAGCACGTAAGCCAGCGGCAAGCCGCGCAGCGTCGCGATTGTCTGCAGGCTCAGGTCGCCGCGCGCGCCGAAGAGCAGAGCCGCCGCGATCAAGAACAGCCCAATTAACGAGAGGACGACCATCCGCCCGACCAGCTTGGCATCCCGCCACAGGGCGCTTTGCAGGCGCGGCTCTTTGAAGAGGATGTAGCCATAGAGCATGAAGAGTAGCCAGATGGCTGAGTCTGCCCAGCTTTGGTACTCGCCGAAGAACAGCCCTAGCGTGGTGCGCAGCAAACCGAAGGGCAAGCCCAGCAACAGCACGCCGCCGCGCAGCTTGCACAGACGCACCATCCGCTCGTTCAGGCGCCTGCCCCATTCTCCCTGCCACAAGGCGTGGAAGGGCAGCATCAGCAGGCTGAAGACGAACAGATAGCCCAAAAACCATAGGTGATAGCCATAAATGCCGATCCAGCTCAGATCAAGCCTGTTGATGCGGCTCAGGCTGAAGAACTCCGGCAGGTAATGATGGAAACCGCCCTGAAAAACCCCTTGATTCAGCGCGCTGAAGTAGGCTTGCACGGTCGAGAGCAACACCACGCCGACCGCATACGGGATCAGCAGCCGCTGGACGCGCTCGTTGATGAAGCGCCCGACGCTGCGAGTTCCCAGCGAGAAGGTCAGCGCCGCCCCTGAGATCAAGAACAGGCTCGGGATGACAAACTGACCGCCCACCCCGACCACTATAGCCGCTATCGGCACGAATTGATCGCTGCTGATGACCCAGCGCCCGCCCGAAAAGGGCAACGCCACATGCCCCACGAACGCCGCAAAGATCGCCAGCGCGCGCAGCCAATCTAAGTAATGCAGCCGCTCTTTGGTCTCAGAGGACTTGCTCATGGCACGGCTCATGCGCTGCGAGGCTTCCACAGCGCCTTGATCACCCTAACTGAACTTGTGCAACCGTCCGCGCGCAGTCCCTCACGAGCCGCGCAGACGGAAATGCTGCAATTGCGAGAGCGCCCGCACCTGCTCCTCAGCGCGGTAGGAGCTGCGCACCAGCGGACCGCTCTCCACCCATTTGAAGCCCAGCTCCAAACCGATGCGCTTGAGTTCGGCGAACTCGGCGGGCTCGTAGTAGCGCTCGATGGGCAGGTGCTTCTTGCTGGGCTGCAAATACTGCCCAAGCGTCAAGATATCGACCTTGAGCGCCGCCAAATCGCGCATGACCGCCACCACCTCATCGAAGGTCTCGCCCAAGCCCAGCATGATGCCGCTCTTGGTCAGCACGAGCGGATCGAGCGCCTTGGCGTTGCCCAGCGTCGCCATCGCCCACTCGTACTTATCCTGCGGCTGCACGCGCTTGAACAGGCGCGGCACAGTCTCCACGTTGTGGTTGAGAATCTCCGGCTGGGCGTCCATCACGATTTTGAGCGCCTCGATCTTGCCCTTGAAGTCGGGGATTAGCACCTCGATGGAGCAGCCGGGCTGCACCTGACGGATGCGCTTGATGACCATGGCGAAGATCGGCGCGCCGCCATCAGGGCGCTCGTCGCGGTTGACGCTGGTGATGACCACGTGGCGCAGATTCATGGCGCGCACCGCCTCCGCCACGCGGATCGGCTCTGTCCAGTCTAGCGGGGCGGGGCGCCCGGTCTTGATATCGCAGAAGCCGCAGGAGCGCGTGCAGGTATCGCCCATCATCAGGAAAGTGGCGGTGCCGTTGCCCCAGCACTCGCCGATGTTCGGGCAGTGCGCCTCCTCGCAGACCGTGTTGAGCGCCTTGTTGCGCATCAGGGAGCGCACCATCTCGTAGGTAGCGCCGCCGGGCGCGCGCACCTTGATCCACGGCGGGCGGCGCTGCGGACGCTCGGCTTGGGGCGCTTCCTCCAGACGGGCGCGTTGGGGCGTCTGGCTTGGGATTTGATCGAGGGGGATGAGCGTTTCGGTCACGGGCGACTCCTCATGCCGCACAAGGCGAATGCGCTGTGCGGCGCTCACTTGACAGCTACTTTGAGTTTAGCACCGAGCGCGCGGGCGAGCAAGCGACGTTTTTGCAGAAGCATGAAGCGCTGTCGGGGGGCTTGTGCGCGCTATTTGTGGTAAAATTGCCCTGAAAGGTTTTTTAAGATGGCAACTCAAACTTTTTCGCTCCCCAAAACTGCGGCGCGCCTTGAGCGAATGCCGCCTTATGGTTTCGAACTGATCAATCGCCGCATCGCTCAGCTGAGCGCCGAAGGCGTCGATGTCATCCGCCTTGATATGGGCAGTCCCGACATGCCGCCGCCGCCGCCCGTCATCGAGCGGCTGCAGCGCAGCGCCGCCAACCCGACCTATCACAGCTATGGCAGCTATCGCGGCTTGCCCGCCTTCCGCGAGGCAGTGGCGAACTACTACGCGCGGCGCTTCGGCGTGCTGCTCGACCCCGATAAAGAGATTTTGCCGCTGATCGGCTCGAAAGAGGGCATCGTCAACCTCGCCCTCGCCTTCCTCGACCGCGGCGACGCCGCCATCGCCCCCGACCTGAACTATCCCGCCTACACCATGGGGACGCTGATGGCGGGCGGCGATGTGATCCTGATGCACCTCGATCCCGCCCGCAACTACGCCCCCGATCTCAACGCCTTGCGCGATCATCCCGACTTGCGCCGCGCCAAGCTGCTGTGGGTCAACTATCCGAACAACCCGACCGGCGCCACCTGCGATCTGAGCCTCTACGAGGAGCTGATCGCCTTCTGCCGCCAGCACGGGCTGCTGCTGTGCTCGGATAACCCCTACGCCGAGGTCGTCTACGACGGCTACCGCGCGCCCAGCGCCTTGCAAGTCGAGGGCGCCCTCGAATGCACGGTCGAGTTCATGTCGCTCTCCAAGCTCTACAACATGGCGGGCTGGCGCTTGGGCGCTTGCCTCGCCCGCCGCGAGGTGATCGAGGCGCTCCTGACCATCAAGAGCAACATGGATAGCGGTCACTTCCGCCCGATCTACGAGGCGGGCGCCCTCGCCCTGAACGAGACGCCCCAAAGCTGGATCGACGCCCGCAACGCCGTCTATCAGGCGCGCCGCGACGCCCTGCTCGCCGCTTGCCCCAGCATCGGGCTGAGCGCCTTCAAAACGTCCGGCTCGCTGTACGTCTGGGCGAGAGTGCAAGATGGCGACGATACTGCCTACGTGGGAGCGGCTCTGGAGCGCGCGCGCGTCAGCCTGACGCCCGGCAGCATGTACGGACCCGCCGGCAAAGGCTACGTGCGCCTCAGCGTCGGCGTGGCGGATGAGCGCCTAGGCGAAGCGATTGCCCGTCTGCAGACTTGGTATGCTCAGAAGGACTAGGAGCGCGTATTGAGACGACACCCAATCGATCCGAACCTCTTTTTCGACCCCGACTATGACGAGCGCCTGACCGCCCCGCCCAAAGAGCGCGGCTTCCTCGTGGCGGCGGAGGTGCGCTCCGCCCGCCCGCTGCTGAACGCCCAAGACTCGCTCGACGAATTGGAGCTGCTCGCCCAGACGGCGGGCATCGAAGTCGTCGGGCGGGCGGTGCAGCACCTGCAGCGCATCGATCCCGCCACGTACATCGGCAGCGGCAAGGTGCGCGAGGTGCAAGAGCAAATCGCCCTGCTGGGCGCCGATATCGTCATCTTTGACGACGAGCTATCGCCCAACCATCAGCGCGAGCTGGAGAAACTCTTCGGCGAGTCGGTCAAAGTGATCGACCGCTCCGCCCTGATCCTCGATATCTTCGCTCAGCACGCCCGCACCCGCGAGGGCGCTCTGCAAGTTGAGCTGGCGCAGTACCAGTACCGCCTGCCCCGCCTGACCCGCCAATGGACGCACCTCGCCCGCCAAGCCGGCGGCGGCGGCGGACGTAGCGGCAACGGCGGAGTCGGCTTGCGCGGACCCGGCGAGACTCAGCTGGAGGCTGACCGCCGCGACATCCAGAAGCGTATCGCCAAGCTCAAACAGGAGATCGAAGCCGTGCGCGCCCATCGCAACCGCCATCGCCTCCAACGCACGCGGCAAGGCATCCCGACCGTCGCCCTCGTTGGCTACACCAACGCCGGCAAGTCCACCCTCCTCAACGTCCTGACCGACGCCAAAGTCTACGTCGCCGATCAGCTCTTCGCCACCCTCGATCCGACCACCCGCCGCCTGAGTCTGCCCGGCGGCAAGGTCGTGCTGATCTCCGACACGGTCGGCTTCATCCAGAAGCTGCCCGCCACGCTGATCGCCGCTTTCCGCGCCACTTTGGAGGAGGTCAGCGAGGCGGATATGCTCATCCACGTGGTCGATGCCGCCCATCCCAACGCCGCCGCCCAGATCGAGACGGTCGAGGATACGCTGGCTGAGATCGACGTGCCGCGCTTGCCGCGCATCCTCGCCTTGAACAAGGTCGATCTGCTGCCCGAGGGCGCTCCGCCCTTGCGCGGCGCCGACCGCTACGCCGCCATCGTGCCGATCTCGGCGCGCACAGGCGAGGGCATCCCGCGCCTGATCGGCGAGATCGAGCGCGTCCTGCGCGAGTCGATGCTAGAGATCAAGCTCTTTGTGCCCTATCAGCGCGGCGACCTCTTGGCGCTCATCCGTGAGCAAGGGATCGTCGATCAGGCGCAGACCACGCCTGAAGGGACGCACATCCGCGCCCACGTGCCGCCGCGCCTCGCCGCTTTGCTCGCGGAGGATAAGCTCTGAGCTATGCGCCGCTTATTGAGAGGTCTGGATCGCGCGCTCTGGTTGGCGAACCTGCTCAACTGGTTCCGCACCAATATCCCGCCGCGCCGCGGCAGCTTGATCGTCTTGGCGGTGCTGCTGCTGACGGTCAGTCTGATCGTGCATCTAGTCTACTTCGCCAGCGGGCAGAACGTCTGGCTGGGCGTGTGCGGCTTCAGCCTGCTGCACATCGCTCTGATCGTCGGCTTTTTGGGCGTGCTGCTCTCGGAGGCGCTCGGCAAGGGCTACCGCGAGTGAGGGCGGACGTCTAGCTCTTCAATTGGCGCAGATCGACGTCGATCAGCAGGCGCGCCGTGCTGAGTCCCGCCGCCACGGCGCCCGTGATCAGGACGGCGTAGATGCCCGCCGCCAAGCCGCCGTTCAGGTCGCCCTCGTAGAAATACAGCAGCACCTCGTAGGCGGGAATGCCCGGTATCATCGTGATGATGCCCGTCACCGTGAAGACGAGGCGCGGCAACTTGTAGCGCGTCGAGACGGCGTAGCCCACCAAGCCCACAAACAGCGCGGCGGCGTATGCCGCCAAGGTGGGTGGCGCGCCGCTCTGCAGCAAGCTGTAGCGCAGCAAATGACCGCCGATCCCCACCGAGCCGCAAGCCGCCAACAGGCGCGGCGGCACGTTGAACAGCACGGCGAAGCCCGTCGTCGCCAGCAGCGCCATACAGCCCTGTAAAATCAGCTTCTCAAGCTGCACGCCTCACCTCTAGAGGATGGAGAAGCCCGTCACCAGCAAGATCGGCAACATGCCGATGGCGATGCACACCAAGATCAGCACGGCGTAAATGCCGCGCGATAACCCTGAGACCAAGTCCAGATGCACCAGATCGAGCAGGGCGGTGATCAGCGGCACGCCCGGCACCAACAACAGCACCGAGGCGATCACCCCGTTCTGCAGCGAGGCTTCGATTGCCAAGAGCGCGTACAAGGGCGCGAATAGGCGCAGCAAGGTATAGCAAACGCCCGTCGCCACCGCCGCGCAGACCACCACAATCGGCACCGGGCTGAAGTGCCGCCTCAGCAGCGCCATGCGCAACGTCTGCGCCGTCGCCGAGCCGCCGAAAGCCGCTGCGAACTCCAGCGGGCTGCCGCCGAGGATGACCGAGAACGCCCCGCACGCCAACCCGACCATCAGCGCCACCATCCAGCGCGGATACAACATGCCCTTTGCCTCGATGGCATCAAGGCGGCGATGCAGCTCGGCTGACTCGATGCCCGTCGGCAAGGTGCGCGAGAGCAGCTCCAGCTCGATGACCCGATTCATATCGACCGCCAAGCCGCGCACCTGCCTGATCTGCGTGCGATGCTCGCCGCCGCTGTAGGCGGAGGCGATGATTCCAGTCGGCGTGACGTACGCCTCAAGCTGCTCGATGCCCAGCGCCGCCGCGCAACGCGCCATCACCTCCTGCGTGCGGAAACTGGCTGCCCCGCTGCGCAAGACCAACACGCCGATGCGCAGCACGGCGCTCAGGGCGGCGGCTAACTCGGTCTGGGTGAACGTGCGCTCGTAGCGAGGCAACAGACGGCTCACTGCGGCTTACTCCACTCAGGGCGCGGCAGCAGGACGGTGTACTCATGCCCGTTCATCGGGATCGCCTCCCGCAGGGCGTAGGCGCGCTCGATGGCGGCGAGGACGGGCGGCGGATAGAAGCCCAGAATCGCCGTCTGCCCGATCTCGCGCCGCAGGATCACGACGCCGAAGGCTTGCTCCTCGATCAGGGCGATCAACGCCGAAGGGTCGTAGAGGGTGCGCTCAGGCGTGTTGTTGTTGTACAGATTGAGCAGCTGAGTCGGGTTGGTGACGACGGGCTTGCCGCTGCGGAAACTGAACGCCGCCTCCTCGCTCAGAATCGGGCGCGGATCGGCTTGGGCGTAGGCGACGATGCGCCAGCCGTTGGCGATATCCTCCGCCGTCGGGATTTGCCCGATGGTGGCGTAGCCCATCGTCCAGCCGGCTGAGTCGTAAAAGTGCGGGAACTTGGTGTTGCTCTGCAAGCCGAGCGCTTGCCCGATCTGGGCAAAGACGGGCAGATTCAACGGCAACTTGATGACCGCCGCCCCGTACAGCACATACGCCGCACAGACCGCCACGCTCAAGAGCGGCATAACGCGCTCCGCGCCTGAGAGCAGACGCGGCAAGCGCCACCTCCCGCTGAGGGTGCGCCCCGCAAAGATGCCCGCTAAGATGCACATCGCGGCAATGGCGGTGGCGAAATAGCTATCCCCAGCGCCCCACTTGCCCGCCAAGACGCTGTTCAACAGCGCCGCCACGAACCACACGCTGTAGAGCGAGAGTCGGTCGAGGTACAGCTCGTAAACAACCAGCAGCCCCGCCAAGATCAGCAGCGCGCCGTGCAGCCCGATGAACTGACTCAGCAAGCCCGTGTACTGCCCCAAGATGTACTGATTCACGTTCGCCGTGATGATGTTCAGCCACCACTGCCCGCCCGTGCTCCAGTCGATCAGCAGGAAGATGCCTCCGCCGACCGCCGCGAAGGGGATCGCCCAGGCGATGGCGCGCCGAACGCCTCGCAAAAACAGCCAAAAGAAGACCGCGGCGACGGTCGCAATCGCCAATTGCTTGGTGTAGCCCGCCGCCAACAGCAAGGCGAGGCTCGCGACGATCAAGCGGCGCGGACGGCGACTCTCGCTCAGCCCCGCCATGACGACCACCGCCAACGTCTCGAACATCACCATGCTGATGTGCTGACGGAAGAGCGGTCCGATGTGATAGACGTAGTTCGAGGCGAGGTAGGCGCAGCCGCTCAACAAAGCGATTGTGCTCTGCCCTGTGGCGCGCCGCACGGCGTAGCCGATGGCGAACGCCGTGATCAGCGTGGCGAGGAAGCCCGCCAAGCGCCCGTACCAGTACTCCGCGCCGAACAGCCACGCCAACGGCACGAGGATCACGTGGTAGAGCGGCGGATAGTTGCTGGCGTAAAAGGGGAAGACCTCGTTATCGCGGTAGGGCGACTGAAACTGGCTGAGCAGGATCGTGTCGTTCAGCTCGAAGCCCTCGCCCTGATCGTAATCGAAAGGGAACGCCATCAAATTGACGGCGTAGACGACGTAAACAGCCACGTGCAGCGCCATCAGCAGCAGGGCAACGCCCAAGAGCAGCTGCTGGGCGAGCGCCATAAGGCGCGCCGCGCCTCCGACGCGCGCCAACGTCCCGATCATGCCGGGCGGTCTCCTAGCGGCAAAAGGCTCACCCCGATCAGGCAAATGCCCAAACTGCCGCCCAAACCTAACACCTGCGCGACGCCGAAGTCGCCGAAGTTGCCGCGCAGGGCATCCAAGAGCAAGCTGCCGACGAAAGTCAGCGCCCCTAGCCCGATCAGCAGCCCGCCGAGCATCCGTTTCGTGATGACCCAGTCTGATGCGTTCATGCGCCCTTGAGATATCTCTCACTTACGTAACGACTCTACCCGATCCGTCGCTTCAAAGTCAAACGGACGCTCATTAAGACTTGCCATGAGGCATTCCAGCAAGCCATAATAACCTATAAGCCAAACTTTCGGAGAAGCGCTGAACCACAGCGCGGGATAGGCGTTATGTCCAACCAACCTTCATCTTATTTAGGCGGTCCTGCTGTAGGGAACGACATCGCCATTCAGAAATACCTACAGCTGATGGCGCGCTACGAGCGTCTGATGGAGATCAGCCGTCAGCTCAACTCCACGCTCGATCTCAGCACGCTGCTCAACCGCATCATTCAAGCCGCCACCGAGCTGACCGATACCGAGACCGCCTCGATCATGCTGATCGACCCGAAGACGGGCGAGCTGCGCTTTGAAGCCTCCTCGCAGCCCAGCATGACCGCCGGCGCTATGGAGGCAATTGTCGTGCCGATTGATAACAGCCTCGCCGGCTGGGTGGTGCGTCACGGCGAGCCAAGTCTGGTCGAGGATGCCCGCAGCGACCCGCGCTTCTTCCGCGGCGTGGATGAGACCATCGATTTTGAGACGCGCAACCTGCTAGGCGTGCCGATGATCGCCCACAATCGCGTCATCGGCGTGGTGCAAGCCGTCAATAAGCGCCCCGGCGCCCAGTGGACCGAAGATGACATCAATACCCTGACCACCCTCGCCGCCCAAGCCGCCGTCGCCATCGAAAACGCGCGCCTCTTCCAGCAGAGCGACCTGATCGAAGAGATGGTTCACGAGCTGCGCGCCCCGCTGATGGGCTTGCACGCCAGCACCAATCTGCTGATGCGCCCCGAACTGCCCGAAAATCGCCGCCGCGACATCATCAAGATCATCCGAGATGAGGCGGATCGCCTCACGCGCATGACCACCGAATTCCTCGACCTCGCCCGCCTTGAGTCCGGGCGCGCCCGCCTTGAGACTAGCCAGTTCGACTGCGCCCACCTGATCGAAGAGACCGTCGAGATCGTGCGCCAACAAGCCGCCGAGCGCTACATCAGCATCCACATCGAGGCAGAGCCGATCACCCTGCAAGCCGACCGCGGCAAGGTCAAGCGCGTCATCTTGAACTTGCTGACCAACGCCATCAAGTACAACCGCGATCACGGCGAGATTTTCGTGCGCGCGAGAGCGCTGCAAGGCGGTCAGCCGAGCATGGCGCGCCTTGAAGTCCAAGATACCGGGCGCGGCATGAGCGAGGAGAGCCAGCAACATATGTTCGAGAAATTCTACCGCGCCTCCGACGTGGCACAGAGCACGCAAGGCACGGGCTTGGGTTTGGTCATCGCCAAGCGCATCGTCGAGGCGCACGGCGGCGAGATCGGCTTCCGAAGCGCGCTGGGCGTCGGCACAACCTTCTACTTCACCCTGCCCATGCTACCGCCCGAAACAGCGGCGCAAGCCTGAGCCGATCAGCCTCCGCTGAGCGTCGGAAGGGCGTTGGGCAGGGCTTTCACGCCAGGAGGACTTCGGCGCGCTATAATTGCATTCAGCCGTTCGGCGGCTTGACATCGGTGCGGCGCTCACGGGTAAAACACAATGGCTGATCCACTCATCGGCAAGAAATTAGGCGATTACATCATCCAAGAGCTGCTGGGCAAAGGCGGCATGGCGCGCGTATATAAGGGCTACGACGAGCGCCTGCAGCGTTACGCCGCCGTCAAAGTGATCGACTCCGAGCTGGCGACCGCCAATCAGCTTGAGTATCGTATGCGCTTCGAGCGCGAGGCGCGCGCCATCGCCAAGCTCGATCAGCATCCCAACATTGTCAAAGTCTACCAATTCGGCGAGTACGAGTCCGTCTATTTCATGGCGATGGCGTTCATCGAGGGCAAAGACTTGCGCCAGGTCCTGCGCGAATATAACGAGCGCGGGCTGCGCATGCCCCACGCCGAAGTGCTGAGCGTGGTAGAGGGCATCGGCGATGCGCTCGATTACGCCCATCAGCTCGGCGTGATCCACCGCGATGTCAAGCCCTCCAACATCATGATCACGCCGCACAAGCAAGCCGTGCTGACCGATTTCGGCTTGGTGCTGAGCGCCTCCGACGGCACGCTGGGCGATACCTTCGGCAGCGCGCACTACATCGCGCCGGAGCAGGCGGTCTCCTCCAAAAATGCCGTCCCGCAGAGCGATCTGTACGCGCTGGGCATCTGCGCTTACGAGATGCTGACCGGCCGAGTCCCCTTTGACGATCCCTCTGCTATGAGCGTGGCGCTCAAGCACCTGCACGATATGCCGCCCTCGCCGCTCAGCTTCGCGCCCGACCTGCCCAAAGCCGTCGAGCCGGTCCTCTTCAAAGCGCTGGATAAAGACCCCGAACGGCGCTACGCCAGCGGCGCTGAGTTCGCCCGCGCGCTCGCCCTCGCCCTCTTCGGCGGCGATACCGAGCATCTGCCCCTTATGCGCAGCGCGCCGCTGGTCACCGCGCGGCTGCTGAGCGATTCGTCCGCCTCGCGGCGCGCCCTGCCCGCCGATGAGTGGGTTGAGGTGGACGATGAACGCGATACGCTCGATTTGCGCGCCTCGCAGGAGAGCAAGCCCACTGCCCCTGCCGCCAAGAAAGGCGCGCTGCCCTTCGTCGTGATCGCCCTCGCGCTGCTGGTCGCCGCCTTCGCCCTGTTCTTCTTCAGCCGCCCGCCGGAGTTGCCCGCCGCCGCCCTGACCCAGACCGCCCTCGCCCTCTTGCCCAGCCCAACGCCCACCGCAACCTTCACTGCGACGCTCAGCCCGACGCCCACGCCCAGCCCCACGGCGACCCTCTCGCCCACTTTCACGCCCAGCCCCACAGCGACGCCCTCGCCGACCACCACGCTGGGCGCTCCGATCATCCTGTTGCCCGCGACCGCCACGCCCAGTTCCACGCGGACGCCCACGCCCACGCGCACACCTCGCCCGACGCACACGCCTACCACCTCGCTCTTGCGCACCGCCGCGCGGACGCACACGCCCACGCCCACGACGCTCGCCGCCGATATCTTGCTGGTCTACGATGACGATCAGCTCAACCTGATCAACCTGAGCAACCGCACCTTGAACCTGATCGACTTGAACTTCATCCAAGATGGCAGCGAGCCGTACCTCTTCAGCGCCTCCGAGTGGATGCTCTCAGGGGCGGTGCGCCAACCCAGCGCCTTCCCGCCCAACTGGTGCCTCAAGGTCGGGCGCATCGAGCGCCAAGTCGAGACGCGCTTCAAAGAGTGCCGCTCGCTCGCCTCCTTCCGCTACACGGCGCCCACCAAGCAGTTCTGGCGCTTCCACAGCACAGAGGTCAGCACCTTCAGCGTCCGACTGGGCAGCCAAGAGATCGCCACTTGCCCTATCGCTGACGGACGCTGTGCTTTCTCCCTGCCCAGCCGCGCCAAGCCGTGATGTCAGCAACTGACTATGTCTGAGCGCTTCCTGATCGTCGGGCTGGGCAACCCCGGCAGAGACTACGAGCGCACGCGCCACAACATCGGCTTTCGCGTCGTGGAGAGCCTCGCTGCTAAGCACGGGCTGAGCTTCAGCAAAAAGCAGGCGAAGGCGCTCTTGGCGGAGGGGACGATCCTCGAGCGGCGCGTCCTGCTCGCCAAGCCGCAGACCTATATGAATCTGAGCGGCGATGCCGTGCGCCCGCTGGTCGCTTTCTACAACATCCCCTTGACAAACCTGCTGATCGTCCTCGATGATCTCGATCTGCCACTGGGGACGCTGCGCTTGCGCCCGAGCGGCAGCCACGGCGGGCAACGCGGCTTGCGGCACATCCTAGAGCAGCTGGGCGGGCAGGCGGTGGCGCGCTTGCGCTTCGGCATCGGGCGACCGCCCGGTCGCATGGATGCCGCCGCTTACGTGCTGCAGCCCTTCGCCCCTGAGGAGCAGCTCCTCGTGGCAGAGACGCTTGATCGGGCGGTGCGCGCCGCCGAGACGTGGCTGCAATTCGGCATTGAGACGGCGATGGCGCGCTACAACGGCACGGCGGAAGACGCCGCCCGCAACGCCGCCGCGCCGCCCGACTCATCGAAGGCTGAGCCGAAAGACGAATAGCTTACTCTATGCATCTACACGGCTTGATCGCGCCCCTGCGCGAGAGCGCCGCCTTCCAGAGCGCCCTACGCGCGCTGATGGCGGGCGGCGCCCTGCCCGATCAGGGCGTTGTGGCGGCGGCGCGCCCGTTCGTGGTCGCCGCCATAGCCCAAACCAGCCAACGTCCGCTCCTCGTGCTGTGCGGGACGGTCGAGCGCGCCTACGCCCTCAGCGAGCAGCTGCCCGTCTGGCTGCCCGATGCGCGCCTCTACCGCTTCGCCGAGCCGAGCGCCCTCTTCTACGACCGCAGCGCCTGGACGAGCAACGCCATTCGCGGGCGCTTGGCGGCGCTGAGCGCCCTAGCGCCGCCTCTAGGCGCTGAGCGCGGCGCGCCGCCCGTCGTGGTCGCCTCGGCGCACGCCCTGATGCAGCGCACCTTGCCTCCCCGCGAATTCCGCGCCAACGCCCGCCAATTGCGGATCGGGCAGGCGGTCGATCCCGATAAGCTCGTCCGCTTGTGGCTCGCCATCGGCTATACGCCCGCCTCAGTGGTGACCGAGTCGGGCGCGTTCAGTCGGCGCGGCGGCGTGCTGGATATCTTCCCCAGCGACGCAGCGAATCCCGTGCGCATCGAGCTGTTCGGCGCCGAGATCGAGAGCCTGCGCGCCTTCAATCCCGCCACGCAGCGCAGCCTCGCCGCTTTGGAGCGCGTCAATATCCCGCCCGCCCGCGAGGTCTTGCCCAAACACGCCGCGCCTGTGGCGATGCGCCTCGCCGAGTGGTTCGCCCACCTGCCCGACTCGCCCGACGGACGGGGCGGCTCGCCGCGCGCCGATCAGGGCGCTTTGGCGGGCGAGAGCGCCTTCCCCTACCTCGAATTCTACCTGCCCTACTGCTACCGCGAGGCGCACAGCTTGCTGGACTACCTGCCTGAGGACGCGCTCGTGATCGTGGACGATTGGACGGCGCTGCAGATGAGCGTGGCGCAGCTGGAAGAGCAAGCCGTCGGGCTGCGCGCTGAGAAAGAGCAGCTCGGAGAGCTGCCGCCCGACTATCCATTGCCCTACCTGACGTGGGAGGCGCTCCGTGACGCGCTCTCAGGGCGCCCGAGCCTTCGCTTGGGCGGCAATCGAGCGCCAAGCGCCGAGTCCGAGTCGTTGGGCGACCTCTTCGCGCCTGAAAATCGCTTCGGCGGTCAGCTCAAGCCCTTTCTGGAGGCTTTGCGCGGGCTGTACACGGGCGGCGAGCGCGCCATCGTGGTCAGCCATCAGGCGCAGCGCCTCGCCGAGCTGTGGGCGGAACACGGGCGCACAGCCCGTCCGAGCGTGGTCACGGCGCTCGATCAGACGCCCGCCCTCGCCTTTGTGGAGGGCGCGCTCGCCGAGGGCTGGCAGTTGCGCCTCGCGCCGACCGTGCACCTGCTCACCGACGCCGAAATTTTCGGTTGGCGGCGTCCGGAGCCGCGCCGACAGCCCGCCCCGCGCGCCGTCTCGCCTGAGGCGCACTTCGCCGACCTGAAGCCGAACGATTACGTCGTTCACGTCGATCACGGCGTGGCGCGCTTCATCGGGCTGCAAAAATTGAGCCTCGATGGGGCTGAGCGCGAGTACTTGGCGCTGCAATTCAGCGGCACGGATCGGCTCTACGTGCCGATCCATCAGGCGGATCGGGTCTGGCGCTACGTCGGGGCGGACGATCAGCCGCCCGCCCTGACCCGACTCGGCTCGGCGGAGTGGCGGGCGCGCAAGGAAGCCGCTCAGCGCGCCGCCGAAGACCTCGCTAAGGAGATGCTCGAACTCTACGCGCAGCGCGCCGCCTCGCCGGGCTACGCCTTCAGCGCCGATACGGCGTGGCAGGCTGAGCTGGAGGCATCTTTCCCCTACATCGAGACAGCCGATCAGCTGCGCGCCTTGGCGGAGGTCAAGGCGGATATGGAGCGCCCCGCCCCGATGGATCGCTTGCTATGTGGCGACGTCGGCTTCGGCAAGACGGAGGTCGCCCTGCGCGCCGCCTTCAAAGCCGTCATGGATGGCAAGCAGGTGGCGCTCCTAGCCCCGACGACCGTCCTCGCCCAACAGCACTACAACGTCTTCAGCCAACGCTTGGCGGCGTTCCCCGTCAAGGTCGAGATGCTCTCGCGCTTCCGCAGCCCGCGCGAGCAGAGCGCCATCGTGGCGGCGGCGGCGCGCGGCGAGATCGACATCCTGATCGGCACGCATCGCCTGCTCAGCAGCGATGTGACTTTCCGCGATCTGGGCTTGCTGATCATCGATGAGGAACAGCGCTTCGGCGTGACGCATAAAGAGCATTTCAAGCGCCTGCGCACCCAGATCGACGTGCTGACCCTGACCGCCACGCCGATCCCGCGCACGCTGTACTTGAGTCTGAGCGGCATCCGCGATATCAGCATGATCCAGACGCCGCCGTTGGAGCGCCTGCCCGTCATCACGCACGTCGGCGCCTATGATGAGCAGCTGGTGCGCCACGCCATCCTGCGCGAGCTGGATCGCGGCGGGCAGGTCTACTACCTGCACAACCGCGTCCTGACCATCGAGACGGTCGCTGAGCAGCTGCGCCGCCTCGTGCCTGAAGCGCGCCTCGTCATCGGGCATGGTCAGATGCCCGAAGAGACGCTGGAGCGCGTCATGATCGACTTCGCCAACGGCGAATACGACATCTTGCTCTGCACCACCATCATCGAGAGCGGCTTGGATATCCCCAACGCCAACACGATCATCATAGATCGGGCGGAGACGTTCGGCGTGGCGCAGCTCTACCAGCTGCGCGGACGCGTCGGGCGCAGCGCGCAGCGCGCCTACGCCTACCTGTTCTATCCGCCGGGCGCCATCCTGACGGCGGATGCCCGCGCGCGCCTCGAAGTCATCGCGGAACATAGCGATCTGGGCAGCGGCTACAGCATCGCCCTGCGCGACTTGGAGTTGCGCGGGGCGGGCGAGCTGCTCGGCAAGCGCCAGAGCGGCTACATCGCCAGCGTCGGCTTTCATCTGTACACACAGCTGCTGAGCGAGGCGGTCGCGCGCTTGAAGGGCGAGCGCCGCCCCTCAAACGGCTCGGAGGCGGCTGAGGGCTTGCCGCGCGTGATCGATTTGCCGCTGAACGCCCACATCCCTGCCGCTTTCATCGCCGAGAGCGCCATGCGCCTGCAGCTCTACCGCCGCCTCGCCGATGCGCGCACGCCCGCCCAGCTCGACGATCTGCGCGGCGAGCTGAACGACCGCTTCGGCGCGCTGCCGCCTGAGCTGGACGATCTGCTCTATCAGTTGCGCGTGAAACTGCTGGCGCAAGCGGCGCAAGCGCAGAGCGTCGCCCTTGAGGGCGCCCAGATCGCCATCAGGCTGCCCTATCTGGGCGAGATCGACCGCGCCGCGCTGCAGCGCTATCTGGGCGAGGGGGTGCGCGTCAGCCGCGCCGCCGTATGGCTGCCGCACGACGCTGAAGGCGCGTGGCGGGCGCGCCTCTTGGAGATTCTGCAGCGCCTGCAGCCGATCAA
>CALKXH010000055.1 GCA_938005675.1 uncultured Anaerolineae bacterium
TGATCGCCTTTGAGCTGATCGGCGCGCAGCTGCGCATCGTCGGGCAGTTCGGCGAAGATGGCGATGGCGCGCGCCTGGCTGCCTTAGGCGCCGATGTCTTCGTGGTCGGCGGCGGCGCTTTCACCTGGCTGCGCTTCACAGAGGCTGCGCCGCGCCTCATCACGACTTGGTCGCCTGTGCCGTCGCAGTGCGCCCTGAACGTCCCGACCGATCCGCAGCCGCCCGACGGCGGGCAAGTGCGCACGGGCGTTGTGAGTCTTGCTTGGCGCGCCAGCTGCGCCGAATCTTTTGAGCTGTGGCTGGACGGCGCGCTGATCGCCACGCTCTCGCCCGCGCAGGACGTTGCATCTGAGCGCCCCTTGCACAGCTACGCCGCTCAGCTGAGCGAGGGCGTCCATCGCTGGCAAGTCATCGCGCTAGGCGCCGATGGCGCGCGCCTCGCCAGCCCGATATGGCGCTTCAACGCGATCAGCGAGGGCTTGCTAGGCACCTTGCCTGCGCCGCGTCGCGCCTTGCTCTATCAGCCGCCGCCTTTCGCAGCCCGCACGCTGGGCGAGGCGCTCGCGCTGCTGGCGGCGGCTTGCTGCAGCGGCTTGCTGATCGTGATCGCGGCGGCGTGGTGGCTCGGCGCGCGCGCTCAGCGCCGCTCTTGGTGAGGTGGATCGATGCGCTTCGAAATTTTCACGCTGTTCCCCGCCATGTTCGAAAGCGTGCTGGGCGAGAGCATCCTCAAGCGCGCCCGCGAGCGCGGCTTGCTGACTGTCAATCTGCACAATATCCGCGCCTACGCCACCGATAAGCATCAGACGACCGACGAGCCGCCCTATGGCGGCGGCGGCGGCATGGTGCTGAAGGTCGAGCCGCTCGTGCGCGCTGTGGAGAGCGTCCTGCAGGGCGAGTCCGTCCCAGTCATCCTGACTACGCCGCAGGGCGAGCGTTTCACGCAGCGCATGGCGGCTGACTTCGCTCAGTATCCGCGCCTCGCTATCTTGTGCGGGCGCTATGAGGGCGTCGATGAGCGCGTCCGCGCCCTTGTGGTGACGCATGAGGTCAGCATCGGCGATTACGTGCTGAGCGGCGGCGAATTGGCGGCGATGGTGATGCTGGATGCCATCGCGCGGCACATCCCGCACGTGCTGGGCAACGCCGAGTCGGCGCCGAACGACTCGTTCAGCAGCGGCTTGCTGGAGGGCGCTCACTACACGCGCCCGCCCGACTTTCGCGGTTTGCGCGTCCCTGAGGTGCTGCTGAGCGGCGATCACGGCGCGGTGGCGCGCTGGCGGCGCGAGAGCGCCTTGCGCCGTACGTGGCAGCGCCGCCCCGATCTGCTCTTGAGCGCGCCATTGAGCGAAGCCGAGCGCTATTTTCTAGGCGAATTAGCCGAAATGTGGGCGCGCTCTAAAGACTCTCAAGCCTGATTCGCGCTGAGCAGCGCTTGCAGACCGCTCAAGAATATTTGCAATCTGAGCCTGCGCGCGCTAGACTCAAGGAGGCTATGTGTGTAGCGGGCGCTATGCGCTTCAGATGCCTACAACCACTAAAGGAGTTACCCTATGCCGAAAAAGATTAAGTTTCTCACCCTTTTGTTGATCGCAGCCTTCGTGCTGGGCGGCGTCTTCAACGGCGCTGCGATGGCGCAAGATCGCCCGACTCTGCGCGTGTTCTACGGCAGCGTGGGCGATATCGCTCAGGATGAAGCGATCCTCAAGCGCTGGGCGAATGAGAACAACGTGAACGTTGAGATCGTCTACGCCTCGCAGAGCGCTACCGAATACCTCGCGCAGCTGCAGCAGCTCTTGGCTGCCCGCTCGACCGATATCGACCTGATCCAGTTCGACGTGATCTGGCCCGGCATCCTCGCCCCCAACATGCTCGACCTCGGTCCGGCGCTTGAGGCGAGCGGCATGAAAGACATGTTCTACCCGCGCATCCTCGCCAACAACACGGTCGATGGCAAGGTTGTCGGTCTGCCGTGGTTCACCGATGCCGGCTTGCTGTACTACCGCACTGACTTGCTGGAGAAGTACGGCTTCAGCGCCCCGCCCAAGACCTGGGATGAGCTAGAGCAGATGGCTCAGACCATCCAAGAGGGCGAGCGCGCCGCTGGCAACCCTGAGTTCTGGGGCTTCGTGTGGCAAGGCAACGCCTACGAAGGCTTGACTTGCGACGCTTTGGAGTGGATTTTCAGCAACGGTGGCGGCTCCATCGTCGAGGTGGACAAGACCATCAGCGTGAACAACGAGGCGGCGATCAAGGCGATTGAGCGCGCTGCGCGCTGGGTCGGCACGATCTCGCCGCGCGGCGTGACCACCTACCAAGAGGAGGATGCCCGCCGTGTCTTCCAAGCCGGCAACGCCGCTTTCATGCGCAACTGGCCCTACGCTTATGTGCTGGGTCAGGGCGGCGCTGATGGCACTCAAGAGACCGCCATCAAGGATAAGTTCGCGGTGACGGCTCTGCCAGCGGGCGATTCCGGTCGTCCGGCGGCGGCGCTGGGCGGCTGGCAGCTGGGCGTGAGCGCCTACAGCCAGAACCCTGAGCTGGCGACGCAACTCGCCCTGTGGCTGACCGCCCCTGAGCAGCAGAAAGAGCGCTGGCTGAAGCTGAACAACCTGCCGACCATGCCCGCCATCTACCAAGACCCCGAAGTCTTGGCGGCGACGCCGTGGGTGGCTGATCTGGTGCCGGTCTTCGAGAACGCCACGCCGCGTCCCTCGACCGTGACCGCCGCGCTCTATAACGACGTCTCGGTCGCCTTCTTCACGGCTGTCCATGATGTGCTGACCGGTCGCCGTGACGCCGCTACCGCCCTCGAAGAGCTGGAGCTGCAGCTGGAGACCATCCTCGGTTCCGAGTTCAAGCCCGGTCCTCCGCCGCCGATCGAGTGAGCTTAAGGCAACGCAAGTTGCAAGGGCAGGTCAGGCGACCTGCCCTTTTTGTGTTACAATCGCCCTCTAGGTAGCTTATTTGAGGAGGCAACAGCGCCCCGCGTTGGCGCGTACGTCTATGACCGTCTCATCCGACGATCCGCAACTGATCGAGCGCCGCAAAGCCGATCATATCCGCATCAACCTTGAGGAAAATGTCCAGTTTCCGCGCCTGACCACAGGCTTGGAGCGCTATCGTTTCAGGCATTGCGCCCTGCCTGAGCTCGACCTCGCCGAGATCGATACCGCGCTCACTTTCATGGGCAAGACTCTGAGCGCTCCGATCCTGATCAGCTCGATGACCGGCGGCACCAGCCTCGCCAATCCGCTCAATCTGGTCTTGGCGGAGGCGGCACAAGCCCATCGCATCGCTATGGGACTCGGCTCGCAGCGCGCCGCCATCGTCCATGAAGACCTCGCCGCCTCGTTCAAGGTGCGCCATGTCGCGCCCGATATCTTGCTCTTCGCCAATGTGGGCGCCGTGCAGCTGAATTATGGCTTCGGCGTCGATCACTACCGCCGCGCCGTCGAGATGGCGGAGGCGGACGCGCTGATCCTGCACTTCAACGCCTTACAAGAGGCAGTTCAGCCCGAAGGCGATAGCAACTTCAAAGCTTTGCTGCCCAAAGTCGAGCAGCTGTGCCGCCACATCGGCGTGCCCGTCATCGCCAAGGAGGTGGGCTGGGGCTTCTCGGCTGAGGATGCTCGTCGCTTGGCGGAGGCGGGCGTGGCAGCCATCGATGTGGCGGGCGCCGGCGGCACCTCGTGGAGCGAAGTGGAGTACCACCGCGCGCCGACGGCGTTCCATGCCCGCGTGGCGCGCGCCTTCGCCGATTGGGGCATCCCGACGGCGGAGGGCATCCAATTGGCGCGCGAGGGCGCGCCCGACCTGCCGATCATCGCCAGCGGCGGCTTGCGCGATGGCATCGATATCGCCAAGTGCATCGCGCTGGGCGCCCAGCTGTGCGGACTAGCCGGTCCGTTCCTGAAGGCGGCGGCGCACTCGCGCGAGGCGACCCACGAACTCATCCGCGAGCTCACGGCGCAACTGCGCATCGCCATGTTCGTAGTCGGCGCCCGCGACTTGGCGGCGTTGGCGCGCACGCCGCTCTACAGCGCCTGAGCGTTGCCGACTCAGGGCGCTTGGGATAGACTTTGGCGCGCTTCAACTGCACACAGCAGGAGTTTGTTCAGTTATGTCGGCACGTCTGCCCTTTTCGCGCCTGATGATGGCGCTTCTCGCCTTGGTGTTGTACGCAGCCGCCTTCAGCGCTTTCGCCCTCGCAGCGCCCGCGCCCGCCCAAGCCTGCAATCCGTGTGAGTGCGAGAATGATCGCCGCCACAACTGCATGGGCGGTCACTTCTATGCCTTCTACACCAAAGGCACGCCCACAGGCTGCTTGTTAGAGGTCTATTCCATCGAGCCGAACGGCAAGGGTCGCCGCCACATCCGCCTGACCGAGCGCGATTTGGCGCGCTTCCCCGCCAAAGAGCAGAACTATCTGATCGCCGCCAGCCGCGATAAGCGCTTCGCGCTCTATCGGCTCAGCTCGGGCGAGCTGCAGGTGAACGCCGGTCCGGATGCGGAGAACAAGGTCTACGTGACCATCATTCGGGGCTGCCCCGCCACCGAAGTGCGCGAGGAAGTCTTCGTCTCAGGCAAGTGAGGCGGGCTAGTCGGCTTGGCACTTGCCGACGGTCTGGCAGAGCTGGTTGAGATGCAAGCGGTCGTGGCGCGCCGTGAAGTGCGCCATCTCCAGCAGCGTGGTCGGACCGAAGATGGCGTGGCGCGCCGAGCGCGACCACGCCTCAGGCGGCAAGCCCTCTAAAAAGGCGAGGGTCTGGGCGCGCTCGCGCCAAAAATCGGCGGCGATCTCTTGCGCCGTCTCAGTCAGCGTCACGCTATTAGGGCGGAAGGGCTCAGGCGGCGTCGGCAAGAAGGGATCGTCCTCCTCAGCGATGCGCTGCAGACGCGGACGCTGTACTTCGCGCTCGCTTTCGCGCAGATGGTGGACGATCTCCAGCGGCGTCCACTC
>CALKXH010000056.1 GCA_938005675.1 uncultured Anaerolineae bacterium
CGTCACTGAGCGCAGCATCCTGAACGCGGCGAGCGCCAAGCCCGTCCTCGATCCGCGCATCGCCTTCGTCATCAGCGATATCCTCGCCGATAACAACGCGCGCGCGCCGGCGATGGGCGCTCGCTCGCCGCTGCGCACCGATGGCATCCCCAGCTCGGTCAAGACTGGCACCACCGATAACTTCCGCGATAACTGGACGGTCGGCTACACCAAGAACGTGGTGGTGGCGGTCTGGGTGGGCAATAGCGATAACACGCCGATGCGCAATATCACGGGCCTGAGCGGCGCCGCCCCGATCTGGAATCAGGTCGTCACGGGCATCTACGCCGATCCGAGCCTGAAGGAATCCCTGAAGGTGCGCGGCGCGCTGCGCGAGGAGGCTCTCGTGCCGCCACAAGGCTTGATCCAAGAGCGTTTGTGCGTCCTGAGCAGCCTGACCGACCTCGCTACAGATTGCCAGCGCGGGCGGGCGGAGTGGAAGCTCGCCTCGCCGCCGCTCGTGCCGGATGGCGGCGGGCGACTCGTCCCCTCAAGCGACCCACGCTTCATCCCGACGCCGCCGCCCGCCAACGGACCGTTGATCGAGCGCGTGGAGAGCGGCGTGGTGCGCGCTTGGGCGCAGCCCGTCGATCCGAATTTCGCCGCCGCTTACGTGGCGAATGTGCGCAGCGCGCGCGGCGATCCGATGCCGCCGCCGCGCTACTGCCTCGTCCCGCAGGAGGTGCGCGCCCAGCTGCCCGCCGCCCAACCCTTCCTCTTCATCGATAGCTCGCCCTTTGAGGACGAGTACGTCTACGCCAGCGCCTACGCCTACGCGCGCGGACTCGCCATCTTGCCGCGTCTGGTCTGCGATCAGCAGCTTTTGGCGGCGGCGCCCGCCGCCAGCGGCGTGACGGCGATCATCAGCTCGCCCGCCTACGGGCAGACCGTCACCGGCACGGTCTACGTGATGGGGACGGCGGCGTGGGCGCAGGGGCAGGCGCTCTACTTCAAGATGGAGCTGCAGGGACCGCAGTTCCCGGAGTGGACGACCTTCTCAGAGGTCTCCTACACGCCCGTGATCAACGGCATGTTGGGCAATTTCGGCGCGACGGGCTTGCTGCCCGGCACCTATCAGCTGCGCATCGTGATCGTGGGCATGGATGCCAACTATCTGCACATCAGCCCGCCGACGCCCGTGATCGTCACGGGGCAGTAGAGGCGCGCCGCGTCGAGGTGGGCACGCCGACGCGCTCGGCGGAGGAGTTGCCCGCCAAAGCCGCCCGAATCGCCTCGAAAGCGGCGCTGAGGGCGGGCTCTTGAGGCAAGCGCTCGGCAATTTTGGCGCAGCCGTGCGCGACCGTGCTGTGATCGCGGCTGAGCGCCGCGCCGATCTGGGCGAGCGAGGCGTCGGAGAGCTCGCGGGCGGCGTACATCGCCATGTGGCGCGCCAAGACCACGTCTTTGGTGCGCTTGCGGCTGGTCAGATCGCCGACCGAGAGCCGATAGTGCGCCGCTACCGTCTGCAGCACGCGCTCCAGCGAGGTGCGCTCGGCGCGCGCCTGCTCGGCGCCCAGCGCGCGCAACACCATGACCGCCAACTCGCGCGTGATCGCCTGCGAGGTCAAGCCGCTGTAGCTATCGAGCTGATCGATGGCGCTCTGCAGGTCGCGGACGTTGCTGGTCAGGCGGGTCGCCAACAGTTCCAGCACGTCTTTGGGCAGGCGCAGCCCGCGCGCCTTGCTCTTCTCGGCGAGGATGGCGCGGCGCAACGCCAGATCGGGCGGATCGAGGCGCGCGAGCGGTCCGGCTTGCAGGCGCGAGCGCAGATCGCCGCTCAGCCGAGTCATCTGGCTGGGCAGGCGGTCGGCGGCGAAGACCAGCTGGCGTTGGCGGCTGCGGAAACTATCCCACAAGGCGACCAGCTCGGCTTGGGTGCTCTCTTTGCCCTCGATGAACTGCGCATCGTCGATCAGCAGGGCATCGGCGTTGTGGAGTTTTTCACGGAAGGCGGCGGTCTCGCCCGTCCGAATCGCCTCAACTAGGCGCGTCGTGAAGGTCTCGGCGGTCAGGTAGATGGCGTTGATGTCGCGCTCTAGCAGGGCGTGCGCGATGGCTTGTAAGAGGTGCGTCTTGCCGTTGCCCAAGCCGCCCACGAACAGGGCGGGGCTATACCTGCCGATCTGTCCGTCGGCGATTGCCTCTGCCAGCAAGTAGGCGTAGCGATTCGCCTCGCCGCTGATGAAGGTCTCCAGCTTGTAGGCGGAATTGAGCGGGCTGCCGCTGTGCTGAGCGCTGCGATAGGTGAAGAGCGGCTGATCGAAGCTCTGCGTGACGGGCGGCTGCCAGACGACCAGCTGTATCTCGACCTCGCGCTTGAAGATGCTGCCGAGCGTCTGGGTCATCGATTCGAGCAGGTTGCGCTCAAGCCAGTCGCGGGCGTACTCGGTCGGCACGGTCACCACGAAGCGCCCGTCTTCGTAGCCGAGCAACTCGACTCGGCGCAGCCAAGTGTCAAAGAGCGAGCGGCTGAGCTGAACTTGTAACTGACCGAGCGTCGCTAACCAAGCATCTTTTGCGTTCATGCTGATAACATCTCTCTATGAGAGCGCACAAGGGCGCAGCGCTGAAAAAATGGGCGGCGCAGCGGGCTGACGGCAAGTCAGTGCCGCGCCAACGCGCTGAAGGCTATGGGCGAAAAGGAATTGTCCTGATTCTACTCGCGCGCAGGGCGGCGGTCAACAAACTTTGAGGCGCTCGCCGCTTTCTTCAGCAAACCTCAATGCTTCTTAGCGCGCCCAGAGCGCTATCCGCCACAGGTACGGGCTGAGGAGCGCGCCGAGCACCATATATGGCGCTCGCTCATCCGTTCGGCGCGCCAAGAGCATTAAGCTTGGATTAAGAGCGCGGCGGGCAGCAAGGCAATCGCCCTGTGAGGGGCTCACAGGGCGAGGGGGAGTGCGCTCAGGCGATTTCCTTCGTGCTGATGTTCATCAGCGCGTTGGCATCGAGGCGGATGCCGGGCGACATGGTCGTGGTGATGACCAAGCGGCGCACGTACGTGCCTTTGGCGGCGGCGGGCTTGGCGCGGCGCAGCGCATCCACGACCGCTAGCGCGTTCTGAGCGATCTGCTCTTCAGTGAACTGAATTTTGCCGATGGGCACGTGGACGTTGCCGTTTTTATCGTTGCGGAACTCGACGCGACCAGCGCGCGCCTCGCGCACAGCCCGTTCGAGGTCTTCAGGCGGGACGACCGTGCCGGCTTTGGGGTTGGGCATCAAGCCTTTGCGCCCCAGCACCTTGCCCAGCGCGCCGACCTTGCGCATCATATCTGGCACTGCGATGGAGACGTCGAACTCCGTCCACTCTTCGTTGCGAATTTTGGCGATCATCTCATCGCCCGCCACGTAGTCAGCGCCGGCGGCTTCGGCGTAGCGGGCGGCTTCGCCCTCGGCAAAGACCAGCACGCGCACGGTCTTGCCCAAGCCGGCGGGCAAGAGCACGGTCGTGCGGACTTGCTGATCGGATTGGCGCGGATCGATGCCCAAGCGGGCGTGCAGCTCGACGGTCTCGTTGAATTTGGCGAAGGCGATCTGCTTGAGCAGCTTGATGGCTTCCATCAGGCTGTATTCGCGCCCGACGGCGATGTGCTTCTTAGCTTCGAGATACTTCTTGCCATGCTGAGGCATGATCGGATACTCCTTGTAGTCATAACGAGCGCTCAGGCTCTGCTACGGGCGGCTCAGTCCACCACTTTGATGCCCATGTTGCGGGCAGTGCCTTCGATTTGGCGCATTGCCGCCTCGATATCGTTGGCGTTCAGATCGGGCATTTTGATCTCGGCGATCTCGCGGAGTTGCTTGCGCGTGATCTGCCCGACGGTCTGCTTGTTGGGCGTCGGCGAGCCTTTCTGGATGCCGGCGGCGCGCGTCAGCAAGAAAGCGGTCGGCGGGCTCTTCAAAATGAAGCGGAAGGAGTTATCGCTGAAGATGGTGATCTCTGCAGGCACGATCTCGCCGACGCGATTGGCGGTGCGGGCGTTGTACTCCTTGCAGAATGCCATCAGGTTGATGCCATGCTGCGCCAGCGCCGGTCCGATAGGCGGCGCGGGCGTGGCTTTGCCAGCATTGATGGACAATGTGACGACTGCTTTGACTTTTTTAGCCATGTTCTCGGTACCTCTCTGGAAGATGTGCAAACAGGACGGCGAGCGTCCCTCCATCCCAAGCAGGGCTGTTGCCGAAAGAGCGGCGGAGGGTCTCCGCCTGCCTTTGGGCTGAGCTCAGCGCGCTGCTGAGGCGCTACTTATCCTTAGCGCCCTTGTCTTTTTCAACCGGCTTGCTTTTCTCCACCTGCAGGAAGTCCAGCTCGACGGGGGTCTCGCGCCCGAAGAAGGAGACCATCACGCGCACGCGGTTTTTGTCGGAGTCGATCTGAGCGACTTGCCCCAGAAAGTCGTAGAACGGACCGTCGATGATGCGGACGGTATCGCCGATCTTGAAGTCGACTCGGACGCGCGGCGTCTCGCTCTCCATGCGGCGCACGATCTGATCGACTTCATCGGGGCGCAGCGGCGTGGGTTGGTTGTTGGTGCCCACAAAGCCCGTCACGCCGGGCGTGTTGCGCACGGTCGACCAGCTCTCTTTATCCATCTTCATCTTGACGAGGATGTAGCCGGGGAAGACGCGCCGCTTGACGGTATGGCGCTTGCCCTCGCGCACCTCGATCTCATCTTCAGTTGGCACGAAGATGTCCACGATCTTATCTTGCAGTCCGAGCGTCTGGGAGCGCTGCTCGATGACTTGGCAGACCTTGTTCTCGTAGCCGGAGTAGCAATGCACCACATACCATTGCGGAGTCTCGTCCTCATGGATGACGATCTGCTCGCCTTCGGCGGTCGTGCCGACCATGAAGCCGCTGGGCTGCTCGGTCTCTTCGAGCATCTCGTCTTTTTTGCGGCGGGTGGCGGGGCGCTTGCGAGCGGATTTCTTAGCCGCTTTCTCGCCGCTCTCTTCCTCTTCTAGCTCATCGAGATAGATCGGGACGGGATCGTATTCGGGGTCTTCGTAACGCGGGCGGGGTCTACGCGGAGGCATCGTTCACCTCACTCAGCGCCAAAGAGGCGATCCTTGAACAGCCAGATGCCCGCCACCACCACGATCAAAGCCAGCGTGAAGAGGGTGGCAAGGGTGGTATTCTCGGCGATTTGGGTGGTCAGGAAGCCGAAGATGAAGCTGACCGCGCCCAAGAAGATCGAAGAGACGACCGTGACGACCAAGACGATGCGCGTCAGACGGCTGACCTCTTCGCGGGTGGGCCACGCCACTTTGCGCAGCTCCACCTGCACTTCGCGGAAGTACTCGCGGGTGTTCTGGACGAAGCGCACCACGAAATTGCGGCTGCGCGGGGCTTCCGCGCGGGCGCTGGGCGTCGGGCGGTCTTTGCGAGCGACGGCTGGAGCGCTCTCGCCCGTCTGTAGGATGCCGCGCTTCGCCTGACGGCGGCGGCGGCTATCTGAGACGGCGGGCGCAGCGGCTTGCGCCGTGCCTGCCTGATCGTCCCGCTCAGTTTCGATCAGCTCTTCATCTTCGGCATCCGAGCGACGGGCGGCGGTGCGTGCCATGTCGGGATCATCCTCCTATAAGTGCGTACTCTCTTAGAGATAAAACACCGTCTGGGCGACGGTGTTTTGCAAGGCACTCTGGCAGGGGAGGCAGGACTCGAACCCGCAACCAACGGTTTTGGAGACCGCTACTCTGCCAATTGAGCTACTCCCCTAGTTCGGCGGGCAGCCGCCTGATGCGCCATGGCTGCCTACGCCCCTTATCATACTCTATTTTGTCTCGCGATGCAAGGTGTGCTTACGGCAAGTCTTGCAAAATTTCTTCAGCTCGATCCGATTCGGGTCGTTGCGCCGATTCTTGTAGCTGGTGTAGTTGCGTTCCTTGCAATCGGTGCAGGCGAGGTGAATCACCTGACGGACGTCTTTCTTTGCCATTGCCCATGCTCCTGAAAGGCTGTGCCGACGCGCAGAGATTGAGATAGCCTAGAGCCTACAATGGGATTTGAACCCATGACCTCTCCCTTACCAAGGGAGTGCTCTACCGACTGAGCTATGTAGGCATCTTCACAGGCGGCAGCTGCGCCCAACGCCCAACCGCCAAAGCCGACGAAGGGACTTGAACCCTTAACCCCCATATTACAAGTATGGTGCTCTGCCAGTTGAGCTACGTCGGCGCTTCGAAGCTCATTATAACAAGAAGCCGCGCCGCGCTCAAGGCTGAATTTCTCAGCGCCATCCATTCTAGCCCACAACGTGCGCACTTGTCAACACTCGCTTCTCCCGATGCGCCCCTCGCCTTGACGCCGCGCTATAAATCCACTACAATGCTGTATCCATCAGCCCAAAAGCGAATAGGCGTGCGGCGTGTTTGAGAGCCTGACCAACAAACTGCAAGATATCTTCGACCGCTTAGGGCGGCGCGGCGTGCTGAGCGAAGCCGACGTGGACGTCGCCCTGCGCGAGGTGCGCCTCGCCCTGCTCGAAGCCGACGTCGCCCTGCCCGTCGCCAAAGATTTCATCAAGCGCGTGCGCGAGCGCGCCATCGGCACCGAAGTCCTCAAGGCGCTCAAGCCCGCCCAGATGGTCATCAAGATCGTCTTCGAGGAGCTGCAAGCCACCCTGGGCGAGCCCGGTCGCCTCAACCTGAGCGGCACGCCGCCCATCGTGATCATGCTGGTCGGCTTGCAAGGCTCCGGCAAGACCACCACCGCCGCCAAGCTCGCCCTCAAGCTGCGCCGCGAGGGTCGCCGTCCCTATCTGGTCGCAGCCGATACTTACCGTCCTGCCGCCGTCGATCAGCTCAAGACGCTCGGCAAGCAGCTGGATGTGCCCGTCTACGAAGAAGGGACGAGCGCCCCGCCGCCCGACATCGCCGAGCGCGGGCTGCGCAAGGCGCGCGAGGTCGGCGCGGGCGTCCTGATCGTCGATACAGCCGGTCGGCTGCAGATCGACGAGCGTCTGATGAGCGAGCTGGAGCAGATCAAGGCGCGCCTGAAGCCCGCCGAAATCCTCCTCGTGGCGGACGCCATGACCGGTCAGGAGGCGGTCAAGATCGCCGAGGGCTTCCACGCGCGACTCGGCATCACCGGCTTGATCCTGACCAAAATGGACGGCGACGCGCGCGGCGGCGCTGCCATCTCCATGCGCGCCGTGACGGGCGTGCCGATCAAGTTCGTGGGCATGGGCGAAAAGCCCGACGCCCTCGATCAATTCTACCCCGACCGCATGGCGCAGCGCATTCTGGGCATGGGCGATGTGCTCTCGCTGATCGAAAAGGCGCAAGAGGCGTTCGATCAGCGCGAGGCAGAACGCCTGAGCAAAAAACTCATGCGCGCCGAGTTCAACCTCGAAGATTTTTTGGCGCAGATGCAGCAAGTCAAGCGCCTCGGTCCGATCAGCCAGCTGATGTCGCTGATTCCGGGCATGAATCGGCTCAAGGATCAGATCGACGAGGCGGAGGCAGACCGCAGCATGAAGAAAATCGAGGCGATCATCCGCTCGATGACGCCCGAAGAGCGCCGCGATCCCAAAATCCTCAACGCCAGCCGCAAGCGGCGCATCGCGCGCGGCGCTGGCTACATCAACACCGAGAAGCATCCTGAGCGCGAATTGGAGGGCATTCAGGAGATCAACGCGCTCTTGCGCCAATTCCGCGAGATGCAGAAAATGATGAAGATGTTCAAAGGCGGCAAAGCCGATATCAGCCGCCTGTTCAAAGGGCAGTGAGCCCAGCCGCTTGTATCCCAGATTTTCAGGAGCAGTCGTTCAACTATGGTTCGTATCCGTCTACGCCGCATCGGCTTGAAGAAGCAGCCCAGCTACCGCATCGTGGTGGCAGATAGCGAAGCGCCCCGCAACGGACGCTACATCGAGATCATCGGTTTCTACAACCCCCGCACCGAGCCAGAGACCATCGAGCTGGACGAGGGACGCGCCCTATACTGGCTCAAGGTCGGCGCGCAGCCCAGCGATCCCGTCGCCCGTATGTTGAAGAAGCTCGGCACGCTGGATCGCCTCGCCCGTCTGCACAAGGGCGAGCCGCTGGAGCAGCTGATCGAAGAGGCGAACGCCGCTCGCGCCGCCATGCCCAAGCCCAGTCCCAAGACCCGCCGCCCCGCGCCCGCCGCCAAGACTCTGCCGTTCGATAGCGCCGCCGAGTAACCGCCCGCCATGAAAGAGCTGGTCGAATACGTCGCTAAAGCGCTAGTGGAGCATCCGGAGGCAGTGCGCGTCAGCGAGCATTCACGGCGCGGCGCCATCGTCATCGAGCTGCGCGTCGCCCCGTCGGATATGGGGCGCGTGATCGGCAAGCAAGGCAGCATCGCCAACGCCTTGCGCGCCTTGCTGCGCGTGGCGGCTGCGCGCAGCGGCAAGCGCGTCGTCTTGGATATCCAATAAGCCGTGAGCGACGACTCGATCTACCCGCCGCCCAACCTGCCCGCCCAAGGCTACCTGACCGTGGCGCGCGTGGCGCGTCCACACGGCATTCGCGGCGCGCTGCGCGTGCAGGCGCTCACCAGCACGCCGCAGCGCATGGGCGATCTGCTCACCATTTACCTCTCCGCCACGCCCGAACGCGCCGAGACCCTGCGCGCCTACACGGTTGTGCGCTGCCAACACGCCAAAGGCGGCGAGTGGCTGATCTTCCTTGAAGGCGTGGAAAGCCGCGAGGCGGCGGATCGCTTGCGCGGACAGTACATCCTCGTCACCTTGCAGGATGCCGTGCCGCTGGCTGAGGATGAAATCTACCTCTTTCAGGTCATCGGCTTGCGCGTGCTGACCGATCAGGGCGTCGTGCTGGGGCGCGTCGTGAGCGTGATCGAGACCGGCGCCAACGACGTCTACGTGGTGCAGGGCGAGCGCTACGGCGAGGTGCTGATCCCCGCCATCGAGAGCGTGGTGCGCCGCATCGACGTAGATAACGGCGTGATGCACATCACGCCGCTGCCCGGCTTGCTGCCCGATAGCTGATCCGATCAGCTAAACTGCCAAAGGCGGCGCTTTGGCAAGCCATTGCGTCGCCTGCTCGTAAGCGTAAGCCGCCCGCAACAAGCGATCCTCAGCCCCGTAAGCCGCTACGATCTGCAAGCCCATCGGCAAGCCCTGCCCGTTGAAGCCGCACGGCACCGAGAGAGCTGGCACGCCCGCCATGTTGAAGTACGCCGTGAAAGCCGAGAGGCGCGCCCGCGCCATAGCTTTGGCGTTCTCGTCGGCGAGCGGCACGGCAACCATCGGCGTGCAGGGCGTGATCAGCAGATCGTACTCCTCGAACAGCCGCCCCATCTGCCAGACCGCTAAAGCTTGCGCGCGGCGGGCGCGGGCGTAGTCGACGGCGCTGGCAGCGCCCTCGCTGCGCAGACGCTCCCGCACGTCCGCGCCGAACGCATCAGGCTCGCGGCGCAACCGCTCGGCGTAGATCAGCGCCGCCTCGCTGGCGGTGATGGTGCGGCTGAGCTGCGTGGTCTCTTTGACGTTCAGGCGCGCCTCCGCCCGCAACGGCACAACTTGCGCGCCCAGACTCTCGAAGACGGCAGCGGCGGCTCGCACAGCGTTGTAAATCTCGGCGTCGCAGTCGTTGAAGTACTCGTCATCGGCGAGGGCGATGTACCAATCCTGCACGCCCGCCTCCAGCTCGGAGAGAAAGTCGCTCAGGGGCAACTCGGCGGCGTAGGGATCGTTGTCGTCATACTCAGAGAGCCACGCCATCAGCAGCGCCACGTCCTCGACGCGGCGCGCCAACGGACCGGCATGATCGAGCGAGTAGCTCAGCGGCAACAGCCCGCGCGTGCTCAGCCGTCCGTAGCTGGGCTTCAAGCCGACCACGCCGCACAGCGCCGACGGGATGCGGATCGAACCGCGCGTATCGCTGCCGAGCGCGAAGGCGCACAAGCGCGCCGCCACCGCCGCCGCCGAGCCGCCGCTCGAGCCGCCCGCGACGTAGTCGAGGTGATACGGGTTGCGGCAGGCGCCGTAATGCGGATTATCGCTCAGCACGCCCAGCGCGATCTCGTGCATGTTCAGCTTGCCCAGCAGCACGGCGTCTTGCAGCTCCAGCAGCTCCACAAGGAAAGCGCTGCGCGCGGGCGTGTTCTCCGCCCAGAAGCGCGCCCCAGCCGTCGTGCGGATGCCTTTGGTCTCGTAGAGGTCTTTCAGGGCGAAAGGGATGCCGTGCAAGGCGCTGCGCCTGCCGTTTTTGAGCAGCGCCGCCTCGGCGGCGCGGGCGCGCGCCAGAGCGTAGTCGGCGGTCACGCTCAGAAAGGCGTTCAGGCGAGGGTTGAGCGCCGCGATGCGCGTCAAATACGCTTCGGTCAGCGCCACGGGCGAGAGTTCGCGCGCTCCGATGGCGCGGACGGCTTCAGTCAAGGAGAGGTCGGTCAGCTCGGTTGCCTGTGTCATGAGAATCGCCTTTCGGATCGCGCACGCTATCTTAACATTTTAACAGAGTTCGCCGCAAGCCCGCTCGCCGCCGCTTTACTGCTTGTTTACGGTGCTCAGCTGCGCTACAATAGCCATCAGTAGCCCGCACACGGGCAAAAAAGCGCACAGGGAAACGCAACACAGATGGAAATTACGTGGTACGGACATAGCTGCTTTCGGCTGGCGGAGCGCGGCAAGGCATCCGTCGTGACCGACCCCTTTGACGCTCACTTGGGCTTGGCGTTGCCCAAGCTCAAGGCGGAGATCGTCACGGTCAGCCACGTTGCGCACGGTCACAGCTACGTCGAGGGCGTGAAGGGCGTTCAGCGCGTGATCGATAGCCCCGGCGAATACGAGATCGGCGGCGTGTTCATCATCGGCGTGGCGATGCACAACACCGCCCTCGAAGCGCCCAAGCCCAACGTCGCCTACGTGCTGGACTTCGATGGCTTGCGCGTGGCGCATCTGGGCGATTTGGATCACATCCCGCCCCAAGCCGTGATCGAGGCGCTGGAGAGCGTCCACGTGGCGCTGATCCCGGTCGGCGGCGGCGGCGGCTTGAACGCCACCCAAGCCGTCGAGCTGATCAGCCTGCTAGAGCCGAATTACGTCATCCCGATGCACTATCAGCTGCCCAATAGCTCGCTGAGCCTCGATCCGCTGGATCGCTTCCTGCGCGAGATGGGCGTCAGCCGCGTGCAGCAGGAGCAAACCTTCAAAGTGACCGCCAGCAATCTGCCTGAGCAAACGCAAATTGTGGTGATGGAGCAGGCTGTTTAGATGCAAGTCAAGCTGATTTTGACCTATGACATCCTGCCCGGACGCGATCAGGATTACTTCGAGTTCTTGGTGCGCGAGCTGGCGCCCGGCTTGAGCAAGCTGGGCTTAGAGCCGACCGAGAGCTGGTACACCATGTACGGCAAGCGCCCGACGATCCTATTGGGCGGCATCGCCGAAGACTACAAGACGGCGCGCGCCATCCTCGATCATCCGGAGTGGAAGGCGCTCTACGAGCGTCTGAGCAACTACGTGACCAACTTCCAGAGCAAGATCATCCGCGTGACGCCCTATTTTCCGCTCGTTTAGGCGTCGGGCTAGAGCTGCCCCGCCCCCAAGCTGACCAAGCGCGCCGTCCCGAAGGTGCTGCCGATCTCGGCGTAGATCGGGCGCTCGGACTCGGCGTGGTTGAGCGTGGCGTAGAGGTCATCCTCAAGGCGCACGAAGTGACGCTCGTCAACTTGCAGCCGCGCGAAAGGCTTGCGGCGTATCCGCACCAGCGCGGCGCAGCCCTCAGGCACAGCGAGCGTGACGTTCCCAAAGGTGGAGAAAGCCCGCACCCCCTGCCCGACCAGCTCTGGCAAGATCAGACGGATATCGCCGAAGCCGCTGCCCAACTCCGCCCGATTGATGGGGATGCCGCGCAGATCGACCTCGATCTCGCCCAAGAAAGCGCTCAGCAGCACGTTCCAAGGCAGGTCGCGCGCCAAGCCGATCTCCCAATCCGCCAGCGAGAACAACCACGTCCGCCCGCGCTGCATGGTCAGGCGGGCGGTCTCGCCGCGCACGGCGAGGTCGGGGCGGGAGCGCGCCGTGTAGCTGCCGGCGATCAGGCGCCCCTCGCGGCGCAGAGCGCGCAATTTGATGTCCAGCTCGCCGCTGTACGCCTCCAAGCTGGCGGCGCGCACTGTGCCGCGCGTGATGCCGAAGGCTTGCGCCGCCCAACTGATGCCCACATCGCCGCGCAGCAGCAGCTGAACGCCCAAAGCGATCAGCAGCAGCGGCGCGTAGGGCGTCAGGTCGACTTCGGGCAGCAGGCGGAAGTTGCGCAGCAACAAGTAGCCGCCGCCGCCCAGCAGCAGCGCGATCAACAGGTAGGGCGGACGCTCAAAGCGCATCGGACTCACTCTTGATCGAGCAGGAAATCTTTCAGGATGCGCTGCGATGAGGATCGGCGCAGCCGATTGAGCGCTTGCGCCTCCAGCTGGCGGACGCGCTCGCGCGTCACGCCGATTGCCTTGCCGACCTCTTCAAGGGTGTGCATCTCGCCGTCTTCCAAGCCGTAGCGCAGCCGCAAGATGTGCGCCTCGCGTTCGGGCAGGCGGTTGAGCGCCTCAGTCAGATGTTGGCGCAGCATCTCGCGGTCGGTCGCCTCGGCGGGCGAGAGTCCGCGCGTATCCTCGACGAAATCGCCGATCTCGGTCTCTTCGTCCTCGTCGGTGGGCGCCTCAAGGCTGATCGGGCGGCGCGAAATCTCCAGCAGAACGCTGATCTTATCGGGCGTGGTCTCCATGGCTTCGGCGATCTCATCGATGCTCGGCTCGCGTCCGAGCGCTTGAGTCAGGCTCAGCGAGATGCGCCGCAGGCGATTGATCTGATCGCCCATGTGGACGGGCACGCGGATGGTGCGCCCCTGATCGGCGACGGCGCGACTGACCGCTTGGCGAATCCACCAAGTTGCATAAGTGCTGAATTTATGCCCGCGCTGATACTCGAATTTGCGCGCTGCGCGAATCAAGCCGATGTTGCCCTCTTGAATCAGATCGAGAAACGGCACCCCGCGCCCAGTGTACTTCTTCGCCACGCTGATGACAAGGCGCGAGTTCGCCCTGATCAGATGCTCTTGGGCTGCCAGCCCCTCTTCAACCAGCCGCTCTAGGCTGTGGCGCTCGTCGGGCGGCAAGCGCTCGCCGTATTCTGCCAGCTGCTCCTCAGCAAGCCGCCCGCGCTCCATGCGCTTGGCAAGGCGCACCTCTTCCTCGCTGCTGAGCAACGGCACGCGCCCGGCTTCCTTCAAATACAAGCCGACCACGTCATCGGTCTCAAGGGCTTGCTGATAGCCGTCGTCCTCGATCAGATCAAGCTCTAGAACGTCCAGCTCAGCCAGCTCAGCGAGGTCTTCATCGAGCGCCAGCTCAGCCGAGTGAGGCGGCTCGGCGCTCTCAGAGGGCGGCTCGATCAGGATCGGCACGCCCAGCTGAGTCAGGCTATCGATGACCTCCTCAACCAGTTCGAGGTTATGCTCCGCCTCCGGGATCAAGGCGAGGATATCGTCGTAGAGCAGATAGCCCTGCCCTTCGGCTTTGGCGCTCAGCTGCTGCTGAATGTATTGCTGTGTCGTTTTGTCCGCTGCCATCAACATTCCGCTTTATCGGTCTCCTCCGACAAAAAAGCCCCACCACAGCGGCAGGGCAACTTACGAAAGCGCAATCGAGTCAGACGCTGGTGCGTTTCAGGGCGCCGCTAACCCCTCCAACGCGCTTATCAACGCCGCGATCTGCTCAGCTGAGACGAACAGGACGGCGTTTGAGCCGTCGCGCTGCACGTAGGCGAGCGTTTGATCGGGCGAAGTGCCGCCGATGTGCAACGTATAGGTTCGATCAGCCACAAATCGAATGCTGTACCGTCCGCCGTCTGCCAACCCGAATGCCTCCAGTGACGTGCTTTCTATAATACGATTATAGCGCAAACTTGCCAAACCGTTCAGCAAACGCGCCACTTTGGTCAAATCGGGCAGACTCGTCTCGCCCTCCGCCGAGCGCGCCTGCCAATCGCCCGCCGTCTTGAGCAGGGTGATTGTAACAGGCTTTGCCGCGTCGCGCCGATCTGTCAAGTCGAGGCGCGTGATTTGGGCGGGCAGGGCGCGCGGAAAGACGTACGGAATCGGCGTCGGGCTGGGCTGGGCGCCGACGGGCGGCGCTCGGCGCGGAAAGACCACGAATGCCGCGCCCAGCAGCGCCAAAAAGACGATGAACAGCCCGATCAGCGTCCGTTGTTGCCCTTGAATCATGCCTCAGCGCCTCGCCCGCCGCCACCACACCCACATGCCCAGCAGCAGGATCGCCGTCGGCAGCACGCCGACCGTGATGAGCGCCGTCAGCTCCAGATCGCGGCTCGGCACGCTCAGCGGCAACTGCCCGAAGGCGGGCTCGACCGTGACGCGCTCCAGGAAGCCGATCAGCCAGTCGATCATGTTCGTCCATAGGATTTGCCCGTCGAAGGCGACGATCAGATCGTTAGTGACCCAGTCCGAGTCGCCCACCAGCAGCAAGCGCGCGCCCGTGCGCTGATTTTCCGCCGCCACCACCAGCGCCAACGGACCGGGCAGGTCGGCAGCCTCGCGGATCGCCCGATCAGGGTTGCGCGCCACCTCGCGCAGGTCGAGCTTGCCGAAGGCTTGCGGCGAGGTGGTGTAGATGCTCTTCAGGCTGACCTCAGACGGCGGCTCGGCGGCGAGCTGCCACGATTGCGCAATCGGAAAGAGCGGGCGCGCCGCGCTGCCCGTCTGGTCTTTTTGCACAATCGGATGCCCCTCAAGGAACTGGGCGGCGCGCACGTAGTACTGCGTCTCGTTGAAGGAGAGCGGGTCGAAGACGATATCCCGATTGGGGCGCACGCCCCACGCCCGCCACAGATACTGCGCCAAGGGGCTATCCTCCGCCTGCAGGAAGCGGATATCGCTGCGGAAGGCGGGCTCCGCCATGATCAGCACCTTGCCGCCTCGCTCTAGGAAGGCAGCCACCCGATCTGCCATCTCCTGACTGAAGTCGCGCACGGGCGCGAGGATGATCAGCGCCGTCGTGCCTTCTGGCACGCCCTCGCGGCTCAGATCGAGCGTGGCGACCTGAATGCCGACCGCTCGCAGCCCGTCGCGGATGCCCGTCGCGTCGTTATCGAGGTTCACCTCGCCGTTGCCAACGCTGAACAGCACGCGGAATCTGCCGCGCACTTCCAGCTGCAAGATCGCCTCGGCGATCCAGCGCTCATTGACGTAATCCTCCTCGACGGGCAAGTCGGGCAGGCGGTCGCGGGCGGTCAGCACCTTGACCGTGAAATTCGGATCGGGCGCGCCTTCGGCGTCCAAGTACGAGACGAAGATGCCGTAGGCGCTGCGCAAGCCGAACTGTCCCGCCAAGATCGGCTGGGCGTCCGGATCGGCGTAAACCAAGCGGATTTTATCGGGCGCCGCATCGCTGAACAGGCGCAAAATGGGCGCTTCGAGGGCTTGATTGGTCAGCAGGCGGCGGCTGTAGAACGCCGTGATCTGAATCGGGCGCGAAAGCTGCTGGATGATCGGGCGGATGTTCGCCTTGAGCGTGTAGTAGCCGCGCGAGGTGAAATCCGCCGCGATGCCGCTGCGCGCCGCCATGCCGTAGACGATCAGCACGCTGCCGATGAACAACAGCACGATCAACAGGCTGTTGCTGCCGTAGACGGCGCGCCTGCCCGTCAAAGTGCTGCGGAAATCCTCAGGCGCCAGCGTCATCCACAGGCTCAGCCCGCCCATGCCGATCAGCGCGGCGATCACCACCACAGGCGAGAGCTCTCCGCCCGCCAAGAGCGCCACCGCCGCCACGATCAGCGCCGTGGCGCCCACCGCGCTGCCCCAACGGGCGACGCTCAGCCGATCCAGCACTATCCTGCGTTGCGATTTCCCCTCAGACGCCATGCTCCGCTCCTAGCGCCAACGCCGCGATTGCACAATTTGAGCCGTGGCGAGCAGCAGCACGCTCATCACGCCCACGAAGAAGACCGTGTGATCGAAGCGCACGATGCCGATGGCGAACGAATACGAGTAGTTGCTCTGGAAGCTCAGGCTGCGCACGAACTCCGCCAAGGCGCGGTTGTTCAGCACGTTGCCGACCAAATCCGCCTGCCACAGGATCAGCAGCGCCGCCATGCCCAAGAACGCCGCCACGATCTGATTCTCGTTCAGGGCGGAGAAGAACATGCCCACGGCGATAGATGCTCCGCCGAACAGCCACAGCCCGATGTACGCCGCGAACGCCACGCCCACATCGACTGGATTCAGCCACAGCATCAGGACTTGGTGGACGAGGGTCAGGCTGATCAGCAAGGTATAGTACGCCCAAGCGCCCAAAAACTTACCCAACACGATCTGATAATCTTGCAAGGGCAAGGTCATCAGCAGCTCCAACGTGCCCTCCCGATTCTCCTCCGCCAGCAGGCGCATGGTCAGCAGCGGCACGAAGAAGACGCTGAACTGAGCGAGGTAGATCAGCGGCAAGGCAGGATCGACGGGCGCGCGTCCGTTGCGCAGGGCGAGATCGTTGTTGAAGGTGAAGCCGGTCAGCAGCAGCACGGCGAACGCCACAAAATAGGCAATCGGCGAGCTGAAATACTGCGCCAACTCGCGGCGAAAGATGATCCCGATGTGCCTCATAGCCGCTCGTTCGTCCCTTCGCGCACGGTCAGCTCTAGGAAGATATCCTCTAGGGACATGGCGAGCGGGCGCAGCTCCAAGAGTTCCCAGCCCGCCGCCGCGACTGCCTGAGCGATGCGCCCGCGCACATCCACGTCGCGCCGCGCCTCCACGCTGAAGCCATCTGGCAACGCCTCAACGCGCGCCACGCCCGCGATGTTCTGCAGCGCCTTGCGCACTGACTCGGCTGACTCCGCCTTGCCGACCCGCACGAAGAGCCGCGCGCCTTTTTGAAGCTGATCGCGCAGCGCCTGCGGCTTATCCATCGCCACGATCTCGCCGCGATGGATGATCACCACGCGGTCGCAGACCTGCTCCGCCTCGCTGAGGATGTGGGTGCTGAACATGACCGTGTGATTCTTGCCCAAGCTGCGCACCAGATCGCGCACCTCGAGGGTCTGGCGCGGGTCGAGCCCGATGGTTGGCTCGTCGAGGATCAGCACGGGCGGGTCGTGGATGAGCGCCTGCGCCAAGCCGACGCGTTGGCGCATCCCTTTGGAGATGTTGCGGATCAGGCTATCGCGGCGGGTATGCATCCCGACGAGGCGCAGGACGTCGTCGGCGCGGCTGGCGGCTTGCGGCACGCCGCGCAGCTCCGCCACGTACTTCACGTAGCCGTGAACGGTCATATCCGGGTAGAGCGGCACGGTCTCTGGCAGGTAGCCGACGCGCTTGCGCACCTCCAGCGAGTCGGCGAAGACGTCGTAGCCCGCCACGGCGGCGCGTCCGCTGGTGGGCGGCATGTAGCCGGTCAGGATGCGCATGGTGGTGGTCTTGCCGGCGCCGTTCGGACCTAGAAAGCCCAGAATCTCGCCGCTCTCCGCCTGAAAGCTGATGCCGCGCAACGCCATGAAGCGTCCGTAGCGCTTGGTGAGCGATTCAACTGTGATCATGCCTACATTCTACACACTGTGTGCCCTCTGCCACAAAGATCGTTGCGAGCAGCCAGCAATTTCCCTATACTGTACGCAGTTTCCACCAGTTTAACCGACTAGGATTAAACGATGCTTAAACGCTTAGCGCTCATCTGGCTGATCCTAGCTGCTCTGCTGAGCGGCTGTGACTCCTCTGAGACAATCGCCACGGTCACGGCGCGCTTCGAAGGCACGCAGGCGGTCGCCCCGACCCTGACCGCCGCCGCGCAAGTCACCGCCACGCGCACGCCCACCCCGACCGTCACGCCGAGCCTGACTCCGACGCCCACGCCGATCCCTGAGCCAACTGAGACGCCCACCCCTGAGCCGACCGCGCCCACCACAGGCTTGAACGGCACGCTCAATCGGGCGACCGTCGCGCGCAGTCAGCCCTCGCTCGCCGCGCCTGAGGTGGCGCGTCTGGAGGCGGGGCAAGCCGTGATCGCCACGGCGCGCAGCCGCCGCTTCGCCCAGATCGCCCTGCCTGAGGCTCAAAGCGCATGGATTCTGAGCGCGCACGCCGATTGGCAAGGCGACCTCGCCCTGCTGCCTGAGGTCGAGGTCGCCGCTGAGGCAGCCGCGCCCGCCCCGCCCGACTTCGATCCGCTGCCCATCCGCAAGCCTGAGACGGCGTGGTTCGGCGAGCGCGTCATTTACTCGCTCTTCGTGCGCAGCTTCCGCGACTCCGACGGCGACGGCATCGGCGACCTGCGCGGCGTGATCGAAGGGCTCGACTACATCCAGTCGCTCGGCGCCGATACGATCTGGCTCTTGCCGATCTTCAGCAGCCCGTCCTATCACGGCTACGATACGACCGATTACTACAGCATCAATCCCGATTACGGCACGCGCGAGGATTTCCTCGCCCTGATCGAAGCCGTCCGCGCGCGCGGCATGTACCTGCTGATCGACTACGTGGCGAACCACACCTCCGACCAGCATCCCTTCTTCCGCGATGCGCGCGGCAGACCGCAAAGCCCGTACGCCGAGTTCTACATCTGGAACAACCCTGAGCACACGCGCTATCAAGCCTTCGCGGGCATCGGCTTCATGCCGGAGCTGAACTACGACTCGCCGCGCGTGCGCGAGTACATGATCGAGGTGGCGCTGCACTGGCTCGATCCTAACGGCGACGGCGACCCCTCCGATGGCGTGCATGGTTTCCGCGCTGACGTGGCGAAGGACGTGCCGCTCGATTTTTGGCGCGAGTTGCGCGCCGCCATGGATCGCGTCAATCCGAGCGCGGTCATCTTGGGCGAGATTTGGGCGGATGGCGCCACCATCAGCCGCTTCCTCGATGGCACAGCCCTCGATGCCGCCTTTCACTTCCCCGCCTTCAGCGCCCTGAGCGGTCACCACGACCGCAACGGCGATGGCATCATCAACGGGGTGGGCGGCGCGGCGCCGCTCGGCGCCGCCATGCGCGCCTTGCGCCGCACCATCGCCCCGACCACCTTCCTCGCCCACTTCACGCACAACCACGACTCCAACCGCCTGATGAGCATGGTCGAGGGCGAGGCGCAATTGGCGCGCGCCGCCGCCGTCTGGCTGTACACCGCGCCCGACGTGCCGACGATCTACTATGGCGAGGAGATCGGCATGAAGGGCGTCAAGGGCGCGGGCAACCCGTATTTCGATGAATTCCGCCGCGAGCCGCTCGATTGGTACGCCGCCGAGACGGGCGCGGGCATGACGACGTGGTTCAAGCCCGCCAATCGCAATAACGCGCCCAACGACGGCATCAGCGTGGAGGAACAAGACGGCGATCCGACCTCGCTGCTGAGCCTGTACCGTCAACTGGGCGCCTTGCGCAAGGGCAGCGCCGCCCTGCGAGCGGGCAATTTCGCCATCCCGCGCGACGAAGATGCCCTCTACATCCTGCAGCGCTGGTCTGAGGACGAACTGTACCTCATCGCCATCAATTTCACAAAACAGTCACAAAATTTTGAGGCAGCGCGCTATCAGATGGCGGGCGGAATCGCTTTCGCGCCGCAATCGGCTGAAATTGCCCTGCTGGAGAACGGATCAGGAGATTTTGAGCGCGGTTTCCGCCTTGAGCGCGGCGGCTTCGTGATAATCCGTCTCAGTAGGTCTTAAGGCGCGCTCAAGTGTTAAAGTTTTGTAAAAGATTCGGCGGACAGGGCAAAAAGGTATTGATCAAAGTGCTATGGCGTACTATGATGACCTCAATTGCCATAAGCCAGTTGCTTGCTATGTAAGGGCTGAACTGTGGAAAGAATTACGCCGCGCTTGCCCAGCGGGATGCGCGACTTTTTGCCTGAAGAGCTGCTGCGCCGCCAATTCGTCATCGAGCAGGTGGCACGCGTCTTCGAGGCGTTCGGCTACGAGCCACTCCAAACGCCCGTCCTTGAGCTGGAAGAGACCCTGCTGGGCAAATACGGCGCCGACGCCGAAAAACTCATCTTTCACGCTCAGCATCCCGGCGGCAAGGAGAAACTCGCCCTGCGCTACGACCTGACCGTGCCGTTGGCGCGCGCCTTCGCCCTGCACGAGGGCAAGCTCAGCCTGCCTTTCCGCCGCTACCAGATCGCGCCCGTCTGGCGCGCCGAGCGCCCCCAGCGCGGCAGATTCCGCGAGTTTTATCAGTGCGACGTGGATTGCGTCGGCGTGGAGGGCATGGAAGCCGACGCCGAGGTCATCAGCGTGGCAGCTACTGCCTTGCAACGGCTCGGCTTCAGCGATTTCGCCCTCAAGGTCAACAATCGCAAACTGCTGACAGGCATCGGCATGTACGTCGGCTTGGCGGGCGAGCCGCTCGCCAACCTGTACCGCTCCATCGATAAGCTCGACAAGATCGGGGCGGAGGGCGTGCGCGAGGAACTGCTCAAAAGCGGCATCGCGGCTGAGGTGGTGGCGCGCATCATGGCGCTGATCGGGACGGGCGCGGTTGAGTGCGGCTACGAGGTCGCCGCTGAGCAGCTCGCTCAGCTGCGCCAGCAGCTCGCTGAGGTGCCTTTGGCGCTCGAAGGCATCGCTGAGCTGGAGCGCGTCTTCACCTACCTTGAGGCGAGCGGGATTCCGAGCGCGAGGGTGGCGTTCGATGCGGCGATGGTGCGCGGGCTGGGCTACTACACCGGTCCGATCTTCGAGGCGGTCTCGCTCAGCGCCGATCCTGAAGAGCGGGTGGGCAGTTTGGCGGGCGGCGGCAGATACGACGACCTGATCGGGCTGTTCCGCAAGGCATCCCTGCCGACGGTCGGCGTCAGCTTGGGCATCGAGCGGCTGATCGTGCTGATGGAGAGGCGCGGCATGTATCCAGAGCCGCTGCAGCGCACGGTCGTGCAAGTCTTGGTGAGCGTCTTCAGCGAGGCGTTGCGCCCGTCGGCGTTGCGCTTGGCGAGTCAGCTGCGCGAGGCGGGTCTCAGGGTGGAAGTTTTCGCGGGCAGCGCCAAGTTGGGCAAGCAGCTCGCCTACGCTGATAAGCGTGGCATCCCGCTGGTCGCCCTGCTGGGCGAGGACGAGCTCGCCGCAGGCGCGGTCAAGTTCAAGCGCCTGCGCGATCAGCATGAGTCAGCCTGCCCGCAGGCTGAGGCGGCTCAGCGCGCCCAGCAACTTTTGCAAGGCGCCTAGTCTCACAGCGCTGCTAGATGAGTATTCTATGAAAACCTCCTAAGTCTCCAACCAACCAATTTGCTCCACTTTTTTCACGTCTTGAACTGGCATCTACAGGCAAAAATGCACACTTTTCACATTTGCTCAATGCGCCTATTAGATTTGCACTGCGTGGCAAAATCTAATCAAGCGAACTTGCACTATTACAGATAATAAGCTATAATTGGATTGAGCGTAGTTAACGAAATAAAGATAAAAGATCATAAATATCAGCTTGCGCGTGCTTTGGAGTTCAAGTCCATCAGATAGGAAGCAAAAGAAGCTATGGGTACCTACACACAGTTCACGCCTGAAGCCTTTGTGGAGCAGACTCAGGAACGCAGCCTGATCTTGCTCTCGCCACGTTTGCGCAGCCGTAATGCGCTGTTGGGCTGGTTTCTGAATTCAGGTAGCGATGCCTACTACTACGCGCTCAATCAAAAGGCGGACTTACACGCTTTTCTGTGGCAGTTAGCTGAAGGGTTGCAGGATTTCGATCCGAAATTCGGGGCGCAGACACTGCAAGCCGCCGATCGACGCGCCGATCCCGCCGAATGCGCCGACGCCCTCGTGGCTGACCTGAAGCGCGCTAAGCCCAAGCCCGCCTATTTGGTTATTGATAACGCCGACTTGCTGCTCAGCAACCCCGAAGCCGACCGCACGGCGCTCCTCGCTTTCTTCGAGCGCTTAGCGGAGGCGCTGCCATCCGATCTCAAGGTGGTGCTGAACAGCCGCTTGCTGGATTACCAAATGTGGGCACCGATGGTCTATAAGGGCAAAGCGACCGTCTTCGGCGACGATAAGACGCTCGATGCCGGCATCTTCAACCCCAACAAGCCCGCCCCAGCGCATTTGGAGGTCTACGGCTTGGCGGCGGGCTACGTCTACGTGGACGGCAAGCCCATCACCACGTGGGATGGACCATTACCGCGCAACTTGTTCTACTTCTTCGTCGATCACCCGATGGTCACCCGCAATGAGGTCTTCGAGACCTTCTGGCCCGACCTGCCCACCAAAGAAGCGACGAACGTTTTCCACGTCACCAAGCGCAAGATCAGCGAGCGACTGGGCTACGAGCTGACTCAATACGCCGGTGGCTTCTACCGCCCCTCGGATCAAATGGCAGTTCACTACGACGTCAAGGAATTTGAGCGCATTATCGAGTCGGCGCGCCTGAACCCGCCTGAGGATCCCAGCATTTGGTACGACGCTATCAAGCTTTACCGCACGCCGTTCCTCTACAAAAACGACATGGCTTGGGTGGTCAAGCGCCGCGAGCAGCTCCGCCTTGCCTACGCCGAGGCGCTCATCGGCATCGCGCGGCTCTATCGCGGGCAAAACGACACCGAACGCTCGATCCACTTCTACTTGCGCGCCATGCGGGAAGTGCCACAGCGTGAGGATATCCACCGCGAATTGATGATGCTCTACCACTTGCGCGGCGAGACGACTAAAGCCATCGCTCAGTATGAGAAACTCTCGGAAATCTTGCGGCGCAGCTTAGGTATTCAGCCCTCCAAGACCACGCAAGCTGTCTATAACAAGATCAGAGCGGGTAAAGTTTGAACTTGCCGCCAGAAGCGCTCTGTGCTATGCTGAAACGTAGCACAGAGCGTCTTCATTGAGGCTTGACTTCATGCCTAGCACAGCCAATCGGCGCGCCAAAGGCGCACACGGCGAGCGGCTTGCCGAGCGCGCCCTCCAACGAGCGGGCTACCGCATTCAGGCGCGCAATTGGCGCTGCTCGGGGGGCGAAATCGACTTGATCGCTCAACACGAGGGCGAGTGGGTCTTCATCGAGGTGCGCGGCTGCTCAGCAGGCGTCAACGCCGCCATCGAGAGCCTGACGGCGCGCAAAGCCGCTCACCTGCTCAACGCCGCCCAGACCTACCTGAACAACCTCGATCAGCCTGAGGCGCCCTTCCGCTTCGACCTCGCCGCAGTCGACTATCGCAGCGGCGCCGTCGAGATCGTCCGCGATGCCCTCGCTTGGTAGCCTGATCGCCCTGATCGGCGCGACGGGCGTCGGCAAGACCGCCCTCGCCATCCAGATCGCCCAGCGCTTCAACGGCGAGATCGTCGGCGCCGATAGCCGCCAAATCTACCGCTATATGGATATCGGCACTGCCAAGCCCACGCCCGCCGAGCGCGCCGCCGCACCCCATCACCTGATCGACGTGACCGATCCCGATCAGCCGCTCAGCTTGGCGGAGTATCAGCGCCTCGCCTACGCCGCCATCGCCGATATCCATGCGCGCGGCAAGCTCCCGCTCTTGGTCGGCGGCACGGGGCAGTACGTCACGGCTGTGCTGGAGGGCTGGCGCGCGCCCGAAGTGCCGCCCGATCCCGCCCTGCGCGCCGAGCTGGAGGCGCTCTGCGCCCAGCACGGCACGGCTGCGCTGGTGGAGCGGCTGCAGGCGCTCGATCCCCTCTCGGCGGCGCGCATCGATCCGCACAACGCCCGCCGCCTGATCCGCGCCCTCGAAGTCTGCCTGATCAGCGGCAAGCCTTTCAGCGCGCAGCGCCGCAAAGCGCCGCCGCCCTATCGCGTCCTAGAGATCGGGCTGCACCTGCCCCGCGAGGCGCTCTTCCCGCGCCTCGACGCCCGCATCGCGCGCATGATGGCGGACGGTCTGCTAGAGGAGGTTGCTCAGTTGCAGCGGCGCGGGTACGATCCGCGCTTGCCATCGCTGAGCGGACTGGGCTACGCGCAGCTGGGCGCTCATCTGCGCGGCGAGTGCAGCCTTGAGGAGGCGCTGAGCGCCTTCAAGCGCGAGACGCGCGCCTTCGTGCGCCGCCAAGAGACGTGGTTTCGGCATCACGGCGCGCCCGAATGGTTCGCAGCCGATGCGCCTGAGGCTGTTCTGGAGCGCATCGCCGCGTGGCTGAAGGAAGAAAGGTAGAGCGTGGGCTTTTTCAGGCGACCGATCCGCGATCATTGGAACGACCCGACCGAGCGGCTGCTGATCGTAGCGGGGCTCGTTTTTATGGGAGTCCTGCTCGGCACGCGCTTCTTCCCCGGCGCAGAGAGCGGTCTGGAGTGCAACAGCCTCTCGCGCCCGATCATCACGGGCAATAACCAATCCATCCTCGCCACGCGCGTCAATCCCGAAGTCCTGCAGGTCGAGCTGATCGCCCCCAAGCCGAGCATCGCCGCGAACGAGTCGCTGGTGCTGGAGGTGCGCCTCGTCAACATCAGCCTCGCGCCCTTGACGCTCTTCTACGACGAGCCGAGCATCCGTTTCCGCTTCACCGGGCAGGAGCCGGGTTTAGTCTTCGCCATTCAGTCGGTCACGGGGCGCGTGGCGGGCGAGCCGTTCACCGTGCGCCCGCAAGTGCCGCAACCGCAAGCCTTCGAGCGCAACTTGTTGCGCGTCTTGCCGCCGCGCGCCCGCTGCAACCTGCGCGTCGAGATCGATCCCGCCCGCCTCGCCGCCAGCGGCGTCACACCCGGCGATCAGTACCGCATCATCGCTGTCTACCGCAACGCCGCGCGCGGTCAGCTGCCCGTCCCGGGTCCGCTGACGCCCACGCCGATCTTCAGCGATCAGGGCGTCTGGGTCGGCGAGGTGCGCTCCAACGACGTCCTGATCACGGTCAACCCCTGAGGCGGCGCACAGCCCGTCTGATCGAGCGAGCGACGCGCCGTCTTCAAAACTTCCTGTCGCACCTCAGGCAGTTCCGCATCGAGACGAGCTTTCACGGCTGCTCGCTCTTGCCGCTATCGGTGGCGCTCTGCTCGGGCTGGATGGCGTAGACGCGCCAGCCCTCGCCCGCGTAGATCGGCTGCCGATCCGCAAAGTGCGGCGGCAAGCTCTCGTGCGGCGCGAGGGCGATGTAGCCGTTCGGCTGCGGCGCGCTCGGCAAGCCGCCCGTGATCACGCGCACGCCCTCGGCGTGATAGAAGAGCAGCTGATCGCCCGTCCAGACCTGCGCGCCCGCAGGCAAAGTCTTCAAAAATTGCGCTGCGTCGTAGCGCGCCCCAAAAACAACGCGCCAACGCGCCTCGACGCTCTGAATCGGGTTGCGCAGCAGCTCGCCCTTATAATCGACCGCCGTGTAGAGCGCGAAAAAGCTGCTCAGCAGCGCGACGTGCATCAGCATGGTGCGATGGAGCGGCGGCAAGCGTCTGAAGAGCGGCGCAAGGCAGACTCGCAACGCCTCAGCCGCCATGACCGCGGCGAGCGCGCTCAAGCTCAGCAGGAAGCGCTCGTCGTAGCTGAAAAACAGCCACCACACGCCGAAAAAGGGCAGATAGAACGCCATCAGCAGGCTGGAGGGCGCGTGCCGCCTCGCGACGGCGCGCGCTAAGGTGAACCACACGCCCACAGTCAGCGCGTAGCCCGCGAATAAGTAGCCCGCCTCGCCTGAGTAGGGGAACAAGTTGCCGAGCGTGCGCTGCGCTAACCACGTCCAGCCCGTCGGCGGCACAAGCGCGCCCAGCAGCGCCCAATTGCGCACATACCACGCCCCGCAGACCGCCACGAAGCCGCCCCCGACCAACAACGCGCCGATCAGCTCGCCTTTCGGGGCGCGACGCTCGATCAGCAGGCGGTAGGCGAGCCACGCGCCAAAGCCGCCGACGATCAGCAAGCCGCTGTTCTTCGCCCACGCCGCCAAGCCCGCCATGATGCCCGCGAGGAGCGCCTCCTGCGGCGCGGCGCGCCGCGCCCAACGCGCCGCGAAGAGCGCGCTCATGCCGTAGAAGAAGCCGCACGGCAAATCGGCGTAGCCCGCCGACGCCCAATCGGCGAAGAGCGGCGCCAGCGCCAAGATCAGCGCCGCGCCCAGCCCAATCGGGGCGTTGAACAGCTCCCGCCCCAGCCCGTACGCCGCGCCCAGCACGCCCACGCTGAAGAGCGCGCCCAAAAACGCCGCCAAACTGTCATCGAAGGCGCCTGAGAGCTGATGGGCGAAGGCGTACAGCGACGACAAGAACATCGGGTACGCCTCGTAGAGCGACTCGGCGCTCAAGGGCGGCAACGCGCCCGTCAAAGCGATCTGCTTGCCGAAGCGCGCGTAGATGGCAATTGCATCGTCGCGGTTGTAGAACCAATACGCCGCGTTGAACAGGCACAGCGCCGCCATCAAGAGCAGCACAGCGATGGCGGCGCGCTGTGCCGGCAAGCGATAGGGCGCTTCAAGGCGCTCCCAGTCGCCGCCGACGCGCCGCCCGTACAACCAACCGAGCGCGCCGAGCGCCAAACAGACTGCGAGCGTGGTCTGCGCTGTGATCGTCGCGCCGAGCAGCCCCTGCCACAGCACGGCGAGCGAGATCGCGCCGCCACCCAAGCCGAGCGCCGTCAGCGCCGCTAGCGGGAGGTCGCCGCGCAGGAGCGCCCGCGCCCAGAACCACTGGCTGCTCAAGGCGAGCAGCGCGAGCAGCCACGCGCCCATCACAAATACTGCCCGACGATCTGAGTCAGCTCGCGGGCGCGTTGGCGGAAGGTATGCTCCGCCAAGAGGCGGCGGCGGGCTGCCGCCCCGATGGCTTCGCGCGCCGAGTCGTTCGCCAGGAGCCAGCGATAGCGCTCGATTGCCTCGTCGGCGCTCTGCACCACGATGATCTCGCGCTCTGGCTCGAACCACGTCTCGATGCCCAAGTACGGGTTCGCCACGATGCAAGCGCCCAAACTCGCCAACTCGAACGGGCGCGAGCTGGACGAGGCGAAAACAGAGGCGTGCGCCTTGCGGGTGATGCACAAGTTGATCTTGGCGCGGCAAGCGTACTCGCGCAGCTTGCTGAAAGAGAGATACGGCAGCATCTGGGCGCGCCCCAGACTGCCCAAGCCTCTGCCGCGCACGGCGAAGCGCGCCTCGGGCAGGGCGCGGCTGGCAGCCGTGAGCATCCCATCGATCCACTCCTCGCGGTACTCGCGGGTGTGCCCGTAAAAGAAGACGTCGATATCTTTGGGGAGGTCTACGGGGCTGAAGACGTCGGGATCGGCGCCGTAGTACAGCACGTGCGCCTGCCGCACGCCCAGATCGCGCAGCAGCTGCGCCCCGCCGTAGCTGTTCGAGATGAAAGCAGTGTATTCGCGCAGATCGGCGCCGTAGTACATCTTGAAGCCGCTGGCGAAGCCGGCGAATTGCGGCAAGCTGGCGGGCACGTCGCCGTCGTAGTACAGCACTGGCTTGCCGAACTTGCTCTGCACGTGCGCCGCCAAGCCCACCACGTGATTGAGCGGGATGGTCAGGAAGAGGGCGGCGTCGATATCGGGGTGCGCCTTGAAGGTGCGATCCATGAAGGCGCGCCAACGCGGCATGATCACGCGCTGAGCCACCTCGCGCTGCAGACGCTCGGCGCGGGTCTCGCCGCCGCGCACCGTCTCGATGGGCTTCTCCTTGCCGATGCTGCGCTTGAGCAAGGCGCGCACCGCTTTGAAGGCATCGCCTTGTGCGCGCACCGGATTGGGCAGGGCGCGCCACCAGAGCGTCTCGATGGCGGGGCCTTGATACGTGGTGGCGAGGACGTCTACGCCGATCTCGTAGAGCCCCTTGAGCAGCTGCCACCAAGCGGGCGTGGCGCTGAAGGGCTGCCGTAGATCGAGCGATGAGGCGACAATCAGCAATTTCATGGGCGCTTAGAACTTTCTGTCAAGTCTGCCGAACGGGGCGGGCGCGTCTTGCTGCGCGACGGCTGAGGCGCGAGCGCGCCTCAGATGCTTCAAAATAGGCTCAGCTGTTGAGGCGGCTCAGCGGGCGGCGGCGGACTCTCAGGCGCGGCGGCGCTCTGCCGACTCGCCCATTCCGCCAGCAGCTGCGGGATTTGACGGAAATCCGCCTCCATTTGCGGCTTCAGGCTCTCCATGTTGCGCAGCACCGCCGCCGGATGGTAGAGCGGCAAGTAGGCGCGCCCGTTCTCCCACTTCGCTCGCCCGTGAATCTGCGTGATCTTGGCGTTGGGGAAGAACAAGCCCATGCTGAAGCGCCCTAGGGTCACGATGACCTTCGGGGCGATCAGCTCGATTTGGCGGTACAGGTAGGCTTGTGTGCAGGTCGAGATTTCCTCCGGCAGCGGGTCGCGGTTTTCGGGCGGGCGGCATTTGACCACGTTGGTGATGAAGACCTGCGCGCGCCTCATCCCGATCAGGCTCAGCAATTCGTCCAGCAGCTTGCCGGACTGCCCGACGAAGGGCAAGCCTTGCCGATCTTCGTTGAAGCCCGGTCCTTCGCCGATGAACATGACCTCAGCGGCGGAGTTGCCGGCGCCCGGCACGGCGTTGGTGCGCCCTGCCGCGTGCAGCGGACATCTATCGCAGGCGCGCACTTCGGCGGCAAGCGCTTCGAGAGCGGCGCGACGCTGTTCAGGGGGCAGTTGTTGGGTCATTTGAAGGCTCTCCTCCAAAGTCAGGGGATCGGTTCGCAGCAGCTGGGCGTCCTAGCGCGAGCAGATCGCTGAAGGCGACGCGCGCCTGCAACGCCCGCCAACGCGCGGCGAAGCGCTCGGCATAGGCGGCATCTAGCGGCGCGAGGTGCATCAGGTAGGCATCCTCGTTGTTATCGCGGTAGTAGCCCTTGCGCAGGCTCACGATCTGGAACTCGTACTTGCGGTACAGGTTGATGGCGGGCACGTTGCTCACGCGCACCTCTAGGACGCTATACGTGGCGCCCAGCGCCATGCTGCGCCGCACCATGCCGCCCAAGAGCACCTCGCCCAAGCCCTGCCCGCGCCAATCGGGATGCGTGGCGATGGTGCTGATGTGCGCCTCGCCCTCGATCAGCCACATGCCGCCATAGCCGACGATGCAAGGCGGCTCGCCCGCGCGCTCCAGCACGACCATGTGCGCGCTGCGATTGTCGTTGATCTCGAACAGGTAGGAGTTGGCTGACCAAGGCGTGCTGAAGGCGAGTTGATCGATTGCCATCACGGGCGGGATGTCCCCCGGGCGCATGTAACGCAGCGTGTACATCGTCGCTCACCCTATGGATGCGGCACGCCCGGCTGATGCAGATAAAACGGGGCAACGCGCAGCGGATCGCCCTGCTCGCCCGCCCGAAAGCGCGCCCAAGCCAACTCCGCTAGGAAACTAGCCCGTCGCAGCGCCCACGCGGGCGATGCCAGCGCCAACCGACGGGCTTGAGTCGCATTGAGAGCGTCGATGGCGGCGTCAACAGCGCGATCTGCCTCGCCCGCCACGCGAGTCGGGCTGTGCGGCGCGCTCAGGCGGGCGAAGAGCGCCTCAGGCGCCTCGATGGCGGTCGGGCTGCTGGCTTGCCAGCCGCCCTCAGCCGACCAAGCGTACGCCGCCCCGCAGAGACGTCCGCGCCCGGCTTGGGCGAAGGCGATCAGGCGCTCTGGCAGAGGCGGCTGCCCCGCCGCCACGATATCGAGGGTCGGGATGGCGATCAGGGGCAGGTTCAAGGCTAGGGCGAGGCTCTGGGCGGCGCTGAAGCCGACGCGCAAGCCGTTGAAAGAGCCCGGGCCTTGCGCCACGGCGAGGTGCGTCAAATCGCGCGGAGTCAGGCGCGCTTGGCGCAGCGCCCCTTGGATGGCGGGCAGCAGCTCAACTGTGTGATGGCTATCGCTCTGCCAAGTGTGTTCGGCGTAGATGGCTGTGCCATCGTGCAAGGCGAGGCTGAGCGTGCGCGTGGCGGTATCCAGAGCCAGTAACATAGCGCCTGCCTAGAGGATCAACATCGCATCGCCCAAGCTGTAGAAGCGATAGCCCGCCTCGATGGCGAACTGGTAGGCGCGCAGGATCAGCTCGCGCTCGGCGAAGGCGCTCACCAGCATCAGCAGCGAGGACTTGGGCAGGTGAAAATTGGTGACGAGCGCGTCGACTGCGCGGAACTTGAAGCCGGGCATGATGAACAGCTCGGTCGGGGCGCTGAAGGCGCTCAGCGGGCGCCACGCGCAGCTTTCCGCCTCTTGGTAGCCCGCCAGAGGCAGGCGTTCGGGCGGCGCGCCGAGCGCGTAGAGGGCTGCCGTCTCCAAAGTGCGGACGGTGGTGGTGCCGACGGCGACGATGCGCCCGCCGCGCAACTTGACCGCGTTGAGCTGCTCAGCCGCCTCAAGCGATAGCTCGGCGTATTCGGCGTGCAGGCGGCGCGCTGCGATCTGATCCTCGCGCAGCGGCAAAAAAGTGCCCAGTCCGACGTGCAGGGTGCAGTAGACCAGCGCTACGCCCATCGCGCGGATGCGCAGGAGCAATTCGGGCGTGAAGTGCAAGCCGGCGGTCGGGGCGGCGGCGGAGCCCTCCACGCGGCTGTAGACCGTTTGATAGCGTTCGGGGTCGCTGAGTTTGTGATGGATGTAGGGCGGCAAGGGCAGCTCGCCGATGTGCGGTAAGTGCGGCTCGACGGGCGCGCTGAACTCAAGCACGCGCTCGGCGCCCTCGCGCGCCTCGCAAATGTGCGCCTCAAGGTCGGCGCCCTCCACGCGCAGGCGCGTCCCGACGTTCAGACGCTTGCCGCCCAGCAGGGCTAACCATCGCGCGTCCGCCAATTTCTGGGCGAGCAAAATCTCGACTGCGCCGCCGCTCGGCACTTTGCGAGCGCGCAGGCGGGCTGGGATCACGCGGGTTTGGTTGAGGACGAGGGCGTCGTCGGGCGCGAGGTAATCGGGCAGATCGCGGAAGGTGCGTTGCTCAAACGTGCCGTCCTGCCGCCGCACGACCAGCAGCCGCGCCGAGTCGCGCGGCTCGACCGCCGTCTGAGCGATGCGCTCAGGCGGCAGGGCGTAGTCGAAGTCCTCAGGGCGGCAGGGCGGGAGGCTCATGTTTGGATGAATTGGGCGGCGTTCAGCACGAAGAGCGTGGCGGCGTGATGATCGCCCTTGCTATAGGGCGCGCACGCCTCGCGGATGACGGCGATCACGGCGGGGACTTGCTCGGCATCCACGCCGATGACCAGCGTGGTGTTGCCGCGTCTCAGGAAGCCGCCCACGCTGGCGATCTGCGTCACGGGGAAGTTGTTCTCCACCAAAGCCCGCGAGACGGACTCGACGGCATCGGCGATGATGATGGCAAAGATGAGTTTCTTCATAGCTAAAAGTTGCGATCAGATTTGTTCAAAATGCTCAACGTCTAGGACGAAAATGGTGGCGCCGCCCACTTCGACCTCCACATAGTTGTAGAGGGTCATGCCGTTGGGCGTGGTGCCGGTCGCCATGGGCATGTAGCGCATTCGGCGCTGGCTGGAGGTCTTCAGCAGCTCGATGATCGGCGCCACGTGCGCATCCTCCACGCCGACCAGCAACGTGGTGTTGCCTTGCCGCAGAAAGCCGCCCGTCGAGCCGACTTGCGTCACGCGGTAGCCTCGCTCAGTCAGCTTACTGACCGTGTAATCAGAGTCTTGGTCTTGCACTGTCGCCACAATAAGTTTCATATTGGCAGCCCGTCCTCAGAAGGCATCTGCGCCGTGTACTGAGTAAGTATATCACAAACTTCAGCGCTCAGCCCTTAGGGGTTGGCGGTGGGGCTTGGCGTGGGCGTCTGGCTGTCCGATGGAGGGGGTGGCGAGTCGCGGGAGATGTTCGGCACTTGGATCGCCACGCGGTAGGTCAGGTTATTCTCCACCCACTGGATGCGCCCTTGAGTCTGGCGTTCGTAGTTCCACAGCTGCGTGAGCGCCACGCCGCTGACCCAACGCGCCTCGCCGCTGGCAGCCACCTCGGCGAGGCGGAAAGGCGCCGCCAGCGACCAGCCCGCTTCGGGCAGGGCGGGATTGCGCGGCTCTTCGTAGACGGTGATCCAAGCGCCCGTCGGCACGAAGAGCGCCCGCTGCGGATTGAGGGTGCGGCAGCGCTCGAAGATGGCGAGGTAGGCGTTGTTCGCCCAGCCGCGATAGCTGCGAATGGTGCGCAAGCCGCGCGAGACGTTCAAGGTCAGGCTCTCTTGGGCGGCATCCTCGCTGGGCGGGAACTCCTGCGCGGCGAGATCGGGCAAATCGTAGAAGTTCAGGTCGCGGATGATGTACTCCAAAAAGCCGCGCATGGTCACTTCATCGAGGTAAGTCTCAGAGACCTCCTCGCCCGAGGGCGGCACCGAGCTGACCCAGATCAGCCGCCCATCGCCATAGAGCGTGCAAGTCGGCAAGCGATTCAAGCGCTCGCGCGGCGATTCGTTGAGGATAATCCGATCAAGGCGCATCACGATGGTGTTCGGGCTGCGATCCCAGCCGATCACCTCGCCCTGTGGCTGCGAGACGGGCGTCTGTTCGGGGGCGGGCGCGCCGCCGCAAGCCGCCAACAACAACACGCCGCACAATAAAGCCAGTCCTTGCCGCATGAGCTACCATCCTTCCGCCTGAGGGCATTGCGCGCAGAATTATACCACCGCCCTCCCGCGTGGATTGTTCAGTTTTCTAAACGCTTTGGGCATGTTATGATAAGGCGCAAACCGAACTCAGACAGGCACGCACCATGATCAGAACACGCCGCGTCTTCGGCTCAGCCCTCGCCAGCCTGATCGTCTGCGCGGCGCTGCTGTGGTGGGCGCACGGCGCTGCGCCCCACGCCGCCGCTCAAGGCAGCACGCCCACACCCGTCCGCGCCGAGCAGGCGGGCGTCATCCGTTTTGGGGTGCCTGTGGAGGGCGCGCTGGACAACAGGCTCTTTCGACAGGTCTGGCGCTTTGAAGCGAACAGCGGCGCGGTGGTGGATATCCGAATGCAAGCGCTCAGCGGCGATCTCGACCCGTTTCTGGTCTTGCTCTCGCCGCTGGGCGACGTGCTGCGCAGCAACGACTCGGCGAGCGGCGGCTTGGATGCCGGCATCCTCGCCTTTCAGCTGCCTTTCAGCGGCGAATATCAGATCGTGGCGCGGCGCGCCGGGGAGGGCAGCGGACGCGGCGCGGGCAGCTACCGCCTGACGCTCGATTTGCGCAGCCCCGGCACCGCCGCTCAGAACACGCTCTTGCGGGTCGGGCGCACAGTTGAGGGCAGGCTGACCGACGAACAGCCGCGCGCCGTCTACCGTTTGGAGCTGGGCGGCGCCTTGGCGTTGCGCCTCGACCTAGACGGGGCGAATCGCATGGCGCTTGTGCGGCTGTTCGCGCTCAACGGCGCGCTGCTGGGCGAGTATCGCGGCTTGAGTCCGCTCGATATCGCCCTGAACTTGCCGACTCAAACCGTCACGCTGGTGGAGGTGAGCGCCGCCAGCTATGAGGAGCGCCCGTTCGTCGATTTTGCCCTCTCGCTCTACCGCTTGACGGCGCGCTCCGATCTGCCTCAGACCTTGCACTATGGCAGGGCGCGCTACGCCGAGGCGCCCTCCGCCCTGAATTGGTTCTTCGTCGGGACGGCGGGCGATGTGTTGGCGCTGAGCGTGCAGGCGGAAGCCTTCGGCGGCGCTCTTGAAGTCGACGTGACGGTTGGCATCCCGAACGAGTTGCCGCTCTTTCGCGGTGTGCTGGGCATCGGCTTGGAGCAGGTCTTCACCTTGCCCAGCACGGGCGCTTATAGCATCGAGCTGCGCAGCGCTTCCGCGGGGCGCTTTCGCTACAGCGTGCTGCTGCGGCAAATTGGGGCGGAGAATCTGCCCTTTGAGCGCTTCGCCATGCTGCGCGATCAAGGCGCCATGCCCCTCAACGCGCCCATCGAGGGCAGCCTGCCGCGCGGCGAGGTGCAATCGCGCTGGATCGACGTGACAACTGCGCAGGTGATCAGCCTGCGCGCTGCGCCGCGCTCCAACGCCGATAAGCTGGCTGTGGCGCTTTTGAATCCGAACGGCGAGCTGCTGGCGGCGAGCGTCAGTCGCGGCGAGCGCGGCGCCGTGCTGCAGAACGTGCTATTGCCGCAAGTGGGGCGCTACCGCGTCGCCGTCTTCGAGTTAGCTCTGCAGACGGAACGCTCGGCGCCCATCGCCTACACCTTGCGCGTCGAGGAGACCGACGGCGGCGCGCTGCAGCCCGCCGAGCCCGCCAAAGGCATTGCCACGCGCGTCAACGGCTTATCGATCTGGGAGCTGCAGGCTGAGCGCGACTCGTCGATCAACTTGCGCCTGGAGAACTTGACGCCCGCCGTCTGGCAACCTGAGCTGTACGTCCTCAACCCGAACGGCGTGGTGATCGCCGCCGCGCGCGGCGAGACCAGCCGCGATCAAAGCTTGAGCATCCTCGGCGCGGGCGCGAGCGAGAGCGGGGCGTATCGAGTCATCGTCGGCGGGCGCGTGGTCGGCGATTTTGCCGCTTATCGGCTCTGGAGCGGCGTGCAGCAGCCCTTCGAGCCAGCCGCCGCCCGCGAGGTCAGCATTGCGCCGCTGAGCGGCGTCGGCGCGCCCGACCGCTACGCGCCCGCGCCCACGCCGCCCCCGATTCGGCTCTCGGTGGCGGCGCAGCTCACGCCGTTGATCAACCCCGCCGAGCTGCCCGCCGATCAAATCGCGCCGCTGCTCTTCAACACCACTGTGCGCGGCGAGATCGGCAGCGGCGGCTTAGTGCAAGCTTGGCGCATCAACAGCGGCTCGAACGTGGTCATTCAGCTGCGCGCCACCGCCCTCGAAGGCGACCTCGCCCCCCGCCTGACGCTCTGGGATCGCAACGGGCGCTTGCTGGGCGAGCAGTTCAACGCGCAAGGCACTGTTACGATCTTCACCTATCGGATCGTGCAAGGTGGCAGCTACACGCTGGTCGTGAACATGGGCTTGAACGGCGGGCGCTACTTGCTCACGCTCGACTCACAGCCCCTCGTCGAGAGGTTGCGCGTCCTCGATGGCGTGCCGCTGGCTTACGGGCAGAGCGTGACGGCTGAATTGCAGAGCAGCCTTGAGACGGACACCTACTTCTTTCTGGGCACGCTCAACGACGTGATCTCAGTCCAAGCGGTGCGCAGCACGGGCAGGATCGCGCCCGCCCTCAGCCTGATCGGACCGAACGGACGCCCGATCGCCGCCGATGCGCCCTCCGACGGGCGCTACTACGCCGAGCTGCGCAGCGTGCGCCTGCCCGATACGGGCTTATTTCAGCTGGTGGTCAGCAACTTGAACCGCTCCGAGCGCATCGAGGGGCGCTACACGCTCAGCTTGGGGCTGCTGAGCGCCACGCGGTTGCAGAGTCGGGGCGGCGGCGTGATCGGCGAGGGCGAGGTGCGCTCAGGCTTCTTGCTGGCGGGCGATACTGAGGATACGTGGCTCTTTAGGGCGCGGCGCGGGCAGCGCGTGAGCTTCATCGCCTTCGCCGCTGAGCCGCCCTCGCCCGCCCCGCTCAGCCTGCAGCTCTTGGATACCAGCGGGCAGATTTTCGCCGCCCAAACGCGCACCCTCGCCCAGAGCAGCCTGCGCTTGGAGGACGTCCTCTTGCCTGAGGACGGACTCTACCGCGTGCGAGTGGTGGGCGGGGCGCAGCAGCAGGGCGTCTACCGCTTGCAGTGGCTCTCGGCGGAGGCGCGCTCCGTCGGCGTGATCGGCTACGGGCAGACGGTCAGCGGCATCTTGACGGCAGCCCGCAATTTTGAGACGTGGGTCTTCAGCGGCAACGCTGGGGATGTGGTCTCGGTGGCGCTGCGCTACATACGCGGCACGCCCTTCACCGCCAGTTTTCAGCTGCGCGCCGCCAACGGCGTGGCGTTGGCGACCGTCGCCGATCTGGACGGGGCGGGCGGGCGCGCCGATGTGCTGTTGCCTTTCGACGGCAGCTACAGCATCATCGTCGCCAATCCGAGCCTAGAGTTCGAAGGCGCCAGCATCTACGCCCTCAGCTTGGGTTTGACCGAGAGTCGGGCGCGCGCCATCGGCGGGGTGCTGCGCTACGGCGATGAGGCGATCAGCGCACTCTATCCCGACGACGCGACCGATACGTGGGTCTTCGCGGCGCAAGCCGGCGAGCGCGTGCGCGTGAGCGTCCAAGCGCTCGATCCCTTCCTGAAGCCCTCCCTCGAGCTGCGCAGCGCCACGGATGAGGTCTTGGCGAGCGCCCTGCCAGAGGCGTTGCCGCTCGCCACGGCGCGCATCGGCGGCGAGGGCGAGAACGACTTCGTCGTCCCCATCGATGGCGCCTACGCCCTGATCGTGCGCGGCGCGCCTGCTCCCGATGGCGCGCCCAGCACGGGCGGCTATCGCCTCAGCCTCGCTTTCACGCCGCGCCCAGTCGCCGAGATTGATCGCCTCAGCTACGGCAGTGCGGTCAACGGCGTCTTGGCGGACGACCGTCCGCACGAGACCTACGTCTTTGAAGGCAAGCAGGGCGATCTGATCACGGCGCAAGCCATCCGCGAGTCGGGCGCCAGCCTCTCCTTGCAGCTGCACCTGCGCAGCGCCGACGGGCGCATCCTAGCGCGCGCCGACTCCGACGATGGCGATGCGGTCTCGCTGAGCGCTCTGCGCCTGCCTTACAGCGGCGCGTATAATCTGGTGGTCTCGCGTTTTGGCGGGGCGCTCGGTCAGACGGCGGGGCGCTACACCGTGCGGCTGGAGGGCGTTGAAGAGCCGCGCACGGTGCGCAGCCAAGTCCGTTATGGGCAGCAGGTGCTTGGACGGCTGAACGACGCGTCGCCCGTTGATCGGCTCGCCTTTGAGGGGCAACGCGGCGACGTGATCGGCATCACTACGCGCGCCACCAGCGGCAATTTGGATAGCATCCTGCGCCTTGAGCGTGAAGATGGGACGCTCATCGCCGCCAATGACGATGCCGACGGCGTGAACGCAGTCCTCAGCGGCATTGAGCTGCCCGAAGACGGGCGCTACATCGTGGTGGTGACGCGCTTCGGCGCGCGTTTGGCGGGCAGCGCTGGCAACTACGAGCTGTTCGTCAACTTGCTCTACCGCAATCGCGCCGAGTCATCGGGCGGCGCGGCGCAGCCGATCACCTACGGCGCGCGCGTGGTCGGGGCGCTAGATGCCCAGACGACTGAGCGGCGCTACGCTTTTCACGGCGGGCAAGGCGATCAAATCGTCGCCCAGATGCTGCATCAGACCGACGACGCGCCGCCCCTCCTCGAACTGCGCGACCCCGCCGACAGGCTGTTGGCGAGCGGCGCGCTGGGAGTTGGGCGGACGGCGCTAGAGGGCTTCCGCTTGCCCGCCGATGGCTTCTATCAGTTGGTGGTGCGCCGCCCCGTCAACAGTCGGGCGCGCTACAGTCCCTTCGCCCTCACCCTCGACCTTGAATCGATCAGCGCCTTGAAGGTCAATCGGCTCAACGGCGGCGTGCTGAGCGCCGAGAGCAGCGTCGTCGGCAGCTTTGCCCCCTCTGAGACGGCGCACTACTGGCTGCTGAACGGGACAGTCGGGCAGAGCCTCAGCTTGAACGTGTTGCGACTCTCCGGCGAGGGCGTGCCGAGCGCAATCGTCATCGCGCCGGACGGACAGCGCCTCGCCGAGACGAGCGCGGCAGCGCGCAGCCTGAGCGCGGGCATCGAGCGGCTCGCCTTGCCTCAGGATGGCGTTTACACGCTCTTGGTCTTGCCCGGTCGCGTCGGAGTCGCCACCAGCTACCGCCTGACCGTCCAGCGCGCCGCCCCGAGTCAAACCGCGCCGCCCAGCTTGACGGCGGGCATCGCCGCTAACGGGGTCTTGGATGCCGTGCGCACGCGCGGGCTGTGGCAAGCGGCGGCTGAGGCGGGGCAGACCCTCTCGGCGCGCCTGCTGGTGACGGGCGGCAATTTGCAGCCGCGCTTGCTCCTGCTCAAGGCGGACGGGCAAGTCTTGGCGGAGGGCGCGCTGGTGCGCACGGCGGAGGGGCTCTCCAGCTTGATCGTGAGCTATCCCATCGCCGAGACGGGCACGTACCTCTTGCAGACCGAGCGCGCTGACGTCACCACCAGCGGCAGTTACCGCCTGCTGATGGAGCTGGGCAGTCCCGCCGAGCTCCCCTCTGAGCGCGCCCTAGCCGCTTTCCGCGTCGCTTATAACCAAGTCGTGCGCGGCGTGATCGCCAGCCAACGCGAGACGCTCTGGGCGTTCATCGGGGCGGCGGGCGATGTGATCAACGTGAGCGTGGTCGCCAACACGCCCAGCGGCGGCGCGCCGATCCCGGCGCCGCGCCTCGAAATTCAGGATGTGAGCGGGCGCGTCCTCGCCACCGCCGCGCCGCAGGCGCTCGAAGCGCGCGAGTCGGCAGTGCAGGGGCTGATCTTGCCCGCCGAGGGGCGCTACATCGTGGTGATGCGCGCCGAGAAGACCGTCCCGTACACGCTCGTCATCCAGCGGCGGCAAGACTCGTTGCCCAGCAACCTCGCGGCTGCCGCGCCGCGCCCGTTGGTGGCGGGGCTGGCGCTTCAAAATGGCATCACGCCCGGCGACGGCGTCGATTACTGGACGTTCACGGGCGCCGCGGGCGATCCCGTGCAGATCGAGGCGACGCGGCTGAACGGCGATCTGCGGCTCGATCTGGCGCTCTACAGCCCGACGGGCGCCTATTTGACGGGCAACGCCGCCCCGCCGACGGTCGGCTCGGTGAGCCTAGCGCCCTTGCGCCTGCCGGAAGATGGGGCGTATTTGCTGGTCGTCACGCGTTGGCTGGGCGCCGGCGGGCAGACCAACGGCGCCTATCGAGTGCGCTTGGCGCGCCCCGCCGAGGTGCAACTCCCGACTGAGGGCGCCATCGCCGCCGAGGATCGCCCTGTGGTCGGCTTTTTGAGCGCCGAGCGCCCCGTTGAGAGCTGGTCGTTCAGCGGGCGCGCCGATGAGCGCTACGCGCTGATCTTCGAGCGCGCCACAGCCGATCTGAAGGCGCAGCTGCAGCTCGTCGATGCTGAGGGGCGAGTCTTGGGCGAATTCGCCGCGTTCGAGGCGGGCTTGGCGGTCAGCGGGCAGTTCAGTCTGCCGAACAGCGGGGAATATCGGCTGGTGGCGCGCCTGCAGAGCGGCAGCGGACTGTATCGCTTGCGCCTGAAGCGCCTGCACAGCGCTGAGCAGGCTCAAATTGCCCGCGCGCAGGGCATCGGCTACAACCAGAGCGTCTCAGGGCGGCTGGAGGGCGGCGGCGCGCAGGCGTGGGTCTTTTACGGCAAGGCGGCGGATCGCATCGTGGCGGAGCTATTGCCCGACGACACGCCTGACAACTTGACGCTCAGTCTGCTGCGCCCGGACGGCAAGACGCTCGCTACGGCGCTGCGCTCTGCGGCGGGCAGCCGCCTCGCCGATATCGTGCTGCCCAGCGACGGTTTCTACGCCCTCGCCGTGCAGGCGGAGCGCCCCGTCTCGCTGGGCTATCAGCTGCGCCTGATCCGCCTGCAGCCCGCCGCCAGCTATCAGGGCGCTTTGGCGTTGGAGAGCTCGGCTGAGGGCGCCCTGCGCCCTGAGCAGACGCTCCACGAGTGGCTGCTGCGCCCTGAGCGCGACGAGCGCCTTGCCCTGAGCTTGAGCGCCGCTCGCGGCGTACAAGGCGTGCGCGTGCGGGTCGTGACGGCGGAGGGCGCGCTGGTGGCTGAAGGCTCGCTGCAAGACGGCGCCATCGGGCTGGATTTTCAAGCGCAAGCGGGCGCGCACTACGCCGTCTTGGTGCAAAACGCTAACGGCGTGCAAGGGCGCTACGAGCTGGCGGTGCGTCCGAGCCGCCCGCTCGCCAACTGAGCGCTCGAGGCTACACTTTTGTCGCCTGATCGAGTAAAATCGGAGGCTTATGGTGAGCGTAGCATCCTTGACTATCCGCGCCGCCACGCCCGACGATCTGCCCGCCTGCCTCGCCCTCGACCTCTCCTACGAAACCGATTACGTCTGGCAGATCGATGTGCGCGGCGATGAGAGCGGCGCCATCCAGATCGGCTTGCGTACGGCGCGCTTGCCGCGCCTGATGCGCGTGGCGTATCCGCGCGCCGCCGAGCTGCTCAGCGCCGCCATCGGCTGGGAGCGCAATCTGGGCGGCGTGCTGGTGGCGGAGAAGAACGGCAGCGTCTGCGGCTACCTGCTGCTGCGCTTCGAGCCAGAGCGCAGCGCGGCGTCGATCGTCGAGCTGGGCATCGATGCACCTTTCCGCCGCCAGAAGATCGGCACGGCGTTGCTCAACGCCGCCTACGCTCAAGCGCAGGCAAATGGCTTGCGCCATCTCTCGGTCGAGACGCAGACCAAGAACTATCCAGCCATCTGTTTTTGTCAGCGCAACGGCTTGGTCTTCTGCGGCTATAACGACCTGTACTTTGCCAATGGCGATGTCGCCCTCTTTTTCGGGCAGACTGTGCGCTAGTTGACTCGCTATGACCCACGAACTGTTCATTTTGCTCTCGCGGCAACTCAACGAGGTCTTGACGGCAGCCACCGTGATTGTCGCCGTCTCGATGTTGCTCTACAACCTCTCGCACGGTCCGCGCGACCGCGTCACGCGCGCCTCCAGCGTTTTGCTGGGCTGCGTCAGCGCGATTTACGTCGGCGATGTGCTGATCGCCATCAGCCGCGCCCCGCAGACCATCGAGACCTTGCTGCGCCTTGAGTGGCTGGGCATCGCCTTTGCGCCGGCGGCGCTCTTTCACCTCTCGGATGAGCTCTTGGCGACGACCGGCTTGCGCTCGCGCGGCAGGAGACGGCGCGCTGTGCGCCTGCTCTACACTTATGCCGCGCTCTTCTTCGTCCTCGCCACCACCACCGACCTGCTCGTGCGCGATCTGATGCTGGAGCCGCTCGAAATGATGCAAGCGGGCGACCTCTTCCCGCTCTTCGTGCTGTATTTCGTGGTCGCTTCGGTCTTCGCCTTCAATAACGTGCTGCGCGCCCGCCGCCGCTGCCTGACTCGCGCCACTTATCGGCGCATGACCTACCTGCTCTTCGCCCTGATCACGCCGATGGCGGGCGTGTTCCCTTTCTCGCTGCTCTTCCCCAACGCCAAAGCCGCCGATGCTGCCTTGCTGTGGCTGCTCATCAACGTCGGCAACTTGGGCATCGTGCTGATGTTGGCGTTCATGGCGTATCCGCTCGCCTTTTTCGGTCCGCGCAAGCCCGACCGCATGATCAAGGCGGAGCTGCTCAGCTTCATGCTGCGCGGACCCATCACCGGCATCGCCGTGCTGGTCGTGATCCTGTACGTGCCGCGCCTCTCGGTGGTGGGCATCCCCAGCAACGCCTTGATGCCCTTCGTGGCAGTGGCGACGGTCATGGGCTTGCAGTGGCTCTTCACGCTGCTCATCCCGATCCTCGAGCAGAAGCTGATCTACACTGACGATCAGGAGCAAGCCCGTCAATTGCAGGCGCTCAGCCAGCACCTGCTCACGCGCGATGACGCCAAGCAGCTCCTCGAGGCGACCCTCGCCGCCATCTGCGATTATCTGCGCGTGCCGAGCGCTTTCGTCGTCTCGCTGAACGGCGAGCGAGTCGCTTTTGAGCAGCAGGTCGGCTCGTTGCAGCCGACGTTAGAGTCGCTTGAGGCGGCGCGCCTAGGCGGGCTGTTCGAGGCGAACGGCAACGGCGCTGCCAACGGCACACGAGCCGAAGCGCCTATTGAGCTCGTGGCGTGGCAGTCTTTCTGGCTGATTCCGTTGCGCAGCGCGCGCGGCGGGCGCTTGATCGGCGTCTTGGGCATCTGGGCGCGCAACACAACGCCCAATTTGCAGAAGGAAGAAGAGACGGTCTTCCGCGTGCTGTATCAGCGCGCAGCGCGCGTGCTGGACGATCAACGCCTGCAAGCCGAGCTGTTCGCCCGCCTTGAGGATATCATCGAGGTGAGCGCCAGCGTCGGCATCAGTAGCGAGGGCGTGCGCTACGGCAACGCCGCCGAAGCCGCCCGCCTGACCGAGCAAACCGCCGCCGAGACGCTCAGCGAGTTCAGCGAGGTGGTCTGGGGCGCCCTGCGCGACTATTGGGGCGGCGCCCGCCTGACCGATAGCCGTCTGCTGCGCCTGCAACAAGTGCAAGCTGCCCTCTCAGAGCAAGGCGGCGACGCCGCCAAAGCCGTCCGCGCCGTCCTCAACAGCGCCATCGAGTCGCTCAAGCCGCAGAGCGCCTACAGCCTGACCGCCGCCGAGTGGACGCTCTACAACATCCTCGACTTGCGCTTCGTCAAAGGGCAAAAGGTGCGCGATGTCGCCCGTAAGCTGGCGATGAGCGACGCCGATTTCTACCGCAAGCAGCGCATCGCCGTCGAGCGACTCGCCCAGATCGTGCTGGAGCGCGAAAAGCAGCTCAACGCCGAGCGCATTTGAGCCGTTCGGCATTTCGAGCGCCCTCTGCGATAATTCGTGAAAGTCTGGATGCCCCACGGAGAGGTCTCACCATGCTGATTGATTTCGCGCCCGTGCGCGAGGGCAGCCTCAAGCTGCTGGACTTCGCAGGGCGCTTCGGCTTTCACGAGCTGCGCCTCGCCCTGAACGCTTACTACGACGCCACGCTCGATCTGCTGGCGGACTGCGACGACGCCACCCTCACCTTCGAGCCGCACGATCCTGAGGCGCACGATCCCTTCGCGCCTGAGGCGGATCAGCACATCGGCTGGAATTTGGCGCACCTGGTGCTGCACGTCACAGCCAGCCTCGAAGAGGGCGCGGCGTTTTGCTCGCTGCTGGGGCGCGGCGTGACGGTCGGCGGCAGGCTGCGCTACGAGCCCGACTGGCGGACGTTCACGCGCCGCGAGCAGGTCATCGGGCGCTTGGAGGAGAGCCGCCGCATGTGCCTCGCCTACCTCGATACCCTGCCCGACCCGCCGCACCTCGACGTCTTCCGCGAGATGCCCGAACAGTACATCGCGTTCTTCGGGCAGCTCAACGCGCCCGCTAATCTGCTGCTGGGCTTGCTGCACTGGGACGATCACATGGCGCAGATGCGCGACGCTAAGGCGCAGGCGCAGGCGGCGCTGAAGGCATAGCCATGCGCGCCGTGCTGTACGACTCGGCGGGCGGCGCGGAGGTGCTGTACGTGGGCGAGGCGCCCGATCCGCAGCCCGCCGCCGACGAACTGCTGATCCGCGTGCGCGCCACCGCCCTCAATCGCGCCGACTTGCTCCAAAGGCGAGGCGCTTATCCGCCGCCGCCCGACGCCTCACCGATTCTGGGCTTGGAGGCGGCGGGCGAGGTCGTCTACGCGCCTGAGGGCGCGCCCTTCGCCATCGGCGAGCGCGTGATGGCGGTGGTGACGGGCGGCGGCTACGCCGAGTACGCTCGCGTGCCCGTCGGCATGGCGATGCGCGTGCCGCCCGCTTTCACGTGGGAGCAAGCCGCCGCCCTCCCGGAGGTCTTTTTGACGGCGTACCTGAATCTGTTCACCTTAGGCGGCTTGCAAGCGGGCGAGAGCGTCTTGATCCACGCCGGGGGCAGCGGAGTCGGCACGGCGGCGATTCAGTTGGCGCGCGAGGCGGGCGCGCGCGTCTTCGCCACGGCTGGCACGCCCGAAAAACTCGCCAAGTGCCGCGAGCTGGGCGCTCAGCTCGCCATCAACTACAAGCACGAGGCGTTTGCCGTCGCTGTGCGCGGCGCGACGGACGGGCGCGGCGTCGATCTGATCTTGGACTGCGTCGGCGCGCCGAATTGGGCGGCGAATCTAGAGGCGCTGAGCATCGGCGGGCGGCTGATGCTGATCGGCTTCTTGGGCGGCTCGAAGGCGAACCTCGATCTCGCCCCGATCCTGACTAAGAGTCTGCGAGTGAGCGGCACGACCTTGCGCCGTATGCCGTTGCCGCAGAAGATCGCCTTGACGCGCGCCTTCGAAGCCTTCGCCCTGCCGCGCTTCGAGAGCGGCGCGCTGCAGCCGATCATCGACCGCGTCTTCCCGCTCTCCCAAGCGGCTGAGGCGCATCGCTACATGGAGAGCAACCAGAACATCGGCAAAATTATCCTGAGAGTGGACTAGAGAGCTATGGAGCAGAAAGTTATCCTGATCGCGGGCGCCGGGCGCGGCATCGGGCGCGCTTTGGCGCTGAAGTTGGCGGCGCAAGGCGCCAAGCTCGCCCTGAGCGCGCGCACGTACGTCGAGCTGAACGCGCTCGCCGATGAGATTAAGGCGCTGGGCGGGCAGGCGCTCGCCATCAGCGCCGATATGACCGTCCAGCGCGACGTGGCGAACCTGATCGCCGAGACGCAGGCGACCTACGGGCGCATCGATGCCGTGTACTACGGCGCGGGCGTCGGGGCGCTGAAAGGCGCTCTAGAGCTGCAGGAGTCCGAGCTGGATCGCATGTGGGAGACCAATTTCAAGGGGCTGTTCCACATCACGCGGGCTGCCATCCCGCACATGCTCAACAACGGCGGCGGACATTTCGTGGTGCCAGTCGGCATTTTGGGGCGGCACGTCATGCGCAACTCAGGCGGCTACAGCGCCTCAAAGTTCGCCGTGGTTGGCTGGGTGAAGGCGCTGGGCGAGGAATTCAACAAGCGCGGCATCCGCTTCACCTTGCTGTACTTGGGCGGCGTGGATACCAGCTTTTGGGATAGCATTGAGATGCGCGTGGATCGTGGCAAGATGCTCACGGCGGAAGCAGCGGCGGATGTAGCCCTCTACGCCCTGAACGCGCCCCGCCCCGCCGTCGTCAACGAGATCGTCATGCAGCCGGACTCCCATCAGTTCATCTGAGCAGCGCCTGAGCGCCGTGCCAGAGACGGCGCTCACGCCGATCTTGCCGCTAACGCACCACAGCCTTTTCCGCTATAATCCGTTTGGGAAATCGTTTCAAGCGCGCTTGTGAGACGCCATGACCAACTTGATCGATTCACTCGGTCTGATCTTGAGCAACGCTTACATCCTGTTCTGCCTGTTTTTGGGGCTGTGGGCGGGCTTGAATGCCTTGCGCGGCGAGGGGCTGAGCGGCAACTTCTGGGGCGCCATGTGGACGGCGACCTTCTTGGGCATCGCCGGCTTGGTGGTCTGGCTGCTGCGCACCTTGGCGGGCGAGCCGCTGCGCTGGGTCTACTTTCTGTACTCGCTCTTCTTCGTCTTGGTGCTGCCGGGCACCTTCTCGTTGCTGCGCGGGCGCGATGACCGCACGGCAGCCGCGATTTTCGCGGGCGTGGCGATCTTTTCGGCGTTGGCGGCGATCTCCGCCACCGACCCCTCGCGCGGGATCATCGTCTTACCCGTCCTGACGCCCACTGCTGTACCCTGAGGCACACTATGAAACGCATCCTGATCGTCGACGACGAAATGGATACCCTCAACCTGTTCAAGATGATGCTGGAGCTGATCGGCTACACAGCCATCATCACCCCCGACCCCGCCCACGCCCTGACCCTCGCCGAGATCGAGCGACCAGATTGCATCCTGCTCGATATCATGATGCCCAAACTGGATGGCTTCACGGTCTGCAAGATGTTGCGCCTGCATCCAACCACGCACAACTTGCCCATCGTCTTCGTGACCGCCTACCAAGCCAACAACCTTGAAGCGCGCCGCATCGAGGCGGGCGCCGACCTGCTGGTGCCGAAGCCCGCCAGTATGGATGCTCTCATCAAGACCATCGAGCGCGCTATCGCTCTGCGCCAGCAAGCTGCTCCGAGCGGCTGAGCCGCCCTTGACGGCGTTCGCTCGACTGGGCATGATCGAGAACGTCCTAGCCTAGCCCTGAAAGTGACGGTGTGATGTCCAAACCAACCATTGTTGTGCTACAAGGCGACCAGACCGGTCAAGAGCTGCTGGTCGAGGCGCTGCGCGTGCTGCAACCGAGCGTCATCCGCTACGACCTGGAGTTCATCCCCTTCGATCTCTCGCTAGAGAATCGGCGCGCCACTCAAAACGGCGTGGTCTATGAGGCAGCCGAGGCGCTCAACCAGTTCGGCTACGGCATCAAGGCAGCCACCATCACGCCAGAGCAAAAGGGCGACGTCGGCAGCCCCAACGCCCTGCTGCGCGAGGCGATCAAAGGCGAGGTGATCCTGCGCACCGGACGGCGCATCCCCTCAGTGCGCCCCTACGTGGGCGTCTACGCCCCGATCACGGTCGTGCGCATGGCGGTTGACGACGCCTATAACGCCAAAGAATGGCGCGAGGGCGAGGGCTTGGATGAGCGCGCCTACCGCACCGAGAAGCTCTCGCGGCGGACGTGCCGCGTGGTGGCGGAGTACGCTTTCACGCACGCCGCCAAGACCGGCGCCAAGGTCTTCGGCGGACCGAAATATACTGTCTCGCCCGTCTATGAGGGCATGTTCAAAGAAGAGCTGGATGCCGCCGCAGCGCGGCATCCGCACGTGCGCTACGATCCGCAGCTGATCGACGCCACCTACGCCCTCCTGCTGGATACCAGCGGCGAGGCGCTGGTCATCCCGACCCTCAACCGCGATGGCGACTTGCTCTCCGACCTCGTCATCAAGATGTTCGGCTCAATTGCCGGCGCCGAGTCGCAGATTTTGAGCTTCGATGAGAATATGAACGTGCGCGTGGTGGTCACTGAAGCGCCGCACGGCACAGCGCCCGCCTTGCAGGGCAAAAACGTGGCGAATCCGATGGCGATGATCCTCGCGGGCGCCGCCTTGCTCTCGCACATGGCGGACGTGGCAGCTCAGCGCGCCAGCCGCGCCATCTACGAGGCGACCCTCGAAGCAGTCCATCAGGGCGTGCGCACCGCCGATCTGGGCGGACACGCCAGCACGACCGAATTCACCGATGAGGTCATCCGCCGCGTCAGCAGTAAACTTGAGGTGTGGGACTCGTTGCGCTGAACGCAGCGAGCCCTCTAGGGGAGACGATCCGTGCGTAAAGCCCTCAGGCGCCTCGGCTGCGCCGTGCTATTCGTGCCGTGGTTGGCGCTGATGTTCGCGCCGTGCTTCGTGATCGCCCTCGTCTCGCAGGGCGAGATCGCCATCCAATGGAGCGACGTGCCTGAGGATGCCTTCCGCATCTGGCTGCTGCGCGATGTGCCAATCGGCGGGGTGGGCATCGCCACCTCGCAGCGTCGCGCGCCCGCCCAGCCCGCAGAGGGCGGCGAGGTCATCTGCACGCTCATCGAGGTGCGTTTTGTGGTCTGGCAGGGGAACGCCGAGCGCGCTGGCGCCCTGCCCAGCCGTCAATGCGCCTGCTATCAGCGGGCGCGCCCCGATCAGGCGTGGCAGACCCTCTCGATGGGCGACGAAGCCTGCCAACTGATCGGCAAGTGACGCCCTCTAACACAACATTTTGATGTGCAAAAGTGAGGCTGTTGCTCTAAAATCAAGAGCAGGCGTAGAGCTGTACAGGTAGTGAGTGCTGTGAAGTCCCGCGTCGTCCGTTACGATCCTCAGAACGACTTTTACAGTTTGCTGGGCATCCCGAGCGATGCCAGCCTAAAGCAAGTGCAGCGGGCGTTCCGCCGACGGGCAAAGGAAGTTCATCCCGACCGCAACCCGCATCGGGTGGCTTGGGCAACCGAACAGTTCCGCCGCCTGAACGAGGCTTACGAAGTGCTGAGCGACGCTGCCCGCCGCCAAGAGTACGACCGTCAACGCCGAGAGGCAAATCTCGCCGCTTATGCCGCCGCCTACACTGCTGATTGGACGCCGCCCTCCAAGACTCGCGCCTCGACGCCGCCCGATCCGCGCGACCGCGAGGCTTTCTGGGAGTGGTATCGCAGAGTCAAGCCGCGCTACACCTCTCGAAACGATCCGTACGCCGCCGCTC
>CALKXH010000057.1 GCA_938005675.1 uncultured Anaerolineae bacterium
GCGCCGCCGCGCCAGCAAAAAGCTACCCCACAGCGAGCCTGTGCGCTAAAATGCGCGCAGGTCTAATCAACGCACACTAGGGTCTTATGACGGAAACAGAGTCGATCTTGGTCATCGGGCATCGCAACCCGGATATGGATGCGATCGCCTCAGCCATGGGCTACGCATGGTTCTTGAGCGCGCTGGGCGAGGCGACCTATACCGCCGCCCGCACCGGCGAGGTCAACGCCCAGACCGCCTTCGCCCTCGCCCGCTTCGGCGCCGAGCCGCCGCTCCTCGTGGCGGACGTCTACGGGCGCGTGGGCGACCTGATCGAGCCGCTGGAGGCGTTGCGGCGCGGCGAGACCCTCCTCGCCGCCGTGCAGCGCATGGCGGCGACGCGCCACCCCGTCCCGGTGGTGGACGCCGACGGCAAGCCGCTCGGTTTGCTCTCCGGCGAGGCGCTCTTCGCCAGCCTCGCCGACGCGCTCAGCTCGACTTCGGTCTTGGAGTTGGCGCGCAGCCTCGACCAGAAGGTCGAGAGCGTGCTGGATGGCAGCAGCCTGACCTTGCGCGCCAACGAGCGCATCCGCGACGTGCTGGGGCAAGTCCTGCGCGCGACGCAAGACGAGTTCCTCGTGGTGGATGAGCAGAACACTTACGTCGGTTTGGTGCGCAAATCGGCGTTGTTGGCGCCGCCGCGCCGCAAGGTCGTGATCGTCGATCACAACGAGCCGCAGCAAGCCGTCGCCGGCATTGAGGACGCCGAACTGCTCGAAGTGCTCGATCACCATCGGCTGGGCAACCTGCCCACTGCCATGCCGATCCGCTTCCGCGTGGAGCCGGTCGGCAGCTGCTCCACCCTCGTGGCAGAGCGCGCCTTCGAGCATGAGCTGACTCCGCCTGAGCCGCTGGCTGGCTTGCTGTTGTGCGGCATCCTCTCCGATACGCTCGTTTTGCGCTCGCCGACCACGACTCCGCGCGACGAGCGGGCTGCCCTGCGCCTCGCTGAGGCGGCGCGCCTCGCCGAGGGGCAGGATCGGCGCGAGGCGCTTGAGGCGCTCGGACGCGATCTGCTCTCGGCGGGCGCCGGCTTGGGCGAGCGCCGCGCCGAGGAGGTCATCAAAGCCGACTTGAAGTTCTACGAGACCAACGGCTTAGCCGCCGGCATCGCCCAAGTGGAGGTGACCTCCTTCAGCGAGCTGACTCCGCGCCTTGCCGACCTGACTCAAGCCCTTGAGGCGCTGCTGGAGGCGAACAAGCTCGCGCTTGCCCTGCTCTTGGTCACCGACGTGGTGCGCGGCAACAGTCGGCTGGTCGCCGTCGGGCAGGAGCGCCTGATCGCCGCGCTGCCCTATCCGCGCCTCGATGACGGCACGCTCGATGCGCGCGGCGTGGTCTCGCGCAAGAAACAATTGCTGCCGACCGTCCTGGCGGCGCTCTCGCAGGCGATCTGATGCTGCACGGCTTGACCTTTCGGCTCGCTCAGCCCGCCGATGCCGAGTCGCTCTGGCGGGCGTGCTTCCCGCAGCTGAGCGCCGCCCAAGTCGGCGAGCTGGTGGCGCGCGCCGAGTCGCTGTGGCGTTGCGGGCGCGGCGCGGGCGTGGTTGCCTGCTTGGAGGGGCAGATCGTCGGCTTCGGGCAGCTCACGCTGTGGGCGCGCGCGGCTGAGATCAGCGATCTGAGCGTGACGGAGGCGCAGCGCGGGCGCGGCATCGGCACGGCGCTGCTCCAGCGCCTGATCGCGCTCGGCGCCCAGCGCCGCAACCTGATCGAGATCGGCGCCGCGCAGAGCAATCCGCGCGCTTTGGCGCTTTATCAGCGGCTGGGCTTTCGCCACGCGCGCACCCTTCTGCTAGATTTAGGGCAAGGGATCGAACCCGTCCATTACTTGATTTTATCGGTGAATGACCATGCGAGTCCACTTGAAGACGCTCGGCTGCCGCTTGAATCAGAGCGAGATGGATAGCCTCGCCCGCCAATTCGCCGCCAACGGCGACGCCCTGACCGACTCGCCCGCCGAAGCCGACTTGATGGTCGTCAACACCTGCGCCGTGACCCAAGAGGCTGTCCGCAGCAGCCGCCAGAGCATCCATCGGCTGCATCGGGCGAATCCGACCGCGAAGATCGCCGTGACGGGCTGCTACGCTCACCTCGCTCCTGAGGCAGTCCGCCCGATGGCGGGCGTGGCGTACGTGATCGACAATCACGCCAAAGAGTCGCTCGTCTCGATTGTGACGGGCGCGCCCTTAGCCGCCCCGCAGCCCTTCGATCGTGAGCCAATCGCCCGCCAAGCCCTGATCGGAGTCGGCGGCAGGACGCGCGCCTTCCTCAAGGTGCAAGATGGCTGCGATAGACACTGCACTTTCTGCCTCACGCGCGTGGCGCGCGGCAAAGGCAGGAGTCGCCCCATCGCCGAGGTGGTGGCGGAGGCGCAACAACTGGTGGCGGGCGGCTACCGCGAGCTGGTGCTGACGGGCGTGCATCTGGGCAGTTACGGTCACGACTTGGGGCAGCCCGACGGGCTCTATCACCTGCTGCGCGCCCTGCTGAGCGATACCGACGCGCCGCGCTTGCGCCTCTCCTCGCTGGAGCCGTGGGACTTGCCGCCCGATCTCTTCAAGCTGTGGGAGGATCGGCGCTTGTGCCGCCACTTGCACTTGCCGCTGCAGAGCGGCTGCGACGCCACCCTCAAGCGCATGGCGCGCCGCACCACGCAGGCGTCTTTCCGCGCGCTGGTGGCTGAGGCGCGCGCCATCATGCCCGACGTCGCCCTCGCCACCGACGTGATCGTCGGCTTTCCGGGCGAGAGCGACGCCGAATTCGCCATCAGCCGCGCCTTCATCGAAGAGATGGACTTCGCCGCCCTGCACGTCTTCCGCTACAGCCTGCGCGAAGGCACGGCGGCAGCCCGCCTGCCCAATCAAGTGCCAGAGGCGCTCAAACGCCAGCGCGCCGATGCGCTGCTCGCCCTCGCCGCTCAGGGCGCCCGCCGCTTCGCCGAGCGCTTCATCGGGCAACGCCGCCCCGTCCTGTGGGAGGCGATCAGCGGCGCGAGCGAGCGCGGCTTCGTCAACAATGGCTACACTGATAACTTCCTGCGCGTGCGCTGCGTCGTGCCGCACGTCCTGAGCAACCTGCTCACGGACGTGCAGCTGGTCGGTCTGGCGGAGGATCAGACGCTGATCGGGGCGCTAGAAGCCGCTCAGCTGGCTGAGATCGGCGCGTCCGCGCGCTAGATCGGTGATGTATTGCAGCAGCGCCAGCCGATTTTCCCGCACAGCGGCATCTTCATCCATCACCAGCACTTTATCGAAGAAAGTGGTGATGGGCGGCACGAGCTCGGCGAAGGCGCTCAGGAAAGCGCCCACGTTCGAGTCGGCATCTAGGGCGGCGTGGGCGCGCTGCGCCGCCGCGTAAAGCGCTTGCGCCTCGGCGGGCGTGAGCGACTCGGCGCGCAGGGCGTAGCGCGGCTTATCGCGCGTGATGCGCGCGCAACGGGCGAACGAGTCGAGGATGGCGCTCCACTCCGACTTGGCGACCCACGCCGCCAATTCGCGCCCGCCCTGCAGCGCGCGGTAGGGCTTATCGCCTTGCTCCCGCAGGATGGCTGCCACTACATCGTGCGGCAAGCCGTGCTCATCCCGAAGCAGGTTCTCCAGCCGCCCGACGATGAAGTGCTGGACTTGCTCTAACGTCTCCGACGGGACGGGCACGGGCTGCTCGGCGGCGAAGATCGGCAAGAGATCGCTCAGGCTGACGTTGAAGGCGTGCTTGATGATGATCTGCACGGCGCCCAGCGCGGCGCGCCGCAAGGCGAACGGATCGGCGCTGGCAGTCGGCGCCAAGCCGACCGCGAACAAGCCGACGAGGCTATCGAGGCGGTCTGCCAGCGCCAAGAGCGCGCCCGCCTTGCTCTCTGGCAGCTGATCGGCGGCAGCGCGCGGCAAGTAGCTCTCGAAGATCGCCTGCGCCACGGCGGGCGGCTTGCCCTCGCGCAGGGCGTATTCGCGCCCCATCACGCCTTCGAGCGCCGTCATCTCGATGACCATCTGCGTGCCTTGATCGGCGCGGGCGAGGGCTGCTGCCTCCGCCGCGACCCGCACTTCATCCTCGCTGAGGGCGAGCCGCTCGGCGAGGGGCTGCACATAGCGAGTCAGGCGCACGGTCTTATCGTAGAGCGAGCCGAGCTTCTCCTGAAAGGTCATCGTTTTAAGGCGCTCGGCGCGCTCCGCCAACGGACGCTTCAAATCCTCTTTGAAGAAGAAGTCGGCATCGGCGAAGCGGGCGTTCAGGACGTGCTCGTTGCCCTGAATGACCTCCTCAAGGAACTGATCGTCGCCGTTGCGCACGGCGATGAAGTAAGGCAACAGCTCGCCGTTCAAGTCCTCGACGGCGAAGTAGCGCTGCTTGTGGCGCATGACCGTGATCAGCACCTCGCGCGGGAGGGCGAGGTAACGCCGCGCGAACGTCCCGCGCAACGCCGTGGGCTGCTCCACCAAGTTGACGACCTCATCGAGCAGGCTCTCGTCTTCAAGCAGCTTGCCGCCGACCTGCGCCGCCAGCTGCTCGGCTTGCGTGCGGATGACGCTGCGGCGCTCGGCGGGATCGACGAGGATGCCCTCGCGGCGCATGACGGCGAAATACTCAGCCGGCGAGCTGATCGCCAGCTGCGGCGAGCCTTTCGGACGGGCGCCGCGCGTGAAAGGCGCGCTCCACGTCTCGGCGTAGACGAAGGAGAGCGGCAAGTTGCCGAAGAGCGCCAAGAACCAGCGAATCGGGCGCGCGAACGCCACGCCGCTGCTATTCCAGCGCATCGACTCGGCGAATTTGAGGCTGCTGATCAAGGCGGGCAGATTCTCGTTCAGCACCTCCAGCGCCGACCTGCCCTTGATCTGCACGCGCGCCGCCGCGTAGACGCCGCCCTCAAGCTCGGTCGGCTGCAAAAGGGCGGGATCGATGCCCTGCTTGCGGGCGAAGCCGAGCGCGGCTTGAGTCGGCTTGCCTTCGGCGTCAAAGGCGATGTTGGCGGCGGGTCCGCGCACGAGGCGCTCTTCATCGGGCTGCTTGGGCGCCATGTTGTGCACGAAGACGATCAGGCGGCGCGGCGTGCCGTAGACCTCGACTCCGTAATGGGGGAGGCGCAGATCGTCCAACCAGCGCGGCACGAAGGCGCGCAGGTGCGCCAAAGCGTGATCGAGATCGGCGGCGGGCAGCTCTTCGGTGCCGATCTCGAGCAGGAAATCGGCGGGCAGTTCGGGCGTTTGAGCAGTCGGGATGCCGATGGCGGTCTTTCTATCGGGGTAGCGCCACGCCTTGCCGATGTGTTGGAGCGGATAGCCGAGTTGTTCGCGCTGGGCGAGGTACGCCTTCGCTACATTGCGGCTCATGGCTGCCATGCGGCGGAAATAAGCGGCTCGCTCGGTCACGCCGATGGCGCCGCGCGTATCCAGCACGTTGAAGAGGTGGCTGCACTTCAGGACGTAATCGTAGGCGGGCGCGACCAAGCCGTGTTCGAGGGCGCGGGCGTGTTCGCGCTCGTAGATATCGTAGACCTGCTTGAGCGCCTCCACATCCGCCACATCGAAGTAGTAGCGGCAATGCTCGATCTCGCTCTGCAGGAAGATGTCGCGGTAGGTGATCTCATCCGTCCACTGGATATTCCAGACGGCATCGCGCCCTTGCAAGGCGAGGACGATGCGCTCGATGCCGTAGGTGATCTCGACGCTGATCGGATCGAGGCGCAAGCCGCCGCTCTGCTGGAAGTAGGTGAACTGCGTGATCTCCTGCCCATCCAGCCAGACCTCCCAGCCCAAGCCCCAGGCGCCCAAAGCGGGGGACTTCCAGTTATCTTCCACGAAGCGCACGTCGTGGCGGCGCAGGTCGATGCCGAGCGCCTCTAGGCTTTGCAGGTATAGCTCTTGGGGGTTGCCCGGATCGGGCTTGAGGATGACCTGATACTGGTAGTAGCTCTGCATTCGGTTGGGATTCTCGCCGTAGCGCCCGTCGTCGGGGCGGACGCTCGGCTCGACGTAGGCGACGCGCCACGGCTCGCTGCCCAGCACGCGCAGAAAGGTGGCGGGATTGCCCGTCCCCGCGCCGACTTGCACGTTGTGCGGCTGCCACAGCAAGCAGCCCTGCCCTGCCCAGAACTGATGGAGCGCCATGATCACATGCTGAAAGTGCTTCTTCTGGCTGGTCATAGGGAATTCCTGACTAGGTGTGGTTCACGGATCAGTCGGGCGTGAATTATAGCACGCGCCGACGGGCGAGCGCGCGCTATGGGCGGGCGAGCAGGGCGGCTACCAAGAGGGCGCGTCGCCCGCCACGTCTTTGCGCAGGGCGGTGGTCTCGGTATCGGTCACCCAGAAGGTGGCGAGCCAGTGGATCAGTTGGCGGAAGGGCTCAGGCGGCAGGCGGCAGGCGGCGTTGAGCTGATGGATGCCGAAAGCGTAGATGCGGGCGAAGCCCTCGTGGGCGCTGACGACGAGGTAATCGCGCTCCCAGCGTTTGGCCGTCCAGAGGATGCTGGTGCCGGTGCGCCGCCGAATCAGGTCGAGGAAGCGTTTGCGTTGGGCATCGGCGATGGCGCCGAAGGTGAAGTGGGCGGCGATCATGCCGCCGTAGACGAAATCTGCCTCGAAGGTGCCGTCGATGCCCTGCAGATCGATGTTCAGGCTGGCGGATTCGTCCTGCGCCTTGAACTGCGCGAAGCCGCGGCGAGCGCGTTTGCCGGGCGGCGGATCGAAGGTGGCGGAGGAGAGCAGCGGCGGATTGGGGAAGCGGCGGCTGAGTTCCTCGTCCAGATCGAGCTTGCCGATGAAGAATTGCTGCAGCAGATGCGGCACGCCGCTCTGGATGCTCTGGCGGCTCTCGGAGGCTTCGCTCTGCAGGCGTTTGCGGTCTTCGTTGCGGATGCGCGCGGTCGTCTCGCGGGCGATGCGGATGAGCTCCTCGACGGGCATTCCGCTGACGGAGTCGGGCTCTTCCATCGGTTGGCGCGGGCTGAGCGCCGTGTGAGTATCCGTTCGGTCAGACATAAGCGCATCCTGATCGGCTAGGCGTCTCTGTTTTCAATTATAACGCGCTTTGTCTGAGTTGTTTCAGCTTTATTTCGTTCAGCGCCCTCAACGGGTCGGACAGGGCTGCAACGGCGGACTTCGAAAAACGCCTCAGAGCGCTCTAACAAGCCGACGCGGATTTCAGGCGGCTCGTACTGGAAGGTAAAAAATACCTCTGCGCGGCGGCAGAGGTATGTCTTCACGGCGCGGTCGCTCGGGCTAGTCTTCGTCGTCCAGTTTCAGCACCGCCATGAACGCCTCTTGCGGCACTTCGACGTTGCCGATCATCTTCAGGCGGCGCTTGC
>CALKXH010000058.1 GCA_938005675.1 uncultured Anaerolineae bacterium
CAAATCCTCCTCTAAGCCATATTCCAAGCCCGGCGGGCGCCCTTGATGATCTCGCAAGTCCAAAATCTTGTTGAAATGGACAAAGAAATTGTTCGGATGAGCGTCATCGCCCATGCGATGCGCCGCCAGCGCCATCGCGCATAGGAAAGCCAGATAGGGCGGCGCTTCATCGCGGGGCTGACTCGGAGGGCGAGGGATTTTCACGCGACCTTTGAAGAGGCAACGCTCCTGAATTGCCATCTCGAAGTCCTTGACAGCCCCTTCAGAGGCGCCGATCTCCTGCAGGGCTTCATCGTCGATTGTCAGGTAGATCGGCGAGCCAGTTGGCACGCCCGCCGTCAAATACTCTAAAAGCTTTTGATTCCACTCGTCGTAGTTCATCAGCGACTCGCCTGCTTTCGAAAAATACTTTTACGCCCGCCTGACAATGCACAGCGGACTTTAAACTATTTTCCAATTATACTGCGCATTGATGAAGTAGGGCGATATTTGGGTACTTCTACTCAAGTGTTCTCGCCGCTGTGAGGTCAACGCGCCCGAAAAAGCCGACCGTCTGAATGAGCTGCTGAGTTTTCTCTCAGGCGCGATCAAGGCTACAATTCGCGGTTATGAAAAAGTTTGCGCTGAAGGGAGCTTGCCATGACCGTGTATAACGGCAAAGTGGCTGTCTGGTACGTGCATGGGCGCACGGTGGCTGAGAATACCATCGATGACATCATCGCGGTGCTGCAAGAGTTCGCCCCGGCTGTGGAAGCCGTCTGGGTGAAGATCGGCGAGGCGAACGAGTGGATGGGCAACATCGGGCGCGGCGATCCCAAGCCCGACCTCGCCATTCGCGGACTCGCCGATATCGACCGATGGGTCGGCAAGTTGGCGGCAGCAAACCTCGAATTCCACGCTTGGCACATCCCCAAAGGCATCAATCCGACCGCCGAGGCGGACTTCGTGGCGCAAGCCTGCAACCGACCCGGCGTGCGCTCGCTGATCTTGGATGTTGAGCCGTTCACGGGCTACTGGGTGGGCGGGCGCAACAACGTACGCCCCTTCATGACGCGCCTGCGCCAAGCCTTACCCGCCAATTTCCACATCGGCATGAGCGTCGATCCGCGCCCGTGGCATTTCAACAGCATTTTTCCGCAAGAGTGGCGTCCCTACATCAACAGCATTCATCCGCAGACCTACTGGGCGGACTTCAGCCAAACGCCCGACGCCGCCCTGCAGATGGTCTACAACACTTGGGGCAATTATGGGCTGCCGATCATCCCCGTCTTGCAGGGCTATCAAGGTCCGGGCAACCGCCTGACCCGCGAAGATATGGATCGGGCGCGCGTGGTGGCGACCGTCACCTACAAAGCGCCCGCCCTGAGCTGGTTTCGCTTCGGCACGCTCAATCGGACGCTCTTCCCCGCTGTGAACGTGCGCATGAGCGGCGAAGTGCCGAGCGGGGTCGGCGGGCGCCCGACCAACGGACGCTATGGCGCCGAGATCATCATCAAGCCCGGCGAGAGCGGCTACGCCGAAGGCACCTACGACGGCTCGCCCATCCCGCTGCAGAGCTTTCAAAATGAAGAGGGCTGGACGAGCCGCTACCTCGCCACCAACTCCTCCTTCAGCCGCGTGTGGGTACGCTGGGCGCCGCGCCTGCCCGCCAGCGGCTGGTACGAGATTTCCGCTTACATCCCCTCGCAGCACGGCTCGACGCGCAACGCCCGCTACAAGATCAACGGCATTCTCGGTCAGCAAGCCGATTTTGAGGTGCGCGTCTCGCAAATTGCGGTCGATTCGCTGTGGGTGCCGCTGGGCGTCTATCAGTTCGATGCCAACAATCCGAACGCGGGCGTGGTCTTCCTCAACGACCTGACCGGCGAGAGCGGGCGCGAGATCGCCTTCGATGCCATCCGTTGGCGGCAAGTGCTGGGCTGGAATCAGCCGCCTCGCTACCTCGCCGACGGCTTCGATTCGCCCGTCGGCTTGCCGCAAGAGCGCCAAGCGCGCGGCGGCACAACCTGGCCCGAGACGTGGCTGTCCTCCAACCCGTACAAGAACCGCTATCTGCTGCTCGGCACGCCGACCATCCACACCGGCGACGATCTGGTCATGCGGCGCGGCAGCACGCTCGGACAGCCCGTCTTTGCCGTCGCCAGCGGCATCGTGACCAACGCGCGCCGTCTTTCGGGCAGCTGGGGCGATGTGATCGTCATCCGCCACGACCCCTTGATCAGCACGGGCGAGGTCGTCTTCAGCCGTTACGGGCACGTCGGCGAGATGCTCGTCCGCGCGGGCGACCGCGTCGTGCGCGGACAGCGCATCGCCGTCATCAGCGATGCCTACGGCGTGTTCCGCTCCGCGCCGCACTTGCACTTCGATATCAGCCCGACCCGTATCCTGCAGAGCGCGCCCGCCGATTGGCCCGGCATGGATATGACGCGCATCGAGCGCGACTACGCCGATCCGCGCCTGTTCATCTACGGCAACCGCCCTGTGAATCCGTAGCACAGGGCGGCAAGCCGCAACTGAGGCGATGCGACTCGGCTAGGCGCGCATCGTGAGCCAGCTCATGCCGTAGGGCGGCAGCGAGACCTGCCCATCGCTGATCGGCGCGCCGTCGATCACGTCCTCCGTTGTGCGATTCTCTAGCGGCACGCGCTGCGCCTCGCCGCTGAAGTTGAAGAGCGCTCGGATCGCCTGCGCATCGTCGGGCGCGCGGCGCTCCAGGGCGAGGACTCGCCCGCCGTTGAGCAGGGAGGCGCGCTGAGCGCCCAGCGGATGAAAGGCGCGCTGGGCGCGGCGGACTTGCAGCAGGCGCTTGTAGCCGCTGAAGACCTGCGCGCGGAAACTTTGAGGCGTGTTGAGCGCCATCTCGATCTCGGCGAGGGCGAGCTTGGCGCGGTTGATGCTGCGATTCTGCCCGGTGCGCGCCACGCCCTCCAGATCGTTGCGCGAGCCGAGCAGGCTGTGAATGTACACGGCTGGCACGCCCGCCAACGCCAACATCACGCCCTGCGAGAGCAAAAAGCGGCGCACTTGCAGCGCGAGCGGCAAGGCGGGGTCGGCGATGGCATCCACGTAGGTGCAATTGAGTTCGTAAGGCGCCCGCGAGCCATCGCTCTGCGCCCGATAGGAGACTCGCCCGCCGCGCCGCTCCACCACGTCGATCAGCACCTTCAGCTCGTCCGCGCTCAGGATGCCCTCGACGGGGCGCACGCCGATGCCATCGTGCGATGCCGTGAAATTGAAGAACGCCGTCCGCCCTGAGGGACTCTGCAGCGTGTTCAGCCACTCGCACAGCTTCTCGGCATCGCCAACTGTCAGGCTGTAGAAGAGCAGGGGCGGCAAAGTGAAGTTATAGACCAGCTGCGCCTCGTTTGTGCCATCGCCGAAGTAGCTGATGTTCTCGGCGTGCGGCACGTTGGTCTCGGTGATCAAGACGACGTGTGGCGCGTAGATGTCCATGACGGCGCGAATCGCCTGAATGATGGCGTGGGTCTGCGGCAAGTGGATGCTGGGCGTGCCTGCCTGCTTCCACAAGAAAGCGATGGCATCGAGGCGCAGCACCTGCGCGCCCTGCGCTACGTAAAAGAGCAGCACATCCAAGATGCGCAGCAGCGTGGCGGGCTGCCTGTAATCCAGATCGACCTGATCGGCGCTGAAAGTCGTCCAGAGGTGGACGGTGCTGCCGTCGGCTTTGGTGAAGGGCGTGAGCAGCGGCGTCGTGCGCGGGCGCACTACGGCGCGCAAGTCCGCCTCAGGCGACTCGACGAAGAACAGCCCGCTGAAGGCGGGATCGTCCGCCAAAAAGCGCTTAAGCCAGTCGCTCTGCGCCGACATGTGGTTGATCACGGCGTCGAACATCAGGCGGAAATCGGCGCCGAGCCGCTGTACGTCTTCCCACGTCCCCAGAGCGGGATCGACGGCGTAGTAATCCATCACTGAGAAGCCGTCATCGGAGGAGTAGGGGTAGTGCGGCAGGAGATGGATCGTATCGAGGGCGTCGGCGAGGTAGGCGCGGCAGAAGCGCTGCAGAGTCTGCAGGGGCGGCTCGCCTTCGGCGCGGAGCGTATCGCCGTAGGTGATCAGCGTGACGGTCTGCTCGGAGAAGTACTCGCCTTTGGGCGCGGGCGGCGGCGGCGCGCTCTGCAGCAGGCGCAAGACGCCCTGATAGGCGCTCTCGGCGAGATCGGGCGGGTAGACGCGCGCAAGGCACTGGCGCAGGCGCTCATGGGCTGTGGTCATCCTCAAGACTCCTCTTATGTGCAAGCAAACGCGCTCAATTATGCCCGATTCGCGCCGATCAGCCACGCGCCGCCACAGCTTCAGGCGCTGGGATCGGGCGAGAGCACGCCTTGCAGGTCGGGCGCCAGCGAGCGGCGCGTTTGCGCGTCGAACCAGCGGATTTTGTTCGGCGGGAAGCGCAGCCAGATGCGCTCGCCCGCGCGCACGGCGAAATCCGGGTGCGTCGAGACCTTGAGCGTATCGCCGTTGACGTGGATGGTCAGCAGATTCTGCGAGCCGAGCGGCTCAACCACTTCGACGTTCACTTCAAGCGCGTCGGCGGCGGGCTGGGCGAGCGCCTCCATATTCTCGGCGCGGATGCCCAAGATGATCGGTTTGCCCTCGTGCGCGCGCAAGACGGGCTGATACTCTTCGCTGGGCGTCAAGTGGAACGCCCCGATCTGCACGCGCGTCGCGCCATCTTGCTGCACGACTTGCCCCTGCAGGAAGTTCATGGGCGGATTGCCGATGAAGCCGCCCACGAACTGATCGACGGGCATATCGTAGACCTTCGTGGGATGATCGCACTGCAGAATCTTGCCCTGCTTCATCACGGCGATGCGGTCGCCCATGCTGAGCGCCTCGATCTGATCGTGCGTCACATAGATAGTGGTCGCTCCGAGCGAATTCAGGAGCGCTTTCAGCTCGGCGCGCATCTCAAGGCGCAAGAGCGCATCGAGGTTGCTGAGCGGCTCATCCATCAGCAAAATCTCGGACTGCACGGCGATGGCGCGCGCCACCGCGATGCGCTGGCGCTGACCGCCGCTCATCTGGCTGGGATTGCGATCCAACATGCCCTCGATGTGCAGGAGCTTCGCCGCGTGATGGACGCGCTCATCGATCACATTCTTAGCGACCTTCTTCATGCGCAAGCCGAAGGCGATGTTCTCATAGACGCTCATGTGCGGGAAGATCGCATAGTTTTGAAAGACCATCGAGATGTTGCGCTCGCGCGGCGGCAAGTAGGTGATATCGCGCCCGTTGACGGTGATCTTGCCGCTATCGACCATCCCTAAGCCCGCCACAGCGCGCAATAGAGTCGTCTTGCCACAACCGCTCGGTCCGAGCAGGACGACGAACTCGCGGTCGCTGACGGTCAGGCTCACGTTGTCCACAGCCACGAACTTGCCGAAGAGTTTGGTCGCGTTTTGAATGACCAGTTCTGCCATAATCAAGCCATCCTTTTACTTTGTGACTTGTCCCCAGATGTTGAACAAGTAGCGCCTGATGAAGTAGATGAAGACGACGGCGGGCAGCAGCATGAAGAAAGCGCCCGCGAATTTGAAGGCGTCGTCGGACTTATCGAGCGTGTAGAGAATCTCGGCGGGCAGCGTGCGGTTGCGCAGAGTCAGCGTGATTGCCGCAAAGACCTCATTCCAGCTCAGCACGAAGGTCAGAATGGCGGAGGCGGCGATGCCCGGTATCGAGAGCGGCAGCACCACGCGCCAAAAGGCTTGAGTCGGCGTGCAGCCGAAGACTTGTGCCGCTTCTTCCAGCTCGTACGGCACGCTGGCGAAGACGCTCGCCACCACGAGGATGGTGGTGGGCAAGGCTGAGCGGGCTATCGAAGATGCCGATCTGGATGTAGATCGTTGCCAGTGGGACTGCCAAGATCAAGATTGGGAAGGCGCGCACTGAGAGAATTCCCAGCCGTACCGCGTCACGACCGACGAACAGGTAGCGCGCGATAGCGTAGCCGGCGGGGATGGCGATCAGCGAGGAGAGGATCAGGGTGATCACCGCCACGAGGATGCTATTGCCCGCCGCCCGCAGGATGCCCTCCACGCTCAGGAAGAACTCAAGCGTGCCCGTGGAGACGGGATTCGGAAAGATCGGCTTTGGGAAGGCGCGCACGTTTTGCGGCGTGCTGAACGCCATCACTGTGATCAGCCAGATCGGCAGCAGGATGAAGATCGCAATGGCGATTGCCACCGCGTAGATCGAGGCGCGCCGCAGGCTATGCCGCAGCTTGGCGCGCCGTTGCGCCGCATCAAGGATGAGCGGCGCGGGCTTGGCGAGTTGCATTTCAGCGCTCATGCGTGCTTCAAAGCCTCCTCTTGTCCGCGCACCGCGCGCAGATAGAAGAACGAGATGGCTAAGGAGATCAGCAGGATGAAGCCGGCGTAGGCAGCCGCCACATTCGGATTGTTGAAGCGCCCCGGATCGTACCAGCGGAAGGTCTCGTTGCCGAGCACGGTCAGCACATCGCCGCCGGTCAGCGCCACGACGACCGCGAAGACTTGGAAGGCGAGGATCGTGCGCAGAATCAGCGCCACCTGCAAGCTCGGCTTAAGCAACGGCAAAACGATGCGCGTCAGGCGCTGCCAGACCGTGGCGCCGAAGACCTCGCCCGCCTCCAGATAATCGCGCGGGATCGCCTGCAAGCCCGCCACCACAATCACCATGACCAGCGACGTGGCGCGCCAGACCTCAGCGATCACGATGGCTGCGATCATCCAGCCCATGTTGCTGACCTGTAGAAAGATGAAGGGGCGCTCCAGCCAGCCGGCTGAGACGAGCGCTGAGTTCAAAAAGCCCTGCTGCGTGAAGACCGCGAACCAGACGATGCCCGCCGTCAGGTCTGAGACGCCCAGCGGGATGGCGTAGATGTACAAAAACAGGCTGCTGCCGCGAATCTGGCTCTGCAGCACCAAGCCGATGATGATGGCGAGCGTGAATTGGATGGGCAAGATCAGCACTGCCAGTAAGATGGTCGTGCCGAGCGCCGGCAAAAAGCGCGAGTCGTTGATCATGCGCTGGACGAACTCCAACGTGAATTGGCGGACGCCGATCTCGCCTGAGTTGATGCGCAACGTGGTGGAGGTGCTGCGATTCTCGATGAAGACGTTGCGCTGACTGACCCAGCCCTGCACCCTCTCGCCGTTGAGGTCGGTCGCCTCAACCTTGAACCAGAAGATGGTGCGCCGCGCGCCGTTGGGCAGGATTTCCTCGCTGCGCTCGCGCTCTAGGACGCTCGCCACAGTTTGCAGGGCGAGGCTGCCCGTCACCGCCGACTGGAAATTCGGCTCAGCGCGCAGATTCAGGATGTCGACGTTCTTGCTGAGCGCCAATTGAAACGCCTGCACCATCGGATAGGCGAAGAAGAGCAGCAAGTAGATCATCGAGGGCAGCAGCAGGAGGTACGGCGTGATGTTCAAGCGGCGTCGCGTGATTTTTTCGCTCAAAGTGACCTCGCAACAAGCTAAAAGACTAATTTCACAGAGCGAAGGGGCGGCGCAGCCACCTAGCGCGCCGCGCCGCCCACGGGCTTAGCTCACTTCAGCTGGCAGGGTCCGTCGCTGACCGGATCGGGCGCCCAGCAGGCTGCGCCCGTCTCGTTCAGGAGCGCCTGCAGCGCCTTGCCCAGATCGTTCAGCACGGTCTGCGGGTCTTCGCCGTCGAAGACGACGCGGCTGAAAGCGTTGCGGTAGATTTCGTTGATCTCGCCGCCGCGACCGCCCAAGCCGACCGGCAACAGCGATGGGATGGCGTCTTCGGCCAAGCCCTGCGCCTGCACCGCCTCAAACTGCTTGGCGACCCCAGCGGGCAAGTCGCTGGTATCCACGCCGCTCACGACGGGGTAGAAGCCCAGCTCGCGCATGATGGCGCCTTGCGTGGCGGGCGTGAGCAGGAACTTGATGAACGCCTCAGCGCCTTGCGGATTGGGCGCTGTGGCAGGGATGCCCACGCCGACCACGACCGGCATGTAGCCGCGCCCCGCTGGACCAGCAGGTGCAGGGAAGGCGACGAATTTCTCAGGCTCGGCGTCGAAGGCGGGCTTCAGGCGCGCCACGTGGTCCCACGTCACCATCGCCTCGCCGCTGAGCAGGCGCGCGCCCATCGAGTCGTAGTTGATCGACTCAGGATTGACGTACTGCCACAGCTCATCGCGGAAGAAGGTCAGCATTTGAACCGCCTCAGGCGTGCGGAAGCCCGTCACCATGCCGCCCGTCCACGAGGGGAAAGCGTAGCCCTGCATGAAGCGATTCCACAAGCCGCGCACCGGGAACGCCAAGCCCGGTCTGCCCAGCGCTTCTTGCATGTTCTTGCCCCAAGCAGCGAGCTGCTCGTAGGTCAGGCTGTTCAGCTCGGCGCCTTCGGGCAGGTACTGCAGCGCCTCGACGTTCGCCGCCATCGTGTAGGTTGCTTGCATCCACGGGATGTAGTACTGGAAATCCTCCGTGCCGAGCCTGCCCAACGCCACCAGCGACTCGTTCACATCGACTGAGCCGCTGATCTCTTCGAGCAGGTCGGTCATGTCTAGGAGCAGATCGTTCGCGGCGAGGGTCGGGAAGGTGCCGTGCAGCGCGCCGACCACGTCGTTAGCGCCGCGCCCGGCTTGCCCTTCGGCGCGCAGCAGGTCGATCATCGGACCTTCCTCGCTCGGCACGAAGTTGACCTTGCCCTCAAAGCGCTCGAAGATGGCGCGCGCTTTCGCCGCCTCCTCAACGATGTTGAACTGCGTGGAGAGGAACGTCACTTCGCTCTGGGCGGTGACGCCCGCGCCGCTCAGCACCAATGCCGTCATCAGGGCGGCTGCTAAAACCAGACGGAAACGTTTCATGGGAATTCCTTCAAAAAGTTTTCTAAGCTGAGAAGTTAACCTGATAAACTACGCGGACTGATCGAACGGAAAATCTCTCTGAGAGTCTCAAAGTGGCGCTAGGCATCACCTCCTTCGCTATAATTCGGCGCTCTGCCGCTGGATCGGCGCACGATCAGGGCGCATTCGAGGATGATCTGACTCTGAGCGGGCTGCTCGCCCCGAATCAGGCTGATCAGCATTGCCGTAAGGCGGCGACCGGTCTCGTAAGTGGGCTGATGGATGGTGGTGAGCGGCGGATAGCTGTATTCGGCGGCGGGGATGTCATCGAAGCCGACGATGGAGATATCCCGCCCGACGCGCAGCCCGCGCTCTTGCGCCGCGCTCATGGCGCCTAGCGCCATCAGATCGTTGGCGGCGATCAGCGCCGTCAGGTGCGGATGCGCCTCCAGCAGCTGCTGAGTGGCGTGGAAGCCGCCGCCGCGCGTCAGATCGCTGTGCGTCACGTAGCTCGGCTGGAAGGGCAAGCCCGCCGCCCTCAGCCCCTCTTGATAGCCCAGCAGACGGTACTCGGTGAAGGCGATCTCGGGCGGCGGCAGGATCAGCCCGATGTGCCGATGTCCCAAGTCGCTCAGGTGCGCCACCAAGAGCCGAATGCCCGCCTGACTATCGGCATCGATGTAGGGGAAATCGGACGGTTCGTCGGGCGCGGCGCGCCCCGCCACCACGAAAGGATGCTTCTGGGCGTGCAGGTAGGCGATGCGCGGATCGCGGCGGCGCGTGCGGGCTAGGATCATGCCGTCGACTCGATGTCCGCCCACCAAGCGCCGATAGATGCCTAGCTCCTCCTCTTCAGAGCGCGCCGAGCTGATCAGCACGTCAAAGTGCTGTTCAGCCGCCTCCGCGCTGATGCCGCGCAGCAGCTGGCTGAAGAAATCGCCGCTGAAGTCGTGGGCGTTGGCGGGGATGACCAAGCCGAGCGTGTTGGTGATCTGCCGTCGCAACTGCTGGGCGACCCCGTTCGGCTGATAGCCAAGTTGCTGTGCCACCTCGAGGATGTAGGCGCGCGTTTGGGCGTTCACGTCGCTGTAGCCTGCCAGCGCCCGCGAGATGGTGGTGATCGAATAGCCCGTTAACTTGGCGATATCTTTGAGTCGAACCTGCATCAACAGTAATTCCAAATCGTTTTGGATAGTTTTAATCAGAGCATAATCTGTTTTAGGGCGCCTGTCAAGTCAAAAAGGTGCGCTTCAAGAGCAAACGTGCAATTTTGTGCTCTGCGCCTAGCTATACTGCCTTCACACTATATTTTTCGCCACGCCTTGTGATAGAATGTACATTAAGCCAACTCTCACGCAGGAAGGAATGCGAAGCGATGATCAAAAAGAGCTTCCTGAAGACCAAGTGCAAAGTCACCTTCGAGGCGCCGCCCGCCATCGCCGATGGCGCCGAGACGATCCACCTCGTGGGCGACTTCAACGACTGGAATGAGACTTCTCACCCGATGGAGAAGAAGAAGAACGGACGCTTCACCCTTGTGCTGGACTTGCCGCTCAACCGCGAGTTCCAGTATCGCTTCTTGGTCAACGGCACGACGTGGCACAACGACTGGGAAGCCGATAAATACGTCCCCAATCCCTTCAGCGGCGATAATTCAGTCGTCAGCACCTACCCGCCCGCCGAATAGGGCACATTTCACGCTGCGCCGCTGAGAGGCACGCGGCGCAGTCTCCCTAGCATGGCGAACATCCTCCTGCTAGAGCCTTATGACACCGGCTCGCACGCCAGCTGGCTGCAGGGCTTGCAACGCTTCAGCAGGCACAGCCTCACAGCGCTGACTCTGACGGGCAATTTTTGGCAGTGGCGAATGCAAGGCGGCGCCGTGACCCTCGCCCGCCGCTTCAACCAGAGCGACCTCGCCCCCGACGCGATTCTCTGCTCGGATATGCTCGACCTGCGGACGTTCCTCGCCCTGACGCGCCATCGCACAGCCCATCTGCCCTGCGCCATCTACTTTCACGAGAATCAGCTGACCTACCCGACGGGCAAGCGCCTCAAGCACGACCTGAGCATGGCGTTCATCAACTATGCCAGCGCGCTGGTGGCGGATGCCGTCCTCTTCAACAGCGCCTTCCACATGCACGACTTTCTGAGCGCGTTGCCGCGCTTGCTCAAGCACTATCCCGATCACAACGAGCTGGAGAGCGTCGATCAGATCGCGGCGAAGGCGCACGTCCTGCCCGTCGGCATCGATTGCGCCGCTTACGATGCTCACGCCCGCCCCAAAGATCATCGCCGACCGATCTTGCTGTGGAATCACCGCTGGGAGTACGACAAGCAGCCCGAAGTCTTTGCGGCGGCGCTGGAAAAACTGCTCGCGCTGGGCATCGACTTTCAGGTCATCTTGGCGGGCGAGCCGATTGGCTTCAGCGAGGGCGTTTTTGCGCCCTTGCGCCATAAGTTGGGCGAGCGTCTGCTGCACTACGGCTACGCCGAGCCTTTCAGCGCCTACGCGGGCTTGCTCTGGCGGGCGACCCACGCCATCAGCTGCGCCAAGCAAGATTTCTTCGGCATCAGCATGGCGGAGGCGATCTACTGCGGCGCGCTGCCGCTCATGCCGCGCCGCTTGAACTATCCCGCCCTGCTGCCCAGCGCCTACCACGACTTGTGCCTCTACGAGGAAGGCGAGCTGGTCGCGGCGCTCCTGCGGGCTCTCAACACGCCCGCGCCCGAAGCGCTGCGCGCTTACATCGCTCAATTCGATTGGCGCAACCTGATCGCCAGCTACGACGACTTTTTGGATGCCTTGATTGAAAAGCGTCGGATATGCTAACGCATTCATAACACAATGTCTACGGGGTTTTTATCACATGCTGCGTTGCGCGCACAGAGAGGTCATGCTACACTGCACCTGAAAGGCACCCGAAGGACGACCTGAGCATGGCTGAGAAAATCCTGATAGTTGACGACGACATTGACAGCCTGAAGCTGATTGGCTTGATGCTCCAGCGGCAAGGCTACGAGGTGGTGGCTGCCAGTCACGGCGGGCAAGCCATCGCGCGCGCGGCGGCTGAACTGCCCGACCTGATCATCCTCGACGTGATGATGCCCGATCTAGACGGCTACGAGATATGCCGTCGCTTGCGCGCCAATCCCACCACGCAGCGCATCCCGATCATCATGTTCACCGCCAAGACGCTGATCGACGATAAGGTACAAGGCTTTGAGGCGGGCGCTGATGATTACCTCGCCAAACCGACGCATCCGGCTGAACTCGCCTCGCGGGTGAAGGCGCTGCTGCTGCGCAGCGCGGCGCAACGGCGCACCACGAGTGAAGGCGGCTCGCTGATCGCCTTCATCGGCGCTAAGGGCGGCGTCGGCACGACCACGTTGGCAGCTAACATCGCCGCGGTCATGCAGCAGAAAGCCACTTGCATCCTCGCCGACTTTCGGCTTGGGCAGAGCAGCTTGGGCTTGGTGCTGAAAGCGCCGCGCGCCGTGGGCATGATCAACTTGCTCAGACAAGCGCCCACTGAGATCAGTCCGCGCGCGGTCGAGGCGGAGCTGGTGGCTCATGAGAGCGGCTTGCGGCTGTTGCTCAGCTCGGCGCGCCCGAGGGATAGCCTGCTGAACGTGAATCTGGACTCAGCCGTCGCAGCGCTGAAGAGTCTGCGCGGCTTGGCGCGCCATTGCGTGGTGGATTTGGGCGGCGGGCTGACGCGCCTGAGCGCCCGCCTCGTGCGCGAAGTCGATCAGGTCGTCTTGGTGACCGAATCGAATCGCATTGCGCTCCACATGGCGCGCGAGCTGGTGGGCGAGCTGGAGAGTTACGGCTTGGGGCGCGGGCGTTTGAGCATCGTGGTAGTCAACCGCGCGCCCTCGCAAGCCCACGTGACCTGGCAGGAGGCTGAGCAAGCGCTTGGGCATGAGATTCTCGCCCTTGTGACGCCCGCGCCTGAGCTGGCGGCTCAAGCAGCTGAGGCAGGTACGCCGATGGTGCTGCTCCAGCCGACTTCGATCATCGCCACGCAGATGGCTAAATTGGCAGAAGAGCTGACCGCGCGCAGCGCCGTGCTGAGCGCTAACTCCTGAGGGCTGTGCCTATGACCACTTATGAAGCTGTGATCGGCTTGGAAGTTCACGCCGAACTGCTGACTGAGAGCAAGATGTTCTGCGGCTGCGCTGTGGTGGATAGCACCACTGCTGATCCCAACACGGTTGTCTGCCCAATTTGCTTGGGGATGCCCGGCGTGTTGCCCGTCATCAATCGGCGCGCCGTCGAGTTCGCCATTCGGGTCGGCTTGGCGCTGAATTGCCAGATCGCCACCACCAACGTCTTCGCCCGCAAGAGCTATTTCTACCCCGATCTGCCTAAAGGCTATCAAATCAGCCAATACGAGCTCCCCCTCGCCATCAACGGCTGGCTGGAGATCGATCTGCCCGACGGCAGCACCAAGCGCATCGGCATTCGGCGCGCCCACCTTGAGGAGGACACAGGCAAGTCGATCCATGTGGGCGGCAGCAGCCTGATCGACTTCAACCGCTCCGGCGTGCCGCTCTTGGAGATCGTGACCGAGCCCGATATCCGCAGCGCCGAAGAGGCTGAGGCGTACGGGCGCAAGCTGCGCGCCATTTTGCAGTACTTGGGCGTCAACAGCGGCGATATGTCCAAGGGCGTGCTGCGCATGGAGCCGAACATCAGCGTCCGTCCCGTCGGCAGCAACGAGCTGCGCACCCGCACCGAAGTCAAGAACCTGAACAGCATTCGCAGTCTGGCGCGCGCCAGCGCCGTGGAGATCGAGCGCCAAATCAAAATTTATGAGAGCGGCGGCACGGTCACTCAGGCGACGCTGGGCTGGGACGAGGCGCGCGGCACAGTCGTGATGCAGCGCGAGAAAGAATCGGCGCACGATTACCGCTACTTCCCCGAACCGGACTTGCCGCCGCTAGTCATCAGCCCTGAGTGGATCGAGGAAATTCGGCGCAGCCTGCCCGAACTGCCCGACGCCAAACGCAATCGCCTGATCGAGCTCGGTCTGAGCGCTTATGAGGCGTCCGTGCTCGTGGCGGATCGTCCCGTCGCAGACTACTTCGAGGCTGTGCTCGGCAGCGGCGCAGAGCCGAAGAAAGCCGCCAACTGGATCATCAACGAGCTGTTCGCTCGCATGAACAAAGCCGCCCTGCCCAGCGAGAGCATCGCGCAGACTCATGTGACGCCCGCAGCCCTCGCCGAGCTGATCGCCCTCGTCGATCGCGGCACGATCAATAACAACGCCGCCAAAAAAGTGCTGGACGCCCTCTTTGAGCGCGGCGGCGCGCCCGCCGAGCTAGTTCGCCAGCTGGGGCTAGAGCAGACCCAAGATACAGCCCTGATCGAGGCGGCGATTCTCAAAGTGCTGGAGGCAAACGCCGCCGAAGTGACGCGCTATTGCAACGGCGAGGAAAAAGTGCTGAAGTTCTTGATCGGGCAAGTCATGCGCGAGGGGCGCGGCAAGTTCCCCGCCGAACTCACCAACGCCCTGCTGATCGAACACCTCAAAAAGCGCTGTTAGATGGCTCAGGCGCGCTTCGCATAGCGCGCCTGAGCAAAGGTTTAACCAAGCGGGATGCCGAACAAGCCCAAGATATTCACAATCACGCCTGCCACAATCGCGCCCACGATCACGCTGGCTGCCGCGTTAATGAAACTGAACTCTTGCACGCGGCTCGTCAGGTAGACTTGCCCTGCAAGGAACAGCAGCACAGCGCCGACAAGCACCAGAATGCCGACGGTGATGAAGTCGCCAGAGGCGGGGTTGAACACGCCCCAGACCATTGCGCCCAAGCCCGCTGCCAGCAGGAAGTAGAAAACCGTGTACCAGCTGAGCATCACCTTGAGGAAGCGCACAAGCGAGCCTGAGCCGCCCATCCACGTGCCAACCCAGTAGACGATCATCAAGTTGAAGACCGTGCCGAGCAGCGTGACCGAAGTGGTGCGCGCCGTCTCAGGGATGAGCGTCTGTACGGTGTAAGCAGCCAGTTCGCGCTGCAGGCTGTAATAATCGAAGCCCTCGCCAAAGAACACAGCTGCAATCTGAAGGGTGAGAACACTTGTGCCGTAGAAAAGCGCCACATTGAAGGCGATCGTCACCACAAACAGCAATGCCGCCGCTAGGACAAAATCGATCAGTTCCCTATCGAAGAGGGCAAAACCCACCTTGACCCGTCCAGCTGCATCCAAGACGAGTTCAATCGAATTTTTGCCATCGCCGCCGACTAGCGCCATGGCTAAGCCGCGCACGCCCGGCTCGTCTTTCAAGTCCGGATCAGTGCGCAGCGCCCGCGCCAACATCAGCGTCGCTTTAGCCGGATCGCCGCTGGTTTGGTAGGCGTAAGCGCTCTCCAGAAATCCTTTGGCGCGTCGGCGAGCGCGTTCGCTGACGGGCGCTTGAGGCAACGGCTGCACCTCGATGGTCGGCGCGACGGGCGCTGAGAGGTTCGTTCGGCGCGAGGGCTGATCCATCGGGGCGGAAAGCGGGGCGAGGACGGGCAGCGTCTGGCGCTTCGCGCTCAGCTGACGGGCTTGCGGTTCGGGCGTCCATTCGGGCGGATCGTCCTCATCGAAGGCATCGTTGACTGCGCGCTGAGCGGGTTGTGGCGGGGTGACGAGCGGCTTGATGGCAGGGCGAGGTGCCTGAGGCTGCGCCACAGGCGAGACAGCCGCCAACTCTTGGCTGCGACGCTTCTGCTCGGCGGCGACTTGCTGGATGTGTTTGCCCGCCTTGGCGATCAGATCGCGCAGCTGCGGATCGGGCTCGATCTTGTAGCGCTGCGCTAGATGCGGCAGCGCGACGGGATCGCCCAGCTTGCCTAGAGCGATGATCGCTGCGCGGCGCTGAGCGGCGTCTGAACTGTTCAGCTGGTCGAGATACGACTTGAGCATCACAAATCCCCCTATGCTGTAAACCTCCGCGCAGGAGGTTATTTCGAGACGCCGCTCTCAAAAAACCTCAAAAACGCGTGTTTTATTTTGAGGCTGTTTGTTCCAGAATCGACAGCTACACTCTGATCGCGGCGGGCAGCAGTGCGTAGAAGGCTGTGGCGTCCACCACGTCGTCAAGGCGCACCTGATCGAGGGTGGTGTGGGCGTGAATTTCATCGCCCGGTCCAAAGCCGATGCTCGGAATGCCCGCTTTGCCCATCCAGTAGATGCCGTTGGTGCTGAAGTTCCACTTGCCCGTCGGCGGCGCCTCGCCGTTCAAGGCGCGCAGCGTATTTTGCCCTGCCTGCACCAGCGGATGCGCCTCCTCAAGCGCCCACGAGGGAAAGATTTTCTCGACCGGGAAGACGAAGCCAGTGTAGCTCGGCTCGGCGTAGTGTAGCAGCTCCAACTGGATGTCTGGGCGCTCTCCGATGATGGCGCGCAGCTGATTTAGGACGCCATCAGGCGTCTCGCCGAAGGTCATGCGCCGATCGATGTAGAGGATCGCCTCGTCAGGCACGGCGTTGATCGAGGGCGTGCTGACTTTCATATCGCTGACCGTGATCTTGCCGTGTCCGAGAAAGGGATCGTCGCCCAGCTCAGGCTCCATGCGGCTGATGCGCTCGATGATCGGCAAGAGCTTGTAGATGGCGTTATCGCCCAAGTGATTGCTGGCGGCGTGGGCGCTGCGCCCTTTGGCGACGATGCGCATCTCGACGCGCCCCTTGTGACCGCGATAGACCTGCATTCGGGTCGGCTCGCCGATCACCACGAAGTCGGGGCGGATGCCCTCGACCTCGACGAGGGCGTGAGGAGCGATGCCATCGCACCATTCCTCCATATTGCCGAAGTAGTAAGCCGTGTAGCCCTCCAGCAGACCCAAGTCGCGCGCGAGCGCCAAGCCGTAGATCATGCCCGGCGTGCTGCCCTTCTCATCGCAAGCGCCCCGCGCGTATAAGATGCCTTCTTCGATCTTGCCTGTGAAGGGATCCCAGTCCCACGCGCTCAGGTCGCCCACGCCGACCGTATCGAGGTGGCTATCGTAGAGCAATTTGCGCGCGCCATGCCCAATCCGACCGACGATGTTGCCCATGCGGTCGAAGAACACCTCATCGAAGCCGAGCGCCTGCATCTCGGCGGCGGCGCGCTCGCCAACGGCTCTGATCTGGCTATCGTAGCTGGGGATGGCGCATAGCTCGCGCAGGAATTGGATGATCGCCTCGCGCTGAGGACCGACGCGCTTCTGGATTGTACGGGCAAGCTCAGTCAAACCTTGTACAGCCATGTTCTCGCTTCTTTCTTCGGTGAGGGGTTGCTCAGATGTATCTGAGCGTAACGCAGCCGAGCCGCTTTTGACAAGCGGCTCAGGCGAACTGGTCAAGTGGCTAGGTAAAAATCTCGCCTGTGGAATATGACCAAATGGTCTACCCCGTATCACAAAGTTGTTATAAACTGATCCTCAAGGTACGATAAGCGGCTTCGAAAGCAAGCAAGGTGTTCTCATGTCAATCTCTCCCAGCCTGATGCAGCAACCCTCGAAACCCACCCCTGATTCGTCTCCGCGCAAAGTGCTGATCGTCGAAGACAACCCTGATTTGCGCAACATCTTCAGCCGCATCTTCGCCCATCACAACTTTGAAGTCCAGACTGCTCAGGACGGCATGGAGGCGCTAGAGCGTCTAGCCGATAGCTGCCCTGACGTGCTGATCCTAGACATCAACATGCCGCGCCTGAACGGCTTGGACGTGCTTTCTTACATTCGCCAGACGCCTTTCTTGCGGACGCTTAAGGTGATCGTCGTGACGGGCAACTCGGTCGCCATCGATCACCCGGACGCCCAGCAAGCCGATCTGCTGTTGGTCAAACCGATCAGCGTGAACGAGCTGATCACGATGGCGCAGCGCCTGATCGAATCGTTCTGAGCGCGCGCACGGCACAGGCAGCTAGACAACTCGCCACAGAGTGTCTATCATTGGTGGCAACCGCGTTCGCTCACAAGGAGTGTTGCCTGTGCTTGTATCCCGCCGTCTTGCTGCGCTCATCGCGCTGATCGCTTGTGCTCTTTGGGCGCTGCCGAGCGCAGCGCAGACTCAGCCGCGCCCGAACGTCGCTGTGCAGGTTTACGACTACACGCAGCCCGCCTCGCTGCCCACCTCCTACGCTGCCATTTTTGCGCCCGCTAATCCCACGCCTCTCACGCGCCTTGAAGTTGAGGGCAACAGCTTCGTGCGCTTCTCGCCGAACGGACGTTGGATAGCCACCGTCTTCGGCGGCGACACTACAGGCAGCGCCAAGCTGACCTATGGGCAAATCGGCGGCAACGTTTTCGAGGTCATCTCCGAGCCGACCTTCGGCATCCTCGGTCCGATCTTCAGCCCCGACTCGGCTTACCTGAGCTACACCCTGACCAGCTTCGAGCGCCTGCGCTGGGAGCTGGTCGTCCTCGACTTGGCGAGCAATCAGCGCATCACCTTCGTCGGTCCGCTCGTCTTCGACCGCAGCGATATCGTCGGCACGCCCGCTGTGATCGGCTGGAACGCCGACCGCACGCGCCTCTACATCGTCGGCTACGGTCCGCACAGCGCTGAGACCGTCCCCTTTGAGCTCGATCTGACGCCTTACGTCTATGGCAACGCCACGCCCTACGAGTTGCCGTCCTTGCGCCCGCTGATGCCCCGTAATGCTCTGCGCCCGCAAATGACCTACGCCGTCTCGGACGATGGCGCGCAGATCGCTTACTTGTTCAGCGAGCCGACGCGCGTGGTGACCAATTTCGCGGGCTTTGGCGATCCCTTCGCCGGCATCGGCTTGTTGGAGGTCGCCACGGGGCAGAACACCATCTTGCTGACCGCGCCCGCTGATGAGGCGATCTTGGGCATGAGCTACGCTACTGATGCCAACGCGCTCTACTACACGACGGCGCGCTTCAGCCCCGATCCAAATAGCGGCATCGGCGTGCCCGTAGCAGTGCGCCTGTTCCGCTACGATCTGAGCGCGCGACAGAATAGCGGCGGCAATCAGCTGGCGCCCGACCCGAACATGAGCGTGTTCTCTTTCGCTGTGTGCGGCGATAACGTCTTCTACGTGGCGAATCAGATCGGCAGCGTTGACTACATCTTCTATAGCGCCTCGTTGGTCAATCTCAGCCAGCCGACTGCTTTGCTGGGCGGTCAGTTCGGGGTGAACTTTGGGACTTGCGTCCCTTGAGAACGAGCGCTCACAAGCCGTGCAGGAGCATATCCGCTAACGCCTCCGCCACTTGCTGCGCCGAGAGCCTGCCATGCGGCTTATACCAATGGCGCATGGCGTTCATTGCGCTGAGCAGATGCAAAGTGGCAAGGCGCGTATCAATCGGGCGGCAAGCGCCGTTGGCGATGCAGGCTTCCAAGAGCGCCTGAAAGCGCTTTTCGTAAGCATCGCGGCGCGCCACGAACTGACTGCGACGCGGCTCAGTCAGATGCCGCCACTCATCGAAGTAGACGGCGGCAGCGCCCAAGTGCTGCGTGATGACCAGCAAATGCGCGATGATAGCAGCGCGCAGGCGCTCATAAGGGGCAGCGGGCTGCGCACAGACTGCCTCCAACGCGGCGAAAAAGGCGTCGGTCGCCTCGTTAGCGATGTGCCACAGCAAGTCTTCCTTGCCTTTGATGTGCGCGTAGAGGCTGCCGCCGCCTCGCAAGTTCATGGCATCGGCGATGTCGCGCATAGACGTCGCCAAGTAGCCCTTGTCGCGGAAGAGCTGCTCGGCGACGGCGCAAATTTGCTCGAGACGGCGTGAGTTCCCCGATGTGACGGACATATCCAGCTGCCTAACGAACGTTTGTCGAGAGATTGTAGCACATTTTGACGTTCGGCAAGGCAGCCAAGCTGAGTCACGGGCAGGGCTTGCGCCACAGCTCCACAAAATCTGCCCCATCGGGCAACAGCAGCCGCTCGCCCGTCTGCCAGTCGTAGACGCCCATCAGCAGCCGCACGTCGCAGGCGCGCGGCAGGCTCAGCGTGAACCAATCGCCGATCAAGCGCTCCTCAACATCGTCCCAAGTGGAGGTCGGGCGCTTGAGCTTAGGCGAGCCGTCTTGCTGGGCGAGAATCTCGCGCGAGTCGAGCGGCGTGAGGTGCAAGTAGATCGAGTAATCGCGCGCCAGCGGGCGCAGCGCCTGCCAGTACGGGCGCAGGCGGAGTGCCTCATCCGACGGCTCGATGTCTAGCCCGATCAGCTTGACCTGATCGCTGAAGCTCGCCTCAAGGGGCGTTTGAGGCGGCACGGTGCGGTAGACCACCACCTCAGCGCCGCGCTGATAGGGCGGGTTGAGGAAAGCTTTCAGGCGCAGCGTCCCTGCCAAGTAGTCGTCTGCGCCGTCGGCGCGCTCCAGCTCAGCAGGTAGGACGAGGTACATAACGCCGCGCTCATCGCGCCAATAGCTGAGCGGTCTGTCCATTGGCGGGCGCTCGTAGACTAGCCAATCGAACCACTGAGCGCCTGTCAAGCCGCTCCAAAACGGATTGAAGACTTTCTCGTACTCGCGGGGCACAGCAACCCAGTTCGCTTCTAGGCTGGCGTCCGCCCAAGCGCGGAATGCCGCGCGCCGATCTGGGAAGCCTCGCTCGGAGACGAGAGCGAGCGCCGCATTGAAGTTCGGCGCGATGGCGAAGATGATCCACAGCGCCACAGCGCCGTAGTAGAGCCAACGCCAGAGGCGCTGTTGTGGCAAAGCGCGCCAAATCTGCGCCGCCGCTATGCCGATCAGGACGCATAGCGCCGTCATAGCGGGAAATACATCGCGAATGCGCTGCAGCCCGATCGCCGTGAAAGATGCCATGATCCACGGCACGGCGAGGATGGCGATCAGGCACAGGGCAATCGTGCGCCAATCGATGCGCACTGAACGCGCTAACAGCCACGCCACAGCGCCGCCGAGCAGCCATGGCAAGACGCCGCCCGCGCCCAACGGCACGAAGACATAACTGACGTTGTTGATGACGCGCTCGGCATTCACCAAGTTGAAGAGCATACTTTGCGCG
>CALKXH010000059.1 GCA_938005675.1 uncultured Anaerolineae bacterium
CGTGGCGGCGTACCTCGCCTCCGGACATCGCGGCATTTACAGCGCGCAGCGCATCGATACGCCCAAGAACGCCCGCGCCGCCGTGCGCCCTGAGGACAGTCTGGAGGTGGCGACGGCGCGCCGCCGCCGCCAGTACATCCCTGAATAGCCCGCGAGCGCCTCGCGCGCTATACTCAAGGCAGTTCAGCCACTGAGGGTCACAGCACATGACCGATACGCTCACGCCACCAACGCAAACCCAGACCTGCCCGATCTGCAAAGGCACGGGTCTGGTGCGCGAGGATGTGCCGGTCGGGCATCCGAATTTCGGCAAGCTCTTCCCGTGCGTCTGCCAGCAGGCGACCTACCGCGCCCGCGAGATCGAGCGCTTGCGCAAGCTGGGCAACCTCGAGGCATACGCCCACAAGACCTTCGCCACTTTTGAGATCGATCACCTGCTGCTGGAGCCGAGCGAGTTCTACCTGCGCGACGTCTTCAGCCACCTCTCCGAGACGCGCCGCCGCACCTTGAGCGAGGCGCAACGGCGCGCGCTGAAGTCCGCCGCCGAGATCGCCTTGCACTACGCCGAGTCGCCCGAAGGCTGGCTGCTCTTCGAGGGCGGCTACGGCACCGGCAAGACTCACCTCGCCGCCGCCATCGCCAACGCCGCCATCGAGCGCGGCGAGCCCGTCCTGTTCATCACCGCGCCCGATCTGCTCGATCATCTGCGCGGCGCCTTCGCGCCGAGCAGCGATAATCCCTACGACGAGCTCTTCGAGCGCATCCGCAAGGCGCCCTTGCTGGTCATCGACGATTTGGGCGCCGAGAGCCCGACGGCGTGGGCGGTCGAGAAGCTCTATCAGCTCTTCAACGACCGCCATCGCTACCGCCTGCCGACCGTCATCACCACCAACCGCGATCCGGCGCAGATCGAGCCGCGCATCCGCAGCCGCCTGCTCGATCAGGAGCTGACGCGCAGCGTGCGCCTCGCCCTGCCCGACCGCCGCTCGCCCGTCCTGACGTGGGCGGAGGCTGATCTGAGCGACCTGAGCCGCTACCGCGAGATGACCTTCGAGACCTTCGAGCTGCGCGAGGGCGAGGGACTCTCCGAGGAGAGCTTGCGCCGCCTGCAACAGACCGTGCAGACCGCCCGCGCCTTCGCCGAGAATCCGCAGGGCTGGCTCGCCCTGACCGGACGCCCCGGCTGCGGCAAGACTCACCTCGCCGCCGCCATCGCGCACGCGATCAACAAGGAGTCGCCTCAGGCGCTCTTCGTCACGGCGTCGGACTTGATCAGCCATCTGCGCGCCACCTTCTATCCCAGCGCCACGACGAGCTATGATCGGCGGCTGCACGAGCTGAAGAACGCGCCCGTCCTGATCCTCGACGATCTGAACATCGACGAGCGGAGTATGTCGGCTTGGGCGCGCGATAAGCTCTACGAAATCTTGCTCTATCGCTTCGATTACGCCCTGCCGACCGTCATCACCAGCCTGCAGCCGCTGGAGGAGATGGACGCGCGCCTGCGCAGCCGCCTGAGCAACCGCTCGCGCTGCGTGGTGGAGGCGATCATCGTGCCGAGCTACATGGGCAACGCGCCCGTCCGCCGCGCTGCGCCGCCGCGCTCGCGCCGCTAGGGAAGGGCGGTCGGGGTGGGCGGCAAGCGCGTGAAAGCGCCCGTATAGGGGCAGATCGCGCCGTATTGCGGATGCATCAGCCAGACCCGCCAATAGTAAATGCCCTCCGAGGGCAGGCGCAGCAGCGAGAACGTGAAAATGCCGTCGCCCTCGGCGGGGATGCTCAGGCGGATGCCCGCGCCGCTGCCCTCGATGCCCACGCTGATGCCCACGGCGCCCCGTCGCGGGACGCCCCGCCAAGCGAAGCTCGCCTCGTCGGCGTAGCCCAGCGCCCCGCCCTCAGGCGGCGCGCCGACCAGCCGAAAGACCTCGCACTGCGCCTCGGCGCTGAGGGTCGGGCGCACAGTCGCCGTCGGGAGGGGCGTGAAGGTCGGCGGGACGGTCAGCGTCGGCGCCGGCGTCCACGTCGGCGGGAGGGTCGGCGGGGTGACGAGGTTGGCGGGGCGCACGATGCGCGTCGGCGTGGGCGTGAAGGGGATGACCGTGCAGCCGCTCAGCAGCAGCAGCGCCCCGATCAGATGCAGCCGAGTCACGCCGGGTCGCCGATGCGGCGCTCGCGCCCTTCGCGCAGCCGCTGAATGTTCTCCCGATGCCGATAGTAAACCAAGCCGACCACCAGCGCGGCGTAGACGAGGTAGAGCGGCGAGGCGTTGGCAGGATTCTGCGCCACCAAGAGCAGCGCGATCAGCAAGCCGCTCGCCGCCGTCGCCAAGACGGCGAGCGAGACGTAGCGCGTGGCGATGATCACGGCGAACAGCACGCTCAGCGGCACGAGGATCAGGTGCGCCCACGGGAAGAAGATGATCAGCCACGTGCCGCCCGCCGTCGCCGCGCCCTTGCCGCCGCGCAGCCGCCCGGTGATCAAGCGCACCGGCAGCGACCAGCTGTGTCCGACCACGGCGCCGACGCCCGCGATGACGCTGTTGAGGGTCGAATCGCCGCCCAAGAGCCCGCGCACCAGCAAGACCGCCAGCACGCCCTTGCCGGTATCCATCAGCCAGACCAACGCCGCCCATTTGAAGCCGAGCGCGCGCAGCACGTTCGTGGCGCCCATGTTGCCGCTGCCGACCTTGAAGATATCGATCCCGTTCAGCTTGCCGATCATGTAAGCAGAGGGAAAACCGCCCAAGGCGTAGCTCAGCAAGGCGGCAAGCGCTGCATTCAAAGGAATTTGCAGGATATCCATGCCTGTCTTTCTCCGCATTTTTAGCTAATCAGGCTCATCTTACAACACCGTGCTCACTTCATCCGTTGCGCTATAGAGCTGGGCGATCAGATTCGTTATAATGGCGGCTCACAAAGATTTGCTTGTCAAGAGAGGTTCGAACAATGGCTGATTTGATCAAAAACTACATCGGCGGCGCGTGGCTGCCCGCTCAAAGCGGCGCGACCTTCCCCACGATCAACCCCGCCACTGAGGAACAGATCGCTGAGGTGGCGAAAAGCGGCGTTGAAGACGTCGAGGCGGCGGTGGCGGCGGCGAAGCGCGCCTATGCCAAGTGGCGGCTGACCCCCGCCCCGCGTCGCGGCGAGATTCTCTATCGCGTCGGGCAGCTGCTGATCGAGCGCAAGGAGGCGATCGCCCGTCTGATGACCCAAGAGATGGGCAAGGTCATCGCTGAGGCGCGCGGCGACGTGCAAGAGGCGATTGACATGGCGTTCTACATCGGCGGCGAGGGGCGGCGCCTGCTGGGCTATACCGCGCCCGTCGAGATGCCCAACAAATTCGGCATGGCGCTGCGCGATTCGGTCGGCGTGGTGGCGCTGATCACGCCGTGGAACTTCCCCATCGCCATCCCCAGCTGGAAGTCGCTGCCCGCCCTGATCGCCGGCAACACGGTCGTCTTCAAGCCCGCCAGCGATACGCCCGCGCTCGGCGCGGCATGGGCGAAGGTCTTCGAGGACGCCGGCTTGCCAGAGGGCGTCTTCAACTTGGTGCTGGGTCCGGGCGGCGTGGTGGGCGATGCGCTGGCTGAGCATCCCGACGTGCGCGTGATCTCCTTCACTGGCAGCACGGAGGTCGGCTATGGGCTGTACGCGCGCGCCGCCAAGCGCGGCAAGAAGGTCAGCCTTGAGCTGGGCGGCAAAAACGCCATCATCGTCATGGACGACGCCAACTTCGATCTGGCGGTCGAGGCGATCCTGTGGAGCGCCTTCGGCACGACTGGGCAACGCTGTACCGCCACCAGCCGCCTGATCGTCCAGCGCGGCATCCGCGCCAAGCTGACCGAAGCGCTCGTCGAGCGCACCAAAGCCCTCAAACTGGGCGACGGGCTGGACGAGAGCGTGCAGGTCGGACCGTTGGTGAACGCCCGAGCGCGCGAGAACGTGCATCGCTACGTGGAGATCGGCAAGAGCGAGGGCGCGCGGCTGCTGTGCGGCGGCGCCTACGCCGAAGGGCGCGGCTACTTCTACCTGCCGACCCTCTTCGATAACGTCACGCCGCAGATGTGCATCGCGCAGGAAGAAATTTTCGGACCCGTCCTGTCGATCCTCGAGGCGCGCGACCTCGAGGAGGCGATTCAGATCAACAACAGCGTCGCCTACGGGCTCTCCAGCAGCATCTTCACCGAGAACGTCAACGCCGCTTTCCGCGCCATCCGCGACTTGACGACCGGCATCGTCTACATCAATCACGGCACAACGGGCGCCGAGATTCAGTTCCCCTTCGGCGGCACGCGCGGCACCGGCAACGGGATGCGCGAGGCGGGGCTGACCGCCCTCGATACCTTCACGGAGTGGAAGTCGGTTTACGTGGACTACAGCGGCAGGCTGCAGCGCGCTCAGATCGATACCGATACAATTCTGAGCGACTCGTAAATATCCTGCAAAAATCCTGTAAAAAATTCGCGTATCGCTACGCTGAGCGGCGCTGGGACAAGCCCCAGCGCTGCTCAGGTTGTGCTATGATAGGCTGGTGAGATCAGGCAAAAAAGGTCTTCTGCAAAGGCAAGACAACTAGAAAAGGATAGAGGCGATGGCGGCACCCAGAATTCAGGCGGATTACGACGGCTTGCGCGAGGTTGCGCAAGTCTTCACCCGAAACTCCGATGGGCTGAACAGCATGAATCAGCGCCTTGTGCAGATGGTGAGCAGCGAGATTCGCGGCAAGGGCTGGATCGGCAAAGGCGCCGATCAGTTCATCCGCGAGATGGAGACGCTCGTCTTCCCAGCTCTGCAGCGCTTGCTGCGCGCGCTGAACGATGCCTCCAGCGCCACCCAGCGCATTGCGCAGCTCTTTGAGCAGGCGGAGCAAGAGGGCGGCGCGCTCTTTCAGGGCGGCGAGAGCTTCAATCAGATCGCCGATAACATGATCGGCAACCTGATGGAGCGCAATCCGACCTTCAATTCAATTGCGAATGGCATCATCAATGGTCTGGGCGGCGGCGCAGGTGGCGGCGCTGGCGGTGGTGGTGGCGCAGGTGCAGGCGGCGGCTACGGCGGCGGCGCAGGTGGTAGTGCGGGCGGACTCGCAAGCGGCTTGCTGAACAGTATTCTGCAAGGCACGGGCGGGCTTGGCACTAACTTCGGCGGGCTGGTCGATAACATGATCAACAACATCAACGGGCTGTTCGGCGGCGGGGCTCAGCCGACCTTCAACGATCTCGCCGACGCGATCATCAATAATCTGCACAACGGGACGAGCGGCGGCAGCTTCAACGATATCGCCAATAGCATCATCGGCAATTTGCGCGGCAGCACGGGCGCGGGCGCCGGTCCGTTCAACCAGCTCGCCGATGCCATGATCGAGCGCATGGGCGGCTCGGGCGGCGGCGAGTCAGGCATGGGCGGCGGCATGGGCAGTGGCTCAGGCGGGGGCTCCGGTAGCGGCTCAGGCGGCGGCTCTGGTGGTGGCTCAGGTGGTGGCTCAGGTGGTGGCTCGGGCGGCGGCTCAGGCGGCGCGGGTGGCGGTCTGGGCACAGGCGGCACGACCGGCGCTCTGAGCGAGGCGCTCAGCCGCTTAGAGAAGATGGATCAGCTGCGCAGCACCCTGCGCGATGCCGTCGCCAAGATCAGCGGCATGAGTCCGGCTGAGTTGGGCGCGAGCATCGGCGGCGTCTTGGCGGGCAGACCGGGCATGAGTGTCGGCGGGGCGGTCGGCGGCGCCATCGATGCCGCCATGAGCGGTGGCGGCAACGTCAACGCCAGCGGCGAGTCGCTGGATACGCTCTGAGGGCGTTGTCCGTAGGCGCTCAAGAGCACAGGCGCGGCAGCGAGAGGGTCTCTCGCTGCCGCGTTTTGGCTAGGCGGGCAGCGCTAAGGACTCGACGATCTCAGCCGCCATCTCGTATTTGCCGAAGGGCGGGATGAGGTAGGCGCCCTGCACCATGCCGCGCAGATCGCGCAGCAGCTCAGCGGCGATTTGCACGCCGACGGCGGGCGCCACGTCCCCGGCGGCGCTGATGCGCGCCATGATCGGCTCAGGGATGTTGATGCCCGGCACCTCGTTGTTCAGGAAGGCGGCGTGCCGCGCGCCGTAGAGCGGCAAAATGCCGACCAGAATCGGCAAGGTGAGCGCGCCGTGCAGCTCTTCGTAGCGCTTGAGGAACTGCTCGACCTTGTGCGGCTCGTAGACGCTCTGCGTCATGGCGAAATCGGCGCCCGACTCGATCTTCTTGCGCAGCGTCTTGATCTCGGCGTCGATATCTTGGGGCGTCAAGTTCAGGGCGCAGCCGACTGTGAAGGCGGTCGGCTGCCCGATGCTGTTGCCCGCCTGATCCTGCCCGCTGTTCAGGTTGTGTTTGATCAGCTTGATCAAGCCGCTCGGCACGATGTCGTACTTGTCGTTCGCCTCAGGATAGTCGCCAATTGAGGTCGGGTCGCCCATCACCACGAAGATGTTGCGCACGTTCAGGGCGTGGGCGGCAAGGAGGTCGCCCTGCACGCGCAGGATGTTGCGCCCGCGCGTGGGGAAGTGCAAGATCGTCTCCATGCCCAGCCGATCTTGGATCAGGTGGCAGACCGCCCACGGGCTCATGCGCATCCGCGCCATCGGGCTATCGGAGACGTCGATGCAATCCACGCCCGCCTCTTGGAGCATCTGGGCGGCGGCGAGGACTTTCTGGGCGTTGAAGCTGCGCGGCGGCGCCATCTCGACCGTGGTGACGAATTTGCCCAGCGCCAGCTTCTGGGCGAGGCGAGTCGGAGCCTCCTGAGGCTCATCGAGCGGCGCGGCGCTCGGCTCGGCGGCGCTGATCGTGAGGCGCGGCGGACGGGCGGGCGCATCGAGGGCGGCGCGCATGGCGCGGATATGATCGGGCGTCGTGCCGCAGCAGCCGCCGATCAAACTCACGCCGATCTCGCGCAGCGTCACGGCGTAGTCGCCGAAATAATCGGGCGTGGCGGGGTACATCACCCGCCCGTTGACCGTCTCAGGGTAGCCGGCGTTGGGCATGACCGAGAGGGGCAGGTCGGGCTGGGCGGCGCGCAGGACGCGCGCCACGCGCGCCAACTGCGACGGTCCGCTGCTGCAGTTCACGCCGATCACATCGGCGCCGCTGGCGGCGAGGGCGCGGGCGATCTCGCGGGGCGGATCGCCGTAGACCGTCGTGCTATCGCGGGTGAGGGTCACGCTCGCCACGACGGGCACGCTCGGATTGGCGGCGCGCGCCGCCCGAACCGCCTCAGCGATCTCGGCGAGGTCGGTGAAGGTCTCTAGGATGATCAGGTCGACGCCGCCGAGGATCAACGCGGCGATCTGCTCGTAGAACGCCTCGAAGGCTTGCTCGGCGCTGACCCTGCCGTAGGGCGCGAGGCGCACGCCCAGCGGTCCGACCGAGCCCGCCACGTAGACGGGCTGCGCGCCGACGGCGGCGCGCGCCAAAGCGACGCCCGCGTGGTTGATGGCAGCGACTTCGGCGGCGCGGTTGTGCTGCGCCAATTTGAAGCGATTGGCGCCGAAGGTGTTGGTCTCGATGAGCTCGGCGCCCGCCGCGATGTAGGCGCTGTGAACGGCTTGCACGCGCTCAGGCGCCGTCAGGTTGAGCGCATCGAAGCAGGCGTCGAAGGGCGCGCCGCCCTGATGCAGCAGGGTGCCCATCGCGCCATCGGCGAGCACCACGCCGCGCTTCAGACGCTCCAAAAAGGGCAACAGTTGCGACCTGTTCATGATTCCTGTCCCTCACAGTGGCTGAAACTTATCTCACAAGGCAATGTGCTTTGCTGCCAAGACCTCGCAGGCGGGCGCGCGATTGCCGTTCGCGCTGATGCGGCGCGGCGCCTCCAAGTAGAGCAGCTCGAAGCCGCAAGCCTGATACAGCTCCACGATGCGCTGTGTGGCTTGGTTGCTCAGCACAACCGCGCCCGTGTGCGCGCTGAGCCACTCCGCCAAGCGCACCTGATCCGCCCAGCTGAAGCCGCCCGCCGCGTAGCTGGTGAACTCGACGTCGTAGGGCGGGTCGGCGTAGATGAAATCGTCGGGCTGCAGCGCCAGCGCCTCAAAATTGCCCGCCGTGAACGTCCAGCCCGCCAAAGCGGGCGCGAGGGCGGCGAACTCGGCGGACGTCCAGTAGGGGATGCGCTTGTAGCGACCGAACGGCACGTTGAAGGCGCCGCGTCGGTTGAAGCGGCACAAGCCGTTGAAGCCCGTCCGATTCAGGTAGTAGAACAGCTGCGCCGCCTCAGCCGAATCGGCGCCGCCGTCGGCGATCAGGGCGTTGAAGCGCGCGCGATGGGCGTAGTAGAGCGCCTTATCGTTGCGCATCGGGATATCGATCCGCAAGCCGCGCTGAACGTGCCGCCAAAAGTTGATCAAATGCGGGTTCAGGTCGTTGAGCAGGGCGCGCTCAGGCTGCAGGCTCAGCGCCACCGAGAGGCTGCCGCAAAACGGCTCGACCAGCCGCGCCTTCGGCGCGCTGAGCAGATAGCTCTGCCAGAGTTGGCGCAAGCGCGGCGCCAGCCAACGCTTGCCGCCCGCCCACTTCAGAGGAGTCTCAGGCGCGCGCTCGGCGAGCAAGGGCGTCACTCCGAGATCAGCTGCTCAAGCCGCCCGCTGCCGACCGCGTAGTACTTGGCGGCGGGATGATGGGCGAAGATCGCCGCCGTGGATTGCTCTGGAATCCACTGGTAGGCGCTGGTGAGCTGCATCCCGAGCTTGGTGGCTGCCTCCGGCAGCAGGCGCAGCACGATTGCGTGATCAGCCAGCTCTGGGCAAGCCGGATAGCCCCACGAGTAACGCTTGCCGCGCTTCTCTGGGATGCCCAGCTCGCGCCGAATGTGGTTGTTCACGTAGACCGCCGTCGCCTCAGCGGCTTGGACGGCTAAGCCGTGAAAGTAGTACGCCTCGCTGTACTGATCGCTGTTCTGCAATTCCTCGAAGTGCTGCGTGGCAACCTCGCCGACCGTCACGATCTGCAGGGCGCAGACGTCGGCTTGATCGGCGCTGGTGGGCAGGAAGTAATCGCTCAGGCACAGCAGTTCGCCGTCCTCTTGGCGCGGGAAGTTGAAGCGGGCGATCTCAGCGCGCTCGCCCGACTCGGCGTAGCGCTGCGGATCGAAAATGATCAGGCTCTCGCCCTCGCTGTTGGCGGGGAAGTAGCCGTAGACCGCCTGCGGATACAGCCAGCGCTTGCGGATCGCCTCGCGCTTCATGCGGGCGAGGCGCGCCTCGAATTCGGCGCTCAGCCGCTCCCATTCCTCGCCCTGCGCGTTTTTAGCGCCCCAGCTCAGGCGGAACAGCTCAGGCTTGTGCAGATGCTCCAAGACGATCTCGGTGGACATGCGCTCGATGGTGCGCGTCCCCCAGAAGGGTGGCTTGGGGATATCGGGCGCGGGCGGCAGGGCGCTGCGCCGCCCCTTGACGGGCGCTGTGCGAGCGGGCATTGGCTTGCCTAGCTCGGCGTAGGCTTCGGCGACGATCTGATCGAGGAAGGACGGGCGGATCGAGGGGTCTACCAGCTTATCCATCACCTCCAGCCCTTCGAAGGCATCTTTGCAGTAGAAGACGCCGTGCGGATACGGCTCGCCGTTCTCTTCAAGGAACAGGATGCGCCGTCCGAAGCGGCGGTTGATGGCGGCGCCGCCGATCAGGACGGGGAAACTCAAGCCGCGCCGCGCCAACTCGTTGACCACGACTGGCATCTGCTTCGAGGTGCTGACCAAGAGCGCGCTCAAGCCGATGGCGGTGGCGTTGTGCTGCACCGCCGCCTCGATGATCACGTTGGCGGGGACTTGCTTGCCCAAGTCGTGGACGATGTAGCCGTTGTTGCTGAGGATGGTCTTGACGAGATTCTTGCCGATGTCGTGGACGTCGCCGTAGACGGTTGCCAGCACCACGACGCCTTTCGCGGCGCCCTCCTTGCGCTCGAGGTAGGTCTCAAGGTGCGAGACGGCGCGCTTCATGGTCTCGGCGCTCTGCAGCACGAAGGGCAGGATCAGCTCGCCGGCGCCGAACTTATCGCCGACCTCCTTCATAGCGGGCAGCAGGACGTTGTTCAGCACCTCCACGGCGCTCTGATTGCGCACGCAGGCATCCACCAGCGCCTCGACGCCCTCTTTCTTGCGATGGACGATCTGCCAGTGCAGTTTCTGCTCAGGCGTCATGCCCTCGGTTGGGTCGGAGTCGGCTTGGCTCTCCAGCTGGACGGCGTTCTGATCGAAGTAGGCGATGAAGCGCGGGAGGGCATCCTCGCGGCGGTTGAAGATCAGGTCGTTAGCCAGCTCGCGCTGCTCTTCAGGGATTTCGGCGTAGGGCTTGATGTGGGCGGGATTGACGATCGCCATATCCAAGCCGGCTTGCACGGCGTGATAGAGGAAGACGCTGTTCAGCACGGCGCGGGCGGGCTCGCTCAGCCCGAAGCTCAGGTTGCTGACGCCCAGCGAGGTGAAGACGCCCGGCAACTCGCTCTTGATCAGCCTGATCCCCTCGATGGTCTCGACGGCGCTGTTGGCGAACTCCGGATCGCCGGTGGCGAGCGTGAAGACGAGCGCATCGAAGATCAGGTCTTCGGGTCTCATGCCGTACTCGTTCACGGCGATATCGTGGATGCGGCGCGCCACTGCCAGCTTGCGCTGAGCGGTCTTCGCCATGCCCTCCTCATCGATGGTCATCGAGAGGACGGCGGCGCCGTGCTTCTTGGCGATGGGCAGGACGCGGTCGATGCGCTCGCGCCCGTTTTCGAGGTTGTTGCCGTTGATGATGCCGCGGCCGGGATAGACGCTCAGGGCGGCTTCGGCGACTTCCGGGTCGGTCACATCGAACATCAGGGGCGCCTCGATGCTCATCGCCAATTTCTTGGTCAGCGTGCGCATCAGGTACGCCTCGTCGGCGCGCTCGGTCAGCGCCACGCACACATCGAGGATGTGCGCGCCGCTCTCGACTTGCTCTTGCGCCACCTGCAGGATGCCGTCGTAATCCTCTGCCAGCAGCAGACGCTTGATCTTGCGGCTGCCCTGCGCATTGACGCGCTCGCCGACGAGGGTCGGGCCGGGCGAGAAGCGCATTGGCACGGCGCGCATGGCGGAGGCGACCTTCGGCTCAGGCGCGCTGACCTGCGGCGGGCGCTTGCGCCGCGCGCGCACCTGTGCGACCAGCTCCTTGAGGTGCTCCGGGGTTGTGCCGCAACAGCCGCCCACGCAACTGACGCCCCAATCCACGAACTCGCCCAGCATGTGGGCGAAGGGCTGCGGCTGCATCGGATAGACCGCCTCGCCATCCACGTTGAGGGGCAAGCCGGCGTTGGGCAGGACGCTGATCGGCTTGCTGCTGTGTTCGGTCAGGTAGCGGATCGGCTCGCGCATGTGCTCAGGACCGGTCGAGCAGTTCAAGCCGATCACGTCGATGGGCAGCGCCTCGAGGATGGCTAGGGCGGCGGCGATATCGGTGCCGAGCAGCATCTTGCCGGAGACATCCAACGTGACCTGCACCTGCAACGCCACCCGATTGCCGCTCTCTTGGAAGTAGCGCGTGATGCCGTAGACGGCGGCGCGCACTTCGAGGATATCTTGGCTGGTCTCCACCAGCAGAACGTCCACGCCCCCCTCGACCAATCCGCGCGCCTGCTCGGCGAAGACCTCCGCCAGCTCATCGAAGGTGACGTTGGAGAGATCGGGATCGTCGGAGGAGGGCAGCTTGCCGCTCGGACCGATGCTGCCCGCCACATAGCGCGGGATGCCCGTCTCGGCGGCGAACTTATCGGCGACTCGGCGCGCCAATTGCGCCGCCGCCCGATTGATCTCCAAGACCCGATCCTGCAAGCCGTACTCGGCTAAGGTGATTCGGTTAGAGCGGAAGGTGTTGGTCTCGATCACCTCGCAGCCGACGGCTAGGAAGCTGCTGTGAATCGCCTCGATGACGTCCGGGCGCGTGATGACCAAGTAATCGTTGCAGCCGTTGAGCTGCTCGCCGCCGAAATCCTCAGCCGTGAGCTTGTAGCGCTGGATGCTGGTGCCCATCGCGCCATCGTAGATCAGGACGTGATCGCGGATTGCCTCTAGGTAGCGTAGATTCTCAACCATACTTCACAATCGATCCCTCGCGCAGACTGGCGAGCCACGCCTTGATGTGCGCGGCGTGCTCGCGGTAGTGCTGGTAGCGCCAGACGACCAGCTTGCCGCCGTGAACGGTCTGCAAGGCGCGCCCGTCGTGGTAGGTGAGCGGCTGGTTGATCTGCGCCTGTGTGAGCGCCTCGGCTGCCGCCAAGAGCGGCGGAAAAGACTCTTCGAAGGCGCGCAGCACGTCTTCAAGCCGATCATGGCGATGCTGGGCGTAGGTGCGGGCGTTCAGGGCGTCGATATCCGCCCAGGTGTAGCCGACTTCGGGCATGACGAGCGGCTCGCCGCGTCGGTATGCTTCCAGCCAGCGCGTGCCGCGCCGATCCCACGCCGTGACGTGCGCGACGATATCCTTGACCGACCAAACGCCCAAGACGCCGTGCCGTAAGTACAACTCTGGCTCTCTGATCTGCTCTAGGGCAACCTCAAACATGGTGCGCTGCGCCTTCAGGGACTTGATCAAGCGGGCGGGGTCGTGTTCTGCCAAGATGTGACTCATTGTCTTAGGTATCCTACCTGGTGTAAGGATGCTACACTGTGTAGTATCGTCAAATCCCTCAAGAATGCAAAAACGCCTCTTCCGTGCGGTGGGAGAGGCGCGTCTTCAGCTTGATCATCGCGTCGCTGCCCCTCGCCATGCACAACACGGCTCGCGAGGCTCCGTTCCGACGCTTCAGAGGTTGCCTACTGATCGCAAATTGTAGCGCAAGGGCACGGCGACGTCAACACCCCTCACAGGATCGGCTCCGAAGCGACCATCACGCTCAGCGCCAAGCCCAGCAAGCCGATCTGGGGCGGGAAGCGCTTGCGGTCGGCGAGGTTCAAGGTCAGCAAGGGGCAGCACAGCAGCGCCGATTGTAACAAAGCTGTGAGCATCTCAGCCGATTCGCCGCGCCGCCTCAACTCCTCCCAGATCGGCAGCAGGACGCGCTCGCGCTTGCTGGCGTCGAACAGCTGGCGCACGGGCGAGGGCGCGTAGGTGTGCTGCACGTGGAGCGTCTCGCCGTCGTCCTGATAGCTGATCTGAAGCTGCGCCGCCACCTCCTGCGGATGATACAGCCACGTGGCGCGGACGTTGTGGAAGAGGGGCTTGGCGAGATCGAGCAGGGGATGATGCCTGCCGCCGAAAGCCGGATCGAAGTAGCGCAAGCCCTCAGGCGTGAAGAAGACGTTGCCGTTGTGCGCGTCGCCATGCCCGACGATGCTCCACGAGGGCTGATCGGGATCGAGGGCGCGCTCGGCGCGCGCGATCAGCTCGCCGAGCGTGTGCGGATAAGCTCGCCCGTTGATCACCCAGCGCCGTCGCAGCAGGTCTTGCCAAGCCAGAGCGCCGTCGGGCAGCTCGAAAGGCTTATTGAGGTAGAACTCGGCGTAGCGCCCGCCGACCAGCCGATGGTAGAAGAGCTGATGGACGGGCGCGTTGGCGTTTTCGGCGGCGGTGATCGGGCGCAAGGTGGCGCGGTAAATCCCCAGCAGCTGGCTATCGGCGGCGTTTTGCGCCGCCCGCAGCGCCTCCAGATCGTGGCGCTCGCCGCGTTCGAGGGCGCGCGCCAGGTCGAACAGGCTGGGCGCCTCGATCAGGTCGTAAATCAAGAGCTGCTTGCCGTACTCGGTCGAGGCATAGAGCGGCGCGATGATCGGATAGCCCGCCTCAGCCAGCAGTTGGGCGTTGTAATACTCGCCGATGACGCTGTTGGGCTCGACGTGCGTCTTGAAGAACAGGCGGCGTCCGTCGGCGAGGGTCACGTAGCCGTTGAAGGAGTTCAGCGAGACGGCTTGCGGGCGCAGCTCGACCTGAATGGCGGCGAGTTTGGGGAACAGGTCGCGGATGAAGCTCAGGAGCAATCGTTCGGCGGCGGCGCGGTCGGTGAATTGCAGGGATTGAATGCGTTGCAGGCGCAGATCGTTCACAATTGAGCTACCTTCTCCAGCCGATGGCGCGTTCGAGCGCGCTCTTGATATACTCTAGGGGCGGCGAAGCAGCAAGCGATGCGCGAATCAGGGAGCCTGCCTCAGCGGGCAGGCTCAGCAGGTCGGGGCGACCGGACTCGAACCAGCGACCTCTGCGTCCCAAACGCAGCGCGCTACCAACTGCGCCACGCCCCGAATCTGCTCAGAGTATAGCACACTTCGCGGCGGCGTTTCAAGTCTGAGTTTGGGCGCGCTGGCGCAGCTGGCGCAGGCGCTTCATCACGGCGTTGCCGCCGCGTCCGAAGGCATCGTAGAGCGCCTTGTAATCCTGATAGAGCTGCTCGTAGAGGCGCTGATTTTCAGGGATCGGGCGCACGATCTCCGCCTTGCGCTTGCCCATGCGCGCCGCCGCCGCGTCCAGATTCGGGTAGATGCCCGCCGCCACCGCCGCGTAAATGGCGCTGCCCAGCGCCGAGGCGTGCGCCGAGCCGCCCAGCTCCAACGGACGCCCCGTCACATCGGCGTAGATTTGGCGCAGCAGGGCGTTGCGCTCCGCCAAGCCGCCCGCCGCCACCAGAGTCTGCACGGCGATGCCGCCGCCCTCGAACGCCTCGATGATCGCGCGCGTGCCGAAGGCGGTCGCCTCGATCAGGGCGCGGTAGATGTGCGGCGCGCGCGTGGCGAGCGTCATGCCGATCAGCAAGCCGCTCAGTTCGGCGTCCATCAGCGTGGAGCGGTTGCCGTTCCACCAATCCAGCGCCAACAAGCCGTGCTCGCCAACCTTTTGACGGGCTGCCTCCGCCTCGAGGTAGGCGTGCAGGCTGACTCCGCGCCGCGCCGCCGCCTCGTGATACTCCGGCGGCACGGCGTGATCGACGAACCACGCGAACAGGTCGCCCACGCCCGCCTGCCCCGCCTCGTAGCCGTACAGCCCCGCGACCACGCCGCCCGCCACCACGCCCGCCACGCCCTCGATCTCGATCAGGCGCTCGCTGGAGATGATGTGGCAGGTCGAGGTGCCCATGATCAGCGTCATGACGCCCGCTTGAGTCGCCTGAACCGCCGCCGCCGTCACGTGCGCATCGATGATCGCCGCCGCCACTGGCGTGCCTTCCGCCAAGCCCAGCCGCGCCGCCATCGGCGCAGTCAGCCGCCCGACCATCGCGCCGAGCGGGATGAGCTCGCCCTGCACTTTGGTGGCGATCACATCGGCGAGATCGGGGTGCAGCGCCGCGAAAAACTCCCGCGAGGGGTACTGCCCGTCCTGCACCAGCATCTTATAGCCCGCCGTGCAGGTGTTGCGCGCCAAGACGCCCGTCAGCTGCCAGGTGAGCCAATCCGCCGCCTCCACGAAGGTGTACATGGCGCGGTAGACCTCAGGCGCCTCCTGCAGGAGCTGCAGCAGCTTGCTGAAGAACCACTCAGCCGAGTACTTGCCGCCGTAACGGGCTAACCACGCCTCGCCGCGCTGGCGGGCGAGGGCGGTGATCTGATCAGCTTGCGGCTGGCTGGCGTGATGCTTCCACAATTTGACGTAAGCGTGCGGCTGATCGGCGAATTCGGGCAGGAAGCACAACGGCGTGCCGTCGGCGAGGGCGGGCAAGGGCGAGCTGGCGGTGAAATCCACGCCGATGCCCGCCACCTCGCCCGCCGCGACGCCGCCCTCGCGCAACACAGTCGGCACGCAATAGTCGAGCGCGTCCAGATAGTCCTGCGGGTGCTGCAACGCCCAATCGAGCGGCAAGGCTTTGCCGCTGGGCAAGGCGGCATCCATCACGCCGTGCGGATAGTCAAATACAGCGGTAGCGACCTCGCGCCCGTCGCGGACATCCACCAGCACCGCCCGCGCCGAGAGCGTGCCGAAATCCAGACCGATGGTGTACATGCCTCCCTTGAGCCTTTCTAGCGCATCTGCAGCAAGCGCCACGTCATCCACAGCACGAGGGCGGCGCGCAGCCCCCAAGCGACCGTGCGCAGCCAGTTGGTGGTCACCAACGCCTGATGGGCGGCGGCATCGAAGCCGACGGCGAGCCTGCCGTGCAACGGCACTTGGATGAACGCCGTCGAGAGCCACGTCACGCCGACCAAGCCCAAGCCGATCCACAGGGCGAGCGGCGCGATGCCGCGCGGCGGCTGCACGGCGAGCCAAAATGCCGTGATCAGCTCCGCCACCATCAGCGGCATCACGACGAGCGTGATCGAGGCGGTGTGCGCCGCCTCATAAGCGCGGAAATACTCCGCCCCGACGCGGCTGAAGAGCGGATAATGCACGAACTGGACGATCAAAATCACCCCGAACATGGCGAGAGTCGCGCCCAGATTGATCAAAAAGACCAAGAGCGTCCCGCCTTCGTTGAGAGTCTCTTGCGCCATGCTGGTCTCGCCTCACAACATCGCCTCAAGCTCTGCCCACATCGCCTTGATCTCAGCCCGATCCTCGAAGTGCTTGCGCACGGGCTCCAAGAGCGCGATGAGCGCCTCGCTCATGGCATTTTTCAAGTCCATCGGATGCAAGCCGCCCTCGCTGTAGGCGGCGGCGAGCGCCTCGTAGCTCTCAAAGGTGAGGTTGCCGCCGTTTTCGGGCGCGCGCGGCACGAAGAGGCTCTGCGCGTTGCGGAAGATCAGATGCTCCGCCCAGTCCAGCACCGGGTTGAAGGCGATGCCATCGGCGGGCGGCGGGCAGAAGGCCTTGCGCATCTTGGCGCGGATTTCGTCGGGCGAATCGTGGATGAAGACGGCGGAGCGCGGCTTCGATTTGCTCATCTTCATGGCGGTGCGCAGCTCGCGCAGCTTTTCGGGATCGACGGGCCACTGCGGCGGCTTCTCCAAGCCTAGCAGCAGGTGATGATGGATGGCAATCGGCTTGATGACCTTGCCGTGTGCATCGCGCAGAGGGGCGATGCTGAGCAGATGCGCCACGTCGCGGGCGATGACGTGCGCCTTGCGCTGATCCATGCCGCCGTGCGCAATGTTGGCGCGCAGGATGAAGATATCGGCGACCTGCATGGGCGGATAGATCAGCTTGGCGAAGTCGATGCTCTCGCCCTCGTTGCGCCCCATGATGCTGATGCTGCGCAGGATGCGGTTGAGCGTGGTGTTGCGGCTGACCTCGATCAGAGTCTCCCAGTAGACGTCGTTGTGATGATACAGGTCGGAGCCCAGCACGAACTCCAGCGCCTCAGGATCGCCGCCCAGCGCCGCCAAAGACGCCTTCAAGCCCTCTTTGAAGTAGCCGACGGCGACGCGCTTGATCCGTTCGCGGTCGCCGCCGAGCTTGTCGTTGATCCACGTGTGCCAATCGGCGAGGAAGACGATGCAATGCACGCCCGCCCGCTGCAGATCGCGCACCTTCTGCATACACATCAAGCCGGTGCCCAGATGCAGCTTGCCGGAGATTTCTAAGCCGATGTAGTGGCGCAACGGCAAATTCTGCGCCAGCAGCGCGGGGAGCTCCTCCGCGCCGATGACTTCCTCAAGGTTGCGCGCGATCAGCGCCGCGCGTTGCTCAGTGCTCAGCTGTGCGGTCTGGCTCATGGCGTCTGTTTTGCCCTTTGAACGCTCGCGGATAGGAATGCCCTCAAGTGTACCGCATTTGGCGGGCTGTGTTTAGCGGCAAGGGCGACGCGCTGTTATCTTTTTGCGAGTCGGATAAGGTTGCTGTATCGTTATAAATACGCCAAAAGCCTGATGCGGTAACCTGAGTGTATGCCGATGGAAAGACCAGACGATCCTGAGCGCGAGCGGCAAGATGAGCGCGAGACGCAAGAATCGGAGGCGTGCCCGCAAGCCGACACGCTGATCGTGCCGCCGCCCAGCTTCCGCGAGCGCTTGCGGGCGGCGCTACGCGCCGATCAACCGCCCGCCACGCCGCCCGAAGCTCAGTTCAGCGCCGAAGAGGCGAAACACTCCTCCAAGCGGCGGTAGAGGCGCGCCGTGCGCACCGCCAACGAAATCTGCACGCCGAAGCGCGCGGCGACCTCCACGTCGTCGGGCGTGAAGGCGTTGGGCTGCGGGCTATCGATGCCCAGCAAGCCGATCACGACGCCCTCGACGATCAGCGGCACGCCGATCCAGCTGCGGAAATCGACCGGTCCGCCCAGCCATTCGGGATGCGCGTGCGTATCGCTGACCAAGACCGGTTGGCGGCGAGCCGCCACCTCCTTGAAGAGGACGTGACTGTCGATCGGCAGGCTGAAATCGGGCGGCAGCGCGCCATCGATGAAGCCGAACGACGCCGCGAGGCACAATTTCTTGCCGCTGACCAGCATGATCGAGGCGGTCTGGTACGGCACAATGCGCTGGAAGCGCTCCAGCAGCCAATTCAGGGCGGTCTGCTCGTCGGTGACGCGGTTGAGGAACTCGCTGGCTTCGCGCATGGTGCGCGCGATGGTCAGTTGGCGCTCCATCAGACCGTAAATGCGGGCGTTCTCCAGCGCGGCGCCGGCTTGCCCCGCCAACGTGCTGAGCAGATACTCTTCTTCCTGCGTGAAGCGCTTGTGTTCGCGGCTCATCACGCTCAGCACGCCCAGCACCTCGCCGCGCACCCGAATCGGCACGCACAGCTCGGAGCGCATCCCGCTGCGCCGCGCTTGGCTGTTCTGCTCGTTGACGCGCTGATCGGTCAGCAAGTTGCTGCTCTTGACGGCGTTGCCCGTCTTGGCGCACAAGCCGCTCAGCCCCTCGCCGACCTTGCTGAAGAGCGCCTGACCGAGCTCATCTTCCATGCCGTGCCACGCCACGCCGCGCAGAGTCGTCTTGTTGTCTTGCATCAGCATGACCTTGCTCATATCGGCATCTATCAGGGCGCAAGCGCCCTCGGCTAGGACGAAGAGCATCTGATCGTAGTTGAGGGTGGTGGTGACGCGCTCCATGGTGGCTTGCAGGTCCGAGATGCTGTTGAGCAGCGCCTCGTGGCGGGTGATGGTCTCGTTATTGTAGAGGTACTGCGCCACGGCGATGCTGACGTCCAGCAGCAAGAGGCGCATGAGTTCGTCGCGCAGCCAATCTTGCGGCACGACGGCATACAGCACGCCCACGCTCAGGATGCGCTTCATGCGCCGCACGTAGAGCGGGACGGCGAAAGCGACGCTATCGGCGAGGGGCAGCGGCTCGCTCTCATATTCGGGCAGCTCGTTGGCGGTGCCGCGCCGCGCTAAGGCAGCCGCCCGTCCGATCACGCCGGCGTCGTAGGGGACGCGCGCGCTGGGCTGCAGACCTTGATCGCCTCGCTCAAGCTTCAAGACAGCGCAGCGGGTCGACTCATCCAGCTCGTAGAGCGCGACGTAGTGGCAGCCGAACTCCGCCACAAGGGTCTGCAGCACCCACTCAAGGAGGTTGTGTTCGTCGTTGGTGCTGTTTGTGAGCGCGAAGTTGATGCGCGCCGAGGCGCGGATGGCGGCTTGCCGCGCGTTGGTGAGCAGATCGAGCTGCCCGCGCATCTGGTTCAGCTTGGCGAGGATATCTTCCTGCTGGCGCTCGATGTCGCTCGACTCAGAGGAGAGATTGACGAGCGTGCTGGTCAGGGTAGCGATCAGGATCGAGGTCAGCGAGACGCCCAGCACGGCGATGCCGATGGTGATCAGCCGCCCCATCAGCCCTTCGGGCGTGCCGTCCAGCTCGCCCAGCAGGACGGTCTGCACGCCCCACCAGAAGTTCTCGTCAAAATCCCTGTAGCGGGCGTTGGTGGCGCCTTCGGAGCTCATCAGGGCGGCGGAGCCGAGCGCCACCAGCACGAAGGCGGTCAGGGTGGCGCGGTAGAGCAGGACGAACTCCGGCGCGCTGAGCCAACGGATGCCCTGTGTGCGCCCTTTGCGCTCGCCGAAGATCAGGCGCACCAAGCGCCCGATGCGCAAAAAGGTCAGGAAGCGCGCGGTGAAATCCAGCGCGGGGAAGGGCGCGGCGAGGGCGACCAGCGGCAAAGAGATGAAGATATCGAAGGCGCGGCTGCGAAAATAGGCGAGGCGGCGGCTGACCAAGAGCAGGCGGAAGGCGAACTCGCTGGAGAGCAGCAGCGAGCAGATCAGGTCGATCTGATCGAAGGCGCGTCGGCGCAGCAGGTCGGACTCTAACAGGGCGAGGACGGTGACCGCCACGCTGACGGTCAGGATCACGATGCGGATATAGCGCAGCAGGGCGGTCAGATCGCCGATGCCGATGGCGCGCCCCAGCTTGATCATGCGCTCGTCGAGGGTCTTCTGGCGGATGATCGCCTCGATCTCCAGCTTGCGACGCAGCATCCGCCCGTGCTTTTGCCAGAGCGTCTCGATCTCATTGCGAGTCTCATCGATGCTGAGCGGATCGCCCGCCGCGATCAGCTGGTTGAAGGTGCGCTCGGCGAGGCGGATTTGCCGCTCGACCTTGCTCAGCTCTTGGTTGACCTCCGCCAGCATCTTGTGCAGCAGCTCGACGCTGCACTCCCAGAACGTCCATTGTTTGATGCGCAAGCGCTGCGAGTTCAGAAAAGCCATGCTCGTTCGCCCCCTATGCTGCAGCTCTACTCAAGATTATATGCGCAAGGCGATTGCAGCGCATCGTCAATCTCTTTAAGAGCGTGTTAAAAGAAAAGGGCAGCCCGCACGGGCTGCCCTTGCTATTGAGGCGGCGAGGGGCTACTTGAGCGCCTCGACGATGGCGTTGACGTTGTGGCGAATCTTGCCGATGTAGGTGGCGGTCTCGCCTGTGGCGCTCAGCGCGTCGGCGATGAGCGTCCTGCCGAGCGTCACGCCCGCCTCACGGGCGATCAGCTCCATCAGGCGCGGGCTGCTGGTGTTCTCCGCGAAGACCGCCTTGACGCCCATCGCCTTGATCGTTTCGATCAGCTCGGCGAGCGCGCCGGCGGCGGGATCGGCTTCAGCCGTCGTCACGCCTAAGACGCTCATCGTCCTGAAGCCGTAGCGCTCGGCGAAGTAAGCGAATGAGTTGTGGGGGGTGACCAGCACCCGATTCGCCTCCGGAATCTGGGCGACCTGCTCGCGCACGAAGCGGTCGAGGGCGCTCAGCTCGGCGAGGTAGGCGTTGGCATTTTGACGGTAGGTGGCGGCGTTCGCCTCGTCAATGCTGACCAGCGCGTCGCGGATAGCGCGCACCATCGCCTGCGCATTGATCACGTCCGTCCAGATGTGCGGGTCGAACATGCCGTGATCGTGGTCGTGGTCATGCCCGTGACCATGCCCGTGATCGTGGTCATGGTCGTGCTCGTCCTTCTCAAGGACGCCCAGCACTGCCAAGCGGACGGGCTTGCCCTCCACCACGAAGCGGCGGGTGATGTTCATCGCCTCAAGGTCGATCTCGACGACCTCGCCGGCGGCGGGATCGGTCACGTAGGCGAGGTTGCGCACCGTCGCCAAGCCGGGGCGCGGCACCCGATTGCGGAAGACGAAAGGCGTGACCGCCTCGATGCTCGCCTCGATCTTGCCCGTCATGGCGTCAAGGCGATGGACAGCGCCATCGGTCGTCACCACGATGATCTTCTCGCCCGTCTGGGCATCCAGTCGGAAGGCGGAGTAGCGCATGGGCAGGCTGATGGGCGTCAGCGTCTGGGCGACGGGATCGATGCGCACCAAGCCGGTCTGCCCGAAGTTGCCGATGAAGAAGCTCTGCTTCTCATGCCCCACCACCGTGCCGACGCGCGTGCCGCTGGGCGTCTCAGGCGCGTAGCGCAGGCTCTGGACGCTGAAAGTATCGCCCTCGCGCACCAGCACCAGCACGCGATCCGCGCAGCCGAAGGCGGTGAAGTTGCCGCTGCTCGCCTCGCCGTGCAAGCCGGGGCATTGATCGGCGAAGCTGGCGACCACTTCATCGCGCAGGTTGCGCACCTCGATGCCGAGCGGCAAGTTGTAGTCCATGTTCTGGGTATCCGGCACGCTCAGGACGATGTGATCGCCCAGCGGGACTGCCACGCCGTGATGCGGGCGCGCCGTCTTGAAGACCAGCATCTCCGCCTCAGGCGACTCGAGGTTGCGCTCGGTCAGCAGCATGACCTCGCCGTTGCCGTCGTTGAAGATGGCGATTTGTCCGGCGTGCGCCACGTAGTGAATGGGCGTGCGCCCTTCAGCGCGGAAGTCGGTCAGGCGCGCCTCGCGCTTGTAGGGATGCATGTGATCGCCGTGATCCTCGATCAGGATGCCGCTATCTACGGCGGTGATCAGGTTGGCGTTGGTCTGAATCTTGACGCCGAAGCGCCCGGTCGGGCTGGTGTAGGGGAAGGTCGGGGCGCTGACCTCGTAGCGGGCGATGACTTTGCCGTTGTCGATATCGATCAGCTTGCTGGGCGCCGTTTCGAAGTCGGAGACGAGCAGGCGCAACATGCTGTTGCTCGCCAGCGGCTGAATGCTGTTGGCGAGGCGGATGCGGCGCGCCTTCGAGCCGGAGGCGGCGTACAAGCCATCCAGCCAGTCCTCGAAGCCCAGACCGATCTCGAAGATCACGTCGGCTTCAGCGATGGCGGCGCTATCGCCGGGGCTGGGCGTGAAGGTGTGCGCGTCGCTATCGGGCGGCACGAGGGTCACGATCTCGGCGTTCTCGCCCACCACATTGCGGACGAGGTCTGCGACGATGCTGGTCGTTGCCACGATTTTCAACTTATCATCCGCGCGGGCGGGCGCAGCCGCCAACGGCGCGATCAGGAGCGTCAGGATGAGGAATAGCGCGAGGAGCGCTCCCCGACGGCGCAAGGGGTTAACGGTGTACATGAATCACCTCTCGAACTTGAGTGATACGGTGTATCAACCTAGATGATATACCGTATCACTGCTCAAGGCAAGGGCGATTCGACGAAAGTTTTCTCAGAAACGGCTCAGAGCGGGCTCAGGCGGACTTGCGCAGCTGCGC
>CALKXH010000060.1 GCA_938005675.1 uncultured Anaerolineae bacterium
GCAGCCCACGAATCGGGCGGCTCTTCGAGCGAGACGTGGTAGGCGATGCCGCTCGTCCCCCACATATACGGCACGCAGAAGTTATCGGGGTCGTACCACGTATCGAGCGCCTGCTCATCGAGGAATTGGCGGTTCGGGATATTCGCCGCATCGATCTGAGCGACCAGACCGAGCGCGATCAGGCGCGCCACCATGTAATCCGACGGGAAGACCACGTCGTATTCGGCGCCGACTTGCAGCTTGGCGAACAGCTCTTCATTGGTGGCGTAGTTATCGTAGACCACGCGCACCCCGAACTGCTGCTCGTACTCGATCAGCAGCTCCTCATCGATGTAATCGCCCCAGTTGTAGACGAACAGCACGCTATCGAGTTGTTGCGCGCGCGAGGGCGCGCCCGTCGGCGCGAAGGCGACCGACAAGGCGGCGATCAGCGCCAGAACAACAAGACGTTTTGCCATCAGACTCAGCTCCTCATAACTTAGTGATCGACCGATTGTGCCTTGCCGCCGCGCTGCATCAGCAGCGAGACGACCACCAAAGCGACCGAGATCAGCAGCACCAACGAGGCGACCGCCGTGATCTCAGGCTTCAGCCCGAAGCGGATCGACGCGTAAATCTTGACGGGCAAGGTCGTATCGCCCTGTCCGCTGACGAAAGAGGTGATCACGAACTCATCGAAGGACATCGTGAACGCCATCAGCGCGCCCGCTAAGATCGCCGGGCGCAACAGCGGGAAGGTCACCCGCCAGAAGGCTTGCCACGGACTGGCATACAGATCGGCAGCGGCTTCCTCCAAGCGCGGATCGAGGCTCGCCAAGCGCGCCCGCACGATCACCGCCACAAACGCCGTGTTGAAGGCAACATGCCCGATCAGCACCGTCCAGCGGCTCAGCGAGACGTTCACCGACGAGAAAAATAGCAGCAGCGAGAGCGCCATCACGATGTCCGGGATGATCACGGGCAAGTAGAGCATCCCATCGTAGGCGCCCTTGCCGCGAAAGCGGAAGCGCTCCAGCGCCAAGCCCGCCAGCGTGCCCAGCACAGTCGAGATCAGCGCCGAGAAGGTGGCGATCCATAGCGTCACCTGCAGCGAGCTGAGCCATTCGCGGCTAGTGAGGACTCGCTCGTACCAGCGCAGGCTGAAGCCCTCCCAAGCGCCCAGCCGCGTCCCGCTGTTGAAGGAGAAGATCACCAGCACGAAGATCGGCGCGTACAGAAAGGCGAACACGGCGAGGCTGATCAGCGGCAAGCCCAGCCGCGCCACAGATTGCGCCTGCTTGCGCGCCGACTCAGCCAAGCGCGGCGCGATCAGCGGCGCAGCAACAGTGATGCGCGTCGTCTCAGTGGTCATGCGTAGCTCACCTTTCTGCCCAAGCGGAAGTACACTAACGTCGCGATCAGCATCAGCACGGTCAGCACAGTCCCGAAGGCGGCGCCGAAGGCTTTATCGCCGCCCGCCCCGACGAACTGCTGCTCTAACAAGTTGCCGACGAGGAAAAATCTGCCGCCGCCCAACACGTTGGAGACCACATACGTCCCGACGGCGGGGATGAACACTAAGATGCTGCCCGCCAGCACGCCCGGCAGCGTCAGCGGGAAGACCACGCGCCAAAATGCCCGCAGCGGATCGGCGTAGAGGTCTTGGGCGGCTTCGACCATGCGCTTGTCGAGGCGCTCGATGCTCTGATAGAGCGGCAGCACCATGAAGGGCAAGTAGCCGTAGACCAAGCCCAGCAACAGGGCGAAAGGCGTGTTCAACAGATCGAGCGGGCGATTGATCACGCCCAGCCAGTCGATCAGCAGGCTGTTCAGCACGCCGTCGCGCCGCAGGATGATCACCCAAGCGTAGGTGCGGATGAGCAAGTTCGTCCAGAACGGGATCATCACCAGCATCAGCCAGATGTTGCGCCAACGCTCAGGCTGCTGGGCGATCCAGAAGGCGAACGGATAGCCGATCAGCAAGCAGATCAGCGTGGTCAGGAAGGCGATCCACAGCGTGCGCACGAAGATGTTCACGTAGACCAAGCCGCTCACGCCGATCGGCGCGATCAGCCGCTGATAGTTCTCCAGACTGGGCGCGCTCAGATCGATCAAGCCCAGCTCGGTAGTTTGCCCCAAGCTCGCCGCCAAGACGCCGAAGAGCGGCAAGACGAAAAAGATTCCCAGCCAGACGAGGCTCGGATATGCCAGCAGCGCGCCGCTATTGCGCGAGAGCAACGCCAATAGCGCGCCGCCGTGAACGCCGATCAGCAGCGCGCCGCCGAAATCGCGTAGCGCGGCGTAGTACAGCAAGCCGAGCGCGATGCCCGCCCACGCCCGCGCCGCCGCGATGCGCCCAACTTGCGCGCCGCGCAGCAAACAGGCGCTCAGCCACGCATCGGCGAGGCTGAACGCCGCCAACAGCGCCGCAACGCCCGACATCGAAAGGCTCTCTGCCAGTCTGTGAAGGCTGGTCTCGATTGGCAGAATAGCAGTCTGCCCCAACAGTGGAACGCGCACCAAGAGTGCCGTTCCGTACAAAGCGCTCAGGAGCGCCGCCCAACCTGCCCAGCGTTCGAAGCGCCGCTGATAGCGCTGCGCCCCGCGCTTGGGCAAAAGGGCAGCCCAGGTCGCCTTGCTGCCCACACCCGTTGAAGCCGTTGTGGTCATTCTGTCCTAGCGGTCACCTCATCAGTTGAAAGACAGTCTCCATGACTTGTGCGAACGAGAGAATCAGGCGGAGGCGCCTGAGTTAGTCGACGAGCAGGCGGGCGTTTTCCGCCGCCCAGCTCACATACACGACGTCGCCGCGTCGGAAGCGCTGATCGCGCTCGGCGCCCAGATTTTGCGAGCGCGCCACGATCTCAGTCCGCTCGCCCAGCCGCACGACGTAGCGCATGTCCGTGCCGATGTAAATCGCTTCCCGTATCGTGCCGCGCAGCGCCTTCGGATCGCCGTTCGTGGCGCTCAGCGCGATCTTCTCCGGGCGGATGGCGACGGTCACGGCAGCGCCCTCTGAAATCGCGCGCTCGCAAGGCGCAGCGGCGATGTGCAGGTCTGGCTCAAGCTGGACGCGCGCCGTCCCGTTCAAGCTGACGAGCTCGCCTTCGAGGAAGTTGGTCTCGCCGATGAAATCCGCCACGTAGCGCGACTGCGGGCGCTCGTAGATTTCCTCAGGCGTGGCGCACTGCAGCACGCGCCCGTGCCCCATCACGGCGATGCGGTCGGACATGGTCAGCGCCTCTTCCTGATCGTGCGTTACGTAGATGAAGGTGATGCCGACCTCTTGCTGAATCTGCTTGAGTTCGAGCTGCATCGCCTTGCGCAGCTTCAGGTCGAGAGCGCCCAGCGGCTCATCCAGCAGCAGGACGGACGGGCGATTGACCAGCGCGCGCGCCAGCGCCACGCGCTGCTGCTGACCGCCGGAGAGCTGATGCGGACGGCTGTTCGCCCGATCCGCCATGCGGACTCGCTC
>CALKXH010000061.1 GCA_938005675.1 uncultured Anaerolineae bacterium
TGTCCACGGGCGCGTGACCAGTTTCGCCAGCAGCGCCGCGTACTTATGCACAGCCGCCGCATCGCGGTACTCATCGATGTAACGCATGATCGCTCCTCATGTGCTACGCCCTCAGGCGCCGTTGCCGAGCGCCTCGACGACCAGTTTGCGGGCTGCGCTGAGCGCCTCCGCCAACTTGCTTGCGTCTTTGCCACCGGCTTGCGCCATGTTCGGGCGCCCGCCGCCGCCGCCGCCCACAATCGGTGCGATTTGCTTGATCAGATTGCCCGCGTGGACGCGCTTGGTCAGATCGTCGGTCACGGCGGCGATCAGCTGCGGCTTTTCATCGCCGCTGAGCGCCCCGAAAACCACCACGCCCGACTTCACCCGATCCCTGAACCAATCCGACATCTCGCGCAGCGTCTCTGCCGAGGCAGTCCCGACTTGCGCCACCAAGACGTTCACGCCGTTGATCTTCTCGGTGCGCGCCAGCAGCGTATCGAAGACCATCTTCGCCAGCTGCGAGCGCAGACGCGCGCTCTCGCGGCGCGCCTCCGCCAGCTCCGCCTGCAGAGCATCGATGCGCAGCAGGACGCCCTCGCTGGTCGTGCCGAGCTTGAGCGCCGCTTGGCGGAGCGTCTCCAGCTGGCGGGCGATGTATTGTTGCGCCGCCGCGCCCGTCAACGCCTCCAGACGGCGCACGCCTTGCGCCACGCTGCCCTCTGAGGTGATGATGAACGAGCTGATCATGGCTGTCGATGGCACGTGCGTGCCGCCGCACAGCTCGTAGCTGTATTTGCCGTTCATCAAGCCCGGTCCGTCGATCAGCACGGTGCGGACTCGCTCGCCGTATTTCTCGCCGAAGAGCGCCATGGCGCCTTCCTTGCGCGCCTCCTCAAGGCTTTTCTCGGCGATGACGACGGGCATGTTCGCCGCGATAGCCGCGTTGATATTGCTGTTGAGCAGCGCCAACTCCTCAGCCGTCAGCGCCGAGTCGTGGCTGAAATCGAAGCGCAAGCGATCCGGCGCCACCAGCGAGCCTTTCTGCTGGACGTGGTTGCCCAGCACGGCGCGCAATTGGGCGTGCAGCAGGTGCGTGGCGGTGTGATTGCGCATGATGTTCCAGCGCCGCGCCTCGTCAACTTGCGCCACGCCCGTATCGCCCAGCGCAGGCTGCCCTTCCACCACCTCGCCGATATGCACGATCAGACCCGCTACAGGGCGGCGGACGTCTTCCACGTCGATTGCCCACGTCGCGCCGCGCAGCACGCCCGTATCGCTGACTTGCCCGCCCGCCTCCACGTAAAAGGGCGTGGCTTGCACCACCACCTCGACGCGGTCGCCCACCTCGGCGCGCTCCACAGGCTGACCGTCGCGCAGCATGGCGAGAATGCGGATGTTCTTGGTCAAGTCGCCGTAGGGGTTGTAGACGACGCCCTCCGCCTTGAGCGCGCCGATCTGTTGCAGCTCGCTCAGCAGCATGGCGTAGACCTCCGCCGTCTCGATGCTGCCCATCGCCTGTCCGCCGCCGCTCACGAGGCTGTGCTGCGCCTCTTCTTGAGCGTAGCTCGCCTCATCCACGTCGTAGCCTTTCTCGCGGGCGACGTCGCGCGTGACTTCGAAGGGCAAGCCCAGCGAACTCTTCAGGAAGAAGGCGTCGCTGCCGCTGAGTTTGCCGCCGACGGGCAAGCGCGCCAGCATCTCATCCAGCTGCTGCAGACCGCGCTCCAGCGTGCGCCCGAAACGGATTTCTTCCTGCGTGAGCGCCTTGCGGATCGCCTCGCGGCGTTCGATCAGCTCTTTGTAGTGTCCCCCCATCACCTCGATGACCGCCTCCGCCACTTCGGCGAGGAACGGCTCAGTGAAGCCGATGCGCCTGCCGTAGCGCGCCGCCCGCCGAATGACCATGCGGCAGACCGAGCCGCGATCCTTCGGTCCGGGCGTCACGCCGTCGGCGATCAGGAAGGCGGCAGCGCGGGCGTGATCGGCGATGACGTGATACGGCACGGGATCGGCGTGATAATCGGCGGGCGTGGTGTTGTTCAGCTTCTGGATGCGCGCGATGATCGGCGTGAACAGATCGGTGTGGTAGTTGCTGCGCACGCCCTGCAGCACGCTCAAGACGCGCTCTAAGCCCATGCCGGTATCCACGCTGGGCGCTGGCAACGGCTCGCGGCTGCCGTCCATGCGCTGATTGTACTGCATGAAGACCAGATTCCAGACCTCAAAGAGCCGCCCGGTATCCTCGTGCAGCTCGCGGGCGATGGTTTCGAAGTCCGTGCCGCGCTCAGGTTGCCAGTCCCAGAAGATTTCGCTGCACGGTCCGCACGGACCGACGTCCGCCATCTGCCAAAAGTTACTTTTATCGCCCAGCCGATGCACGCGCTCAGGCGGAATGCCGATCTCTTCGGTCCAGACGCGATAGGCTTCATCGTCGCTGGTGTGGACGGTGAAGTAGAGTCTATCGGCGGGCAGACCGTAAACTTTGGTGAGCAGATCGTAGGCGTAGCGGCAGGCTTGCGACTTGAAGTAATCGCCAAAGCTGAAGTTGCCCAGCATCTCGAAAAAGGTGTGATGGCGCGGCGAGGGTCCGACGTTCTCCAGATCGTTGTGCTTGCCGCTGACGCGCATACATTTTTGAGCGGTGGCGGCGCGCTTGTAGGGGCGCTGATCGAGTCCCAAAAAGACGTCTTTGAACTGCACCATGCCAGCGTTGGTGAAGAGCAGGGTCGGATCGTTGCTCGGCACGAGCGAAGAAGAGGCAACAACTTGATGTTGATGCGCTTCGAAAAACTCAAGGAAGGCTTGGCGCGCTTCGGCGCTGGTCATGCGTTTCATGGGCGGCTGATGATTCCTGTCAAGCAGATCGTTTTTCTACAATTATGCCGCCAAGCCGCCGTTTTGGAAACGTTCGTTTCTAATCGTGCAGCCAGAGAGTGTAGAAATGCTGCGGCTCAGCCCGAAAGTGAACGCTGCCGTCCGCTTCAACGGCTAAGCCGCCGCCCGTCGGCGTCTCGGATAGCGAGACGACCTCACAATGGGCGAAAGGTCGCCACGGCGTGAGGGCGATCCACGCGCCCTCAGGCGCGTTGAGCTTGCCGCGCACGATCAGCCCTGAGCGCGTCGGATCGGCGGGCAATTTGCAGGCGCTCAGCTGGAAGCGGGCATCATCAGCGCGCACGAGGCGCTCAATCGGCGCGATGGCTCGATCTACGCCGCACTCTTGAGCGAGAAAGTCAGCCGCCGCCTCAAGAGACCGCCCATGCGCCGCGAGCGCAGCTTGCGCCTCTTCGAGCGGTTCGTGCTCCCAATCAAAGAGCGGCTGCCAGAGCTGATCGATCAGGCGCTGAGGCTGTCTGGGCAAGCACGGACTGCCTCGCAGGGCGGCGAAAGCCATCAGCGGCTCAAAGCTCTGGCTGAGGAAGCCCTCAAGCCGCGCGAAAGCGTCTGAGTCGCTTTGTGGCGGCTCAGTCCGCCTCAGAGCGCCTTGCTGCAGAGGGGGCACTTGAAGGCGCAACGCGCGGAGGTAAGTCTCAGGCGCGCTGTGCATCAGGATATCCATCGGGCGCGCCCGTTGCAGGTTAGCGAACCACGCTCGCCACGCCTGAGCGCTCAGCGGCGCCCAGCGATGCAGCAGCATCAGATGTCCGCTGTGGCAATGAGGCGCCCTGCGCTGATAGGCATCCTCAAGGGCTGCATCGGAAGCCGAAAGACTCTCAGCCGCTAAGAGCAGCACTTGCGAGCCATCGTCGCCGCGCCAAGCTTGCTCCGACGGCTGCAAGCTGCGCCAATCGACCAGCAATGCTCCCAGATTGAAGCCGCGCAGCACCTGTGGCAACCACGCGGGCAACTCATCAGCGCCTGAGCAGAGCGCCGCCGACGCCACGCCGCCGAACAGACGAGCGCTCGCCGTGCCGCGCAGCAGGTTACGGATGATCCCCTCAGGGCTGTGCAGAGCGGGCTGCGGCGGACTGTAAAACGGATTAATCCACAACTCGCCGCGCTGCGCAGCCGCCTCAAGGCGCTCGAAATGCTCAGGGCGCAGCTGGAGGTAATCCTCCAGAGCGGCGCAGCCGCCCAGGACGGCGAAGCGCTGGAAAGTCGCCTCGCTCTCCAGCAGCTCAAGGGCGCTATCGAGCGCCTGCACGAGCGCGATCTGCTCCTGAAGGCTCGGCTTGGCGCGACGGAGATGCGCTAACGCGCTGACGAGGTGCAGATGATAGCTGGCATAGCGCAAAGGTAGCTTCATGAGGCGGCAAGATTGCTCATCAACGCGTCTTCTCCTGCTCAGAGGGGATAACAGATCGGGCGGGCTTTGTCAACAAGGGCTTTTGCTAGGCATGACTTCACAAGTTCGTTCGTTTTGATGCTTGAGGCAGGCTTTTGTGTTACAATGCCCTTTGAAAAACAAGGATAGCCCGCTTTCGCTTAAGAAGGGATGACCGATGGCACAGGGAATTCTTGAGAAGATCAATATCCTCATCTCCGCTAACTTGCACGCGATGGTCGACCGTGCGCTCCAAGCCAACTCGGTGCAGGTGATGGATGAGTATATCCGCCGCGCCGACCGCGACCTCGACACGCTGGAGACGCAAATTGTGACCGTTGGCGGCAGTGTGCGCACCCTCAAGCGCAAATACGAGGAGATGAGCGCCGCCGCTGAGAAGCTCGACCGCAACATCGACTCGCTGCTCACCGCCGGGCGCACCGACCAAGCGGCGCGCTTGCAGGCGGAGTTGAACGTCAAGCAGCAGCAAGCTCAAGAGTATTACCAGCAGTGGCAGAGCCAAGAGCAAGAGTACAAACGCATGTTGGATGCCAAGCTGAAGCTTGAGGCGCGTTTGAACACCGTCCGTCAAGAGCGCGAGCATCTGCAAGAGCTGCTGAAGCTGGCGGAGGCGAAGCGCGCCACCACGCGCACCATCCGCAGCCTGAACGACATCCAAGGCGTCGGCGATGCGGACATCCGCCGTATTGGCGACATGATCCGCGAGCGCCTTGACCGCGAAGACGCTCAGATGGAGATCGCCTCGATGCGCTTGCAGGATGTAGTCGAAGATACCATCGAGCAAAGCCTCGTTGACCAGCAGCTCGAAGAGCGCCGTCGGCGTTTGGGCTTGGCGGGCGGCAGCGGCGGCGAGAGCGGCAGCAGCAGCAGCGCCAGCAGCTTGAGCGGCACGAACTAGCGGTCTGGAGGGCTGACGGCGGGATGCATAGCGCTTCCCGCCATTATTTTCAAGCGAGCGTCACGCGGATGCTGCACGCCAACTCGTAGCCGATCACCTGTTCATGCTTGCCGATGCGCAGGCGCAACGGACCGTGAAACGGCGCTCGGTTGAGCAAGGTGATCGGTTGTTCTGGCACAATTTGCAGCGATCCGAGGTACTTCAGCACTTCGGGGTCGTGGCTGTTGACGCGGCTGACGATCAAGTCGGCTGGCACTTCGCTGATCTCGGAGAGCGGCTTATCGTGAATGGGGGGCATGATGCCCTCAGCCGTCGGAATCGGCTCGCCGTGCGGGCAACGCTTGGGATAGCCCGCCATCTTCTCCATGCGCGCCGCCAATTCATCGCTGATCACCGCGCCGAGCGCGTCGGCTTCATCGTGGACTTCGTGCCACGCAAAGCCCATGACCTTCACCAAGAACACCTCTGCCAGACGGTGACGCCGAATGCTCAGCAGCGCCTCGCGCTCGCCTTTGGGCGTCAGGCGCATCCCCCGATACGGCTCGTGCTCAACGTATCCGCCGCGTTTCAAGCGCTCGACCACAGCTGCCACCGCCGGCGCTGAGACGTTCATCCGCTCAGCCAGCGCCGAGGTTGTGATATACGGATTATCGCCTTGATAGTGCGCAATCCGATAGGCTTCGGCTAGATATTCCTGTTGGATGATGCTGGCGCGCACGCTTCCGACGTTCCCTTTGCTCATCAAGACACCCGTTCACAACTTAAGCTGCGTTAAATTCGAGGTTAACGCCTAGCGTTGACCTCCAACTGCTTGCGCCTCTATAATGATCGTAACGTTATTGAGAGTTAATTGCAATACTGATCTGAAAAATCTTCAAAGGCATTCTCAGACCGACTCTCTGGTTCAATGGAACTCTGACAATGTTTGAAATCGATTTGACCCTGCTCAGTTTCATCCTAGCCATGCTTCTAGGCGCCTTGAGCCTGTTCATCATCCGCCGCACGGCAGATGAGTACGAGCGCGCCATCTTGAACGAGCCGCTCACGCGCCTCGTCTTGCCGTCCTTCGGCAGCTTGGCAGCGCTGGGACTGCTCGCCATCCTCCTGCTGGGCTGATGCGCATCGCCCTCGCCCCAAACGCTTTTCGCGGCAGCCTGACGGCGTTGCAAGCCGTCGAGTGCTTGACGAGCGGGCTGCGCGCCTCCGCTTTGCGCTCACACCTCGATTTGATCCCGATGCCGCTGGCGGATGGCGGCGATGGCACCCTCGACGTGCTCTTGCGCGGCTTGGGCGGGACTCGCTACAACCTGACGGTCAGCAATCCGCGCGGCGCGCCGATCACAGCTGAATTCGGCATCCTCAGCGATGGCAAGACCGCCGTCATCGAGTTGGCGCGCGCCTCCGGCATCGAGTTGCTCTCGCGGGCTGAGCGCAATCCGCTCCTGACCAGCACGTATGGCACGGGCGAGCTGATCCGCGAGGCGTATCGGCGCGGTTGCCGCCACTTTTTGATCGGCATCGGCGGCAGCGCCACCAACGACGGCGGCGCGGGCTGCCTTCAGGCGCTCGGCGCGCGCTTTCTGGATACCGACGGGCGCGAGTTGCCGCCGGGCGGCGGCGCATTGCAGCACCTCGCGCGCATTGATGTCTCCGCCTTGCGCGCCAACCTGCCCGACGCCACCTTCACCATCCTCTGCGACGTGACCAATCCGCTCATCGGCGCGCAAGGCGCCTCGCGCATCTTCGCCCCTCAAAAGGGCGCCGATCCTGAGATGGTGGAGCAGCTCGAAGCCGCCCTGACTCATTACGCCAAGATTGTGGCGCGCGATCTGGGCGTGGACGTGGCAACTTTGGAGGGAGGCGGCGCAGCAGGCGGCTTCGGAGCGGGCATGGTCGCAGCGCTTGGCGCCGAGCTAGCGCCCGGCGCCCCGACCCTGATGAATTTGCTCAACTACGAGGCGAAACTCGATGGCGTGCAGCTGCTCATCACGGGCGAGGGCAAGATCGACGCCCAGACCGAAGGCGGTAAAGCCGTTCAGCGCATTGCCAGCGCGGCTGCAGCGCGCGGCATCCCCGTGATAGCCTTCGCGGGCACAATCGAGGCGACGCCCAGCGCGCTGGCGGAGATGGGCATCACAGCCGCGTGGAGCATCCTGCCCGCCGTCACCACGCTCAGCGAGGCGCTTGCCAACGCCCCGCTGTGGCTGACTCGCGCGGCGCACATGCTCGGCAACACTTTAGCCATCACCCGCTGAGCAGCGGGACGCGCACGCGCACTTGCGTGCCACAGTTGGGCTGACTGATGATCTCCAAGCTGCCGTGCAGCCGTGCCGCGCGCTCCTGCATCGAGCGCAAGCCCAAATGTCCGTGAAAAACGCCGCCGACTTCGAAGCCAATCCCGTTGTCGCTGACCTCCATCAGCAGCTGATCGCCCTCTTGAGCGAGGCGCAGCTGGATGCACGTGGCTTGGGCGTGCTTCATGGTGTTGTGCAGCGCCTCGCGGGCGATCCAATAGAGCGCCTCTTTGGATTCGAGCGGCAAATCGGGCTCAGGGCATAGATCGAGGGCGACGTTGATGTGATGGCGCATCTTGAGCGAGTCGGTTTGGCGGGTCAGCGCTGAGACCAAGCCATCTTGTTCGAGCGAGTCGGGGCGCAGGTCGAAGATCAGGGCGCGCATCTCGGTCAGCCCGGCTTCGGCGAGGCTCAGCACGTAGTCGAGCGGCTCGCGTAGGCGCGATGGATCGCGCTCCAGCAGGGCGCGCGCCGTGCGAGCGCCCAGCGCAATGCCGTAGAGCGCCTGCGAGACCGAATCGTGCAGCTCGCGGGCGAGGCGATTGCGCTCCTGATAGGCTGCCAGTTGGCGCGCCTGCTGATAGAGCCGCGCGTTCTGCAGGGCGACGGCGATCACATCCGCCAGCGCGTTGATCAGCCACAGATCAGACTCGAACAGCCTGCCGTCGCCGTAGGCTTGCACGCGCAGCAGCCCCAGCAGACGTCCGCTCGCCACCATCGGCACGAAGAGCGTGGCGCAGCCCTCCTCCAGCAAGGTGACGAAGAGGTAATCGGGCGGCGCGCCCTGCGCTAACGGCGCGAGGCAGCTCTGCACGAGGCGCGAGACGAACGAGGACGAGTCGTGCAGCGGGATGGGCGGCAGGGCGCTGCGCGGCGCGTCGGGCGGCTGAAAAGGCAACAGGACGTTCTCAAGGGCGTCGGCGAGGTAAAGCTGGGCGTGATGTCCCTGCAAGTTGGCTTCCAAGAGCTGCGCCACGACGCTCAGCAGCTCATCCTCTTTGAGGGTGCGCGTGACGGCGGCGCTCAACTTGGCGATGATCTCCATTTGGCGGGCGCGCTGCTGCTCGGCGAGGTAAGCGCGGCGCGTCGCCACGACCGATGGCAGAGTCTGCAGCAGCTGCGTGAAGATGTAGCGCTCATCCTCGCTGAAGGTGCGCGGCTGCGCCCAGAAGATGAAGACGACGGCGTTCGGCAAGCCGCCCACCTGCAAAAAGAGCGCCACCGCCGCTCGCACGCCGTAGACCTCAAGGAAGCGCCGCGCGTTATCGGGCGTCAGGCGCGGATCGCTCAGCAAATCTTCGGAGAAGAAGGGCTGGCTGTAATCGCCGCCCCACCATTCCTCGCTGAAATAGGGGCGCTTGCGGTCGGAGCGGCTGAAATCGGGCGGCGAGACCTTGCCATCCAGCCAGACGGCTTGCGGCGCTGCTCGCAGGATGCCGCCTTCGGCGTTGGTGTACAGGAAAGTGATCGAGATGCGCTTGGCGCCCAGCGGCTGCGCGTAGAGCGCCACCGCCTCCAGGATGCTCGCCTCATCCGCCGCCTTGGAGAGCGCCATGTTGACGCGCAGCAGCTCTTCGTTGCGGGCGAGGCGCGCCCGATGCTGCTCTAGGAGCTGCTCATAGCGCTGTGCCGCCGCTTGGCGCGCTTCGGGGTCTTGGGCTTGGGTCAGCTCGTAGAATGCCTCATAGAGCAGGCGTATTTCCTCGCTCATGGCTCGCGATCAGCGCATTTCCTCGCCCAGCGCAGACACCAAGCCCATGCGCGCCGCGTAGAGCGCCGCCTGCGTGCGGCTGCTCACGTTCAGCTTGCTGAGGATGTTGCTGACGTGCGTCTTGACGGTCTTCTCGCCGATCACGAGCGCTTGCGCAATCTGTTTATTGGAGAGCCCTCGCGCCAACAAGCGCAGAACTTCGGTCTCGCGCTCGGTCAGCGCCTCGAAGCTCTCCGACGTGCGCACTTCGCGCATCAGGCGCGCCGCCGCCTTCGGCGAGAGCTGCACTTGCCCGTTCGCCGCCGCCTTGATCGCCCGAATCAGCTCGTCGGACTCGGTATCCTTGAGCAAGTAGCCGATGGCGCCGGCGCGAATCGCCCCGATCACGGCGTTATCCTCCAAGACGCTGGTCAGCGCCACGATCTCAGTCTCAGGCACCTCGCGGCGCAAGATGCTGATCGCCGTCACGCCGTCCATGACGGGCATCAACAAGTCCATCAGCACGACGTCGGGCTGCAGCTCGCGCGCGAGGGCGACGGCTTGCTTGCCATCGACCGCCTCGCCGACGATCTCCAACTCGCTATCGAGACTGAGGAACATCTTCAGCCCTTGCCGCACCACCGCATGATCATCGACGATCAGGACGCGAATGGTCATAGTTCGCCCTACCCCGCCCCTCAGGCAACTTTGGCTCAACTATACCAAAAAGGCGAGCGGCGCGGGCATAAAGATGCACCGCGCCGCTCAAAATCCGCCGAAAGGCTGAGCAGTCGCTCAGGCGCGCTCGCGCACGAGGCGCAGCAGGTCGCCCAATTTGGGCGAGCGACCGCTCAGCAGCGTATTGACGCGGAACAAGCGCGCCGCCAGCCACACACAGCCGACGATGCTCAAGCCGAGCAGCGCCGCGCCGATCAGCACCTCGATCAGCGGCACGGGCGTGATGGCAGCCCGCAAGGTCATCGCCAGCGGCGCTGTGATCGGGATCAGGCTCAGGATGACGGGCAAGGGCGCGTTGGGCGTGTTGATGAAGGCTGTGGCGAGGTAGAACGGGATCATCGCCGGCAGGATGATCAGGGCTGAGAACTGCGTTCCCTCGCGCAAGGTTGTCGTCAGCGCGCCGATGATCGCGTAGATGCTTCCGAAGAACAGATAGCTCAGCACGAAATAGAGCGCCAACACGCCGACCTGCTCGGCGCTCGGCGCGATGCCGATCAGGTCGGGCGAGAGATCAGCTGCTTGCGAGAGCAAGAAGAGCGCCGTGCCGATCCAGATCGCTATCTGCAGCAGGGCGAGCGCGTTCATCGCCAAAAACTTGCCGAAGAGCAGGTCGCGCGGGCGCAAGGAGCTGAGCAGCACCTCCACCGCGCGATTTTCGCGCTCTTCAGTCAGGCTTTGCAGCAGGTAGCCGCTGGTGGTGAAGACCGTGAAGAGCAGCAAGCCAGCAAAGACGTAAGCCAGCAACAGGTTGGTATTCTCAGTGGCTTGCGCGGCGAGATCGCCGAGCGCATTGGGCGCGATATCGAGCGTGCGCGCCTGTAAGAGCGCCAACTGCGCCGCTGAGAGGTCGGTTTGGCGCACTAGGGCGCTCAGCAGCGCCTCCCAGATGGGCAGGTCGCTGAGGCTGCCCAAATTGAAGCGCCCGAAGAACGCCTCGACCTCGCCCGTCTGCAGATAGTCGGCTGCGATGACGTAAAAGGCGCTGATCTCGCCGTTGCGCAGCGCCTCTTGCGCCGCCGCTTCTGAATCGAAGCGGATCAGCAATGGCGCGGCGCTCAGCAAGCCCGAATGATCGACGAAGCCCATCGGGCGCGCCTGCGCAAGGGGACTATCCTCGCTGATGGCGCTTGCGCCGGGCAGGTTGACGCCGGGCGGCAGATTGCCTCTATCGCGCGTCGCGCTCACTTCGACGTCCCCGCCGCTGAGCGCCCTGATCAGGAAGAAAGCCGCAATGGCGAGGATCGGCACACCGAAGGTGATCAAGGCGTAGCCGCCCCGCAGGAATTGGCGCGTCACCTCAAAGCGGAAAATAAGCCATAGCGTGCGCATGGTCAGAGTGCCTCCTCAGTTTGGCGCGCCGAGATGATCTGTTGACGTCCCTCGCGCAACGCCCGCCAAAGCTCGCCCAGCGAGAGCCGCTTGCCATAGTTCAACATGCCCAGACGGAAAATTTTCGCCGCCAGCCACATCACAGCGCTGATGGTCACCACCTGCAGCAGAATGCCGAGCAGGACATGCTCGCTTGGCACGTTGGCGACCGCCATGCGCAGCGGCATCCCGCTGGGCGAGGTGAACGGCAACAGACTCAGCACGAGCGCTGCGCCGCCGTTTGGATCGAGCAAGAAACTGACGAGGAACAGCAACGGCAGGCTGCCGACGATGCTCACCAGCGCAGCGATTTGGCGCGCCTCTTGATCGGTATTGACCGAAGCGCCAATCGCCGCCATGATCGCGCCGTAGAGCGCATAGCCCAGCATGGTGTAGATCGCTACCACCAGCAGGAAGCCCGCATCGAGCTGATAGCTCGCCAAGGTGCCAAGCACATCGGTGCCTTGCGTGGCGGCAAAGACGATGCCTATCCCTATCCAGACTGCGATCTGCAGCAGGCTGAGGGCGCCCAAACCGATCAGCTTGCCCCAGAGCATCTCGCTGGGGCGGGCGCTGGTGATGAAGAGTTCCATCATGCGGTTCTCTTTTTCTTCCGCCAAGCCCGTCATCAGGAACTGCGAGACGTTCATGGTCATGATGAACATCAGCGAGCTGACTAGGATAGGCGCAAAAACGACGGCGAGGAGCGCCTCCCGCGAGAGCGGTTGCGGGTTGCCGAACCGATAGAGCTTCTGGTTGCCCAACGGACTCTCAAGACGCGCTGCTAGGTTTGGGTCTCCGACTTGCGCCGCCACAGAGGGCTTCAGCACCTCACGAACCAAGTGGCGGGTCAGCGCTTCGCCGAAGACTCTATCGCGCCGATAGTAGGCTTCAGGCTTGAGAGTCTTCAAAAAATCGGCGCGCAGGACGTAATAGCCATCCAGCTCGCCCGCTTCGAAGGCGCGTTGGGCGTCGATCTCAGCAGGGTACAGGCGAAACGGCTCAGGCATTTCGGCGAGGTAGGGCGTCCCGTCGGCGCGCACGACCACGCCGCTCTCATCCACTAAGCCGACAGCTGTATAGCTGCTGATGTCGCTGGCTGAAGAAGAGCCTAACGCGCCGCCCAGCACAAGGATTCCGATGAATAGAACGGGAAACAGGAACATCGAGGCGAGAAAGCTGCGCCGCCGCAAGTTGAACCAAAACTCGCGACGGGCGATCAGCCAGACCTTGTGCCAGCTCATGGGCGCACCTCCGCCGCGTCGAGGGCGCTGGCAGCAATCTTAGCCTCGCCGCCCGCCACGCGGATGAAAATGTCGTTCAGGCGCGGCACCGCCCGCGCGAAGCTGCGCACGGTGTAGCTCGGATCGCTCGCCAGCGCCGCCATGATTTGCTCGGGCGTGGTCTGCTCGTCGAGGTAGAGGGTGATGTTGCGCCCGGTCTCATCGGGCTGGACGCGCGTCACGCCGCGCAGCGCCGCCCAATCGCCCTGCCCGCTGACGATCACAGCATTTTCGGCGTAGCGCTGGCGGACTTCATCGACCTCGCCGTAGAGCACGCGCCGCCCTTGATGGATCATCAGCAGTCGGTCTGCCATCTCCTCGACTTGATGCATCTCGTGGATGCTCATCACGACCGTGGCGCCCTCTGAGCGCAGACGGAAGATCGTGTTCTTGATGATCTCGGTGTTGACGGGATCCAGACCAGCGAACGGCTCATCGATGATCAGCAACTCTGGGCGATGGATGATGGTGGCGGCGAACTGCACCTTCTGCGACATGCCGCGCGAGAGTTCGCGCACTTTGCCCTTTTTGTAGGCGCCCAAATCCAGCTCGTTGAGCAGCTGGGCGGCGCGCTGCTCAGCCTCGCGGCGCTTCATGCCCTTCAGCGTGCCAAGATAGCTCAGCAGCTCCACTAACGGCACGTTCTTGTACAGACCGCGCTCTTCGGGCAAGTAGCCGATGCGCTGTTTGGTCGCCTCGCTGAAGGGCGCGCCGAAAACTTCGATCCTGCCGCTATCGGGCTTGATGATATCGAGGATCATGCGGATGATCGTCGTCTTGCCCGCGCCGTTCGGACCGAGCAGACTGAAAATCTCGCCGCGCCGCACTTCGAATGAGACGTCATCTACGGCGACCTTTTGTCCGTAGCGCTTGGCGACGTTTTGCACATCAATCGTGATCACGGGCTGTCTCCTGACATCGAGGTATGCAAGGCAGCTCAAGCCTTCACCTGCATCTACGCACCTGAGAGCGTTTTGTTGCATCTGACTAGGCGCATTTTCGGACTCTGTGCTATCCTTTTCGTGGTGTGCAAAATGATTTCTCTTGGAGAGGCACCATGAAAGCTCGTAAGATTGCCTTTTTAGTCTGCTTCGCCCTGATCGGCGCGCTCGTCTTCAACGCGTTCGGCAGCCCTGCTGCTGCGCAAGGAGGCACTCTGCAAATCTGGACGAAGTTCAACGATCAGAACCCGCAGAACACGCAAGATAGGTGGCTGGCGGACACCCTCGCACGCTACCGCGCCGAAAAGGGCGTTGAAGTCGTCAACACTTTCCAGCCCTTCGATCAGATTAACGCTAAGCTGAACGTGGCTGTGCAGGCGCGCGGCGAAGTGCCAGACCTGAGCTACGTGGATAGCCAGCAGCTCGGCTTCTTCGATCAGAACGGCGTGTTGATGGACTTGACCGACTGGGTGAAGTCGCGCCCGTGGTTTGATGACCTCGATGAGGGCGCACTGGCGGCTTGCACCACGCCGGATGGCAAGATTCTGTGCGTGCCGTCGCACTCGGCGGTTCACTTCCTGTACTACTGGACGGATGTCTATCCCGATGGCGTGCCCGCTACGACTGATGCGTTCCTCGCCAAAGCCGCCGAGCTGAAAGCCGCCAAACCGAACGCTTTCGCCTTCACTGGCAAGCTGGCGGAGAAAGTCTCGGTCGAGCGCTTCTACTACAACCTGATCGCCAGCTACGGCGGGCAGATCGCCGATGAAGAGGGGCGCGCGGTCTGGGCGAACGAGGCGACGATGAAAGTCGTCGAGTTCGTGCGCGAGCTGTTCGCCAAGGGTTACGCCGCTCAAGAGTCGCTGGCGCCGGCTTTCGATAACGAGCAGCCCTTCATGCGCGGCGAGGCGGGCGCTTTCGTGGCAGGCTCATACTCTTACGTCTATCTGACCCCGATCACGGCGCCCGATGGCACCAAGTTTGAGGGCGAGATCACCGGCGCTTTCGACCCTGAGGCGCTCTCGGTTGGCGCGGCGCTGAAGGCGGGCAAGCTGGGCATCGCGCCGCAGTTCGCTGCGCCGGGCGGCAAGCCCGCCTCGCTGATCCTCGCCTCGGCGTGGGCGATCCCGATGGGTGCGAAGAACGTGGAAGCGGCAAAAGCCTTCATCGACTTCCAGATGACGACCGCCGAGAACATCGCCTACTCCGCCGCTTATGGCGCCTTCCCCGCTTTGAAGTCCGCGGGGGAGGCTGATGCGTTCAAGACGCCCTACTGGACTGAGGTGGCGAAGATTCAGAGAGAATACGCTATCCCGTCGCCCACCTTCGCCGACTACGATAAGGGCATCACGCTCTTGGCGGACGCCATCGTGCGGCTGATCACCAATCCGTCGCTGGACATCATGGCAACCTTGCAAGCGGCTCAAGATGAGTACAACGCAGGGCTGGAATAATCACAGCCGACTGCGCCAAGTTTTCGTTCATCAGCGCATGGGCGGGCAAAAACCCGCCCATATTTTGATCCAAACGACGTTTGATTTGGGAAACAGCTATGAGTAACCTTACGCTGAGCGCTAGAGCTGAAGCCGTGCAGCATTCCTTCAGCGGCGGGCGGAAGTACCGCTGGCTACCCCTGTGGCTGCTGCTGCCCTCGATCCTCGTGTTGCTCGCCTTGCAAGTCTACCCGACGCTCTATTCGATCTACCTCAGCACCACGCGCGTGCGGCGCGGCGAGTTCATGTACGTCGGACTGGCTAACTTCGAGCGCCTGCTGCGCACGCCCAGCTTCATCGAGAGCTTGCGAACCTCGTTGGTCTATTCAACTACGTACATCATCCTGACCGTGAGCTTAGGGCTGATGTTGGCGCTGCTGCTCAATCGGCGCTTCAAGTTCACCGGCTTCTACCTCGTGATCATCTTCATCCCGTGGGTGATCTCGGAGGTGGTGGCAGGCACGATGTGGCGATGGCTCTTCCAGCCGACCTACGGCTTGTTGCAGTCGTGGATCAATCTGTACGCGCCGTTCTTGGGCGAGCGGCTCTACACCACGTCGGGCGGCGCTCTAGCCATTGTGATCGCGGCGGCGGTCTGGCGCGGCTTAGCTTTCACCACGCTGCTCTCGCTGGGCGCCCTGCAGACCGTGCCGCAGGAGATCATCGAGAGCGCCTCGCTGGATGGCGCCAGTCGTTTTCAGCGCTTTTTCAGCGTGATCTTGCCGCAAATCCGCCCGACTGTGCTAGTGATGATCCTCTTGACCTCGATCCAGTCAATCAACTCGGTCGGCTTGATTTTCTCGATCACGCGCGGCGGTCCGGGCGGTGCGACGCGCACAGCCGCTTATTACTTGCTGCAGATCGGCTGGGAGCAGGGCGATTTCGGCACGGGCGCGGCGGTCTCGGTCATCTTATTCATGATCAACATCACGCTCACCATCGCTTATTTGAGCATCATCGGACGCAGACGCGACTAGCATTAAGGATTCACGCGCATGGTCACCTCTAAACTGACACGGCGCTTCGATCAGATCAGCACGCATTTGGTGCTCGGCTTGTTCGCCCTGATCGCCATTTTCCCCATTGCCTATACCTTGATGACCTCCTTCAAAAGCCAAGACGAGGTGCTGACCCGCCCGCCGACCTTCTTCCCGCCGACGTGGCGCTTCGATGGCTATAACACGGTCTTCAATAGCGATATGACGCGCTTCTACCTGTGGAATTCGCTCTTCAATTCCACGCTGTCCTCCACTGTGGTGGTGACGTTGGCGTCGCTGGCGAGCTACACCTTCTCGCGCTATCGCTTTCGCGGCAGCCGCGCGCTGGAGCTCGCCATTCTCGGCTTGATGATGATTCCAGGTCTGACCAATCTCGTGCCGCTCTACCGCATCGCCAGCGATCTGGGCGTGCTGCGCCCGCAGGGACTGAACGCCAATTTGTTCATCTCAGCCGTTTACACTGCGGGCGGTCTGCCTTTCGCCATTTGGATCATTAAGTCGTTCTTCGATAGCATCCCGATTGAGCTGGAAGAGGCGGCGCTGATCGACGGCTGCACGCCCGTACAGGCGCTCATCCGCGTGGTGATTCCCTTAGCCGCGCCCGGCTTGATGGCGGCGTTCCTGCTCATGTTTGTGGATACGTGGAACGAGTTTCTCGCGGCGCTAGTCTTGCTCAACGGCACGGCGCGCACGGTCACGGTCGGCTTGTACGACTTCCAGAGCAGCTTCGAGATCGCTTATCACGTCTGGACGGCGGCTTGTATCGTGATCATGCTGCCCGTGCTGATCCTATTCGTGTTGCTGCGCAAGCGCTTTTTCGAGGCGATGCTGCAAGGCGCGCTGAAAGGCTGATCGGCTGACTTTCAAAGCGCCTCGCCCTGCGCTAGACTAGATGGCATGAGTCGATTCATTCGCAGGCTGATCCTCAGCGCGCTGCTCCTGAGCGGCATAGGGCGCCCAGCCGCCGCTCAGGATGTGGCGGGCTTCTTGACGGCGCGCGTCAATGAGCTGCGCGCCTCGCAGGGCTTGAACACGCTCAACTACAACGGCGCTTTGGCGGCGGCGGCGCAAGCGCACAGCCAATATCTAGCCAGCACGCCCTATGCGCATCCGCATCGCCAAAACAACGGCTCGCTGCCGCAAGATCGGGCGGCGGCGGCGGGCTATAGCGGTCGCGTGGGCGAGAACGTGGTCGGCGGCGGCACGGCTACCCTCGAATGGGCGTACAACTGGTGGCTGAACTCGCCGACGCACTACAACAACATGCTCGGCAACTGGACGGATATCGGCGTGGGCTTCAGCGTCGGTCCGTATGGCAAGTGGTACGTGATCGTCTTCGGCGATAACGGTAGCGCGCCCGCCCGTCCGCAGAGCGCCCCAGTGACCAACCCCTCAGGCGAGCAGCGGTCGGCTGGGGGCGCGACCGCTGCCCGACCTCGCCCGACGCGCCCGCCAACCGCCACGCCGACGCCTACCATCACCCTCACGCCGTCGCAGACCTTCACGCCGCGCGCCACCTTCACACCGACCGATACGCCCACTTTCTTGCCGGCAACTGCGACGCCGATCCTGATCGCCATCTCCACCGCCGCCCCTGATGAGCCGACTGCCGCGCCGATGGCTATCGCTGAGATCGCCACTGCCTCGCCGCCCGAACCGATCCTCGTCGCCGTGCCTGAGCGCGCGCCGTCAAACCCGTTGCGCGCCCTCATCCCGCTGATCATCGCTTTGAACGCCCTGATCATCGGCGGCATCCTCCTGAGCAATCGCTTCAGGAGGCGCTCGTGAGCCAAACGGCGCGCCAATTCATCTTTTTGACGGCGGCGATCATCCTGATCACAGCGGGCGCTATGCTGCTCTTGTTGGGCGCGCTGAGCGGCTCTGCTCCTAACCCAACACGCCCCGCGCCGACGATCCTCGCCGCGCCCAGCCCAACAGCCCCGCCAGAGGCGCAGTCCGCGCAGCCCGCGCCCGCTGAGAACGGCGTGATCGCCTTGATCCTCGGCGCGATCAGCGCTGCGCTCGTCGCGCTGCTGAGCTTGAGCGTGCTGCGCGCTCAGCGCCCCTCACAGGAGCGATAGAGAATGTCCTTGCGCCTTGTACTGATGCTCGCCTTGCTTCTGACAGCCTGCGGAGGCGCCGCGCCTGCGCCGCCGACTCGTGGACCCTTGCCGACTCTGCCCAACGTCGGGTGGCGGCTGCTGGCAGAGCCGATCTCGGCGGAGAACGCGAGCAAATTAGCCTTGATCGGCAACTTGGTCGGGCATACCGCCACGGTCAACCACTTCGCCTTCGATAGCCTGCGCAATTGGCTGATCAGCGTGGACGCGCTCGGCGTGGCGATCCTGTGGGATTTGAACAACGGGCGGCGCGTTCAGGTGCTGAGCCAACCCGATCCTGCGTTGGGCGCCGAGGGCGACGTCTTGAACGCCTTTTTCAGCGCTGAGGGCGAGACCATCGCGCTGGTGACGCGGCGCGGCGTCCGTTTTCTGCGCGCCGCGGATCGGTCGCCCCTGCCCGATACGGCGGGCGGCGTCATCGCGGTCAGCGGGGCGGCGATCTCCGCCGACGGGCGGCAATTGGCGACGACGGGCAGCAACGGCGATCTCTGGCTGTGGGAGGCAACCTCCGGGCGGGTGACGCGGCGCATCGCAGGGCGGGGCTACCTCGCCGAACGACCGCTCTTCGCGCCCGATGGCGCGCAGCTCGCCGTGATCGCGCGCGATGAGCGCGGCGCGCTGGTGCGCTTGTACAACGCCCGCAACGGGCAAGTCCTCGCCGAGCTGCGCGGGTTCAGCGGAGTGCCTGTGGCGCTCGCCTTCAACCCCGATGGCACGCTGCTGGCGGTCGGCAGCGCGGGCGAGGTGCAGGCTTTCCGCACGTCGGATTACGCGCAAGTCTACAGCATCACCGCGCCTGAGCTCGATCCTCGACGCGGGCTGGCGTTCTCGCCCGATAAGCGCTTTTTGCTCATCGGCGGAGCGGGCGATGAGGTCTTTGTGCAAGCCGCCGCCGATGGCTTGGGCGTGCGCCGCCTGACTGAACACGGCGGTCGGCTGAGCGGGCTGGCTTTCTCAGCCGATGGCGCGCTCTTGCTGACCGTCCTGAGCGATTCGCGCGGCGTGTACGTCTGGCTGGTGGAGTCGATTCGCATCGAGTCGCCCAATTATTTGCGCGGGGCGCTTGGGCAGGGGCAGAGCGGCTTCCTGATGGGCGCTTTTTCGCCCGACGGCAAGCTGATCGCCCTCGCTGAGGCGAGCGGCGGCGTGATGATCTACGGCATCCCGCGCTAGTGAGGTCACATCCAACTCAAAGTCCATGACTCACGTCTTGATCGCGGCGTTGCTCGGCTTTCTCGCCGCAGCGCTCATCAACCGCCTCGCCGATCACCTGCCTGCGCGCCGCTACGATGCCTTAGCGCGGCGCAGTCCGTTCAGCTCAGCTCAAAGTTTACCGCCCGTGCCGCCGCTCTTCCCGCGCGAGGCGCTGTGGCGCTGGTTCGGCGTCACAAGTTTGCTGCGGGGCGAGGCGCGGCGGCGCACCATGCGCTATTTTGCGGTCGAGGTCGCCCTGAGCGTCGGCTTCGCGCTGATCGCTCACGTCTATGGGCTGTTCCTGCCAGTGAGTTTTTTCTACATCTACGCAGCGCTGTTCGTTTTGATCGCCGTGATCGATATTGAGCATCGCTGGGTGTTGCCCAGCACGCTGATCGCGCTGGTCGCCTGCGGCATCTTGGAGTGGCTGCTCTTCGGCTGGCGTAACTTCCCGCAGGAGATGTTGCGCGGCGCTTTGAACGGCTTCGCCATCGGCTTGTGTCTGTGGGCGCTTGGCGCGGGCTACGGCAGGCTGAAAAAAGCGCTCAAGGGCAAGACCGTTGGGCGGACGATCTTCGGCGGCGGCGATGTGTGGCTGATGGGCGCTTGCGGCGCCTTGATCGGCGGGGAGTACATCCTGTTTGCGACGCTGCTGATGATGCTGAGCGGCGGCGTGGCGGCGCTGAGCGCAGTGCTATGGAAGCTGATCGGAGGCGGCAAGCGCAGCCGTCGGCGCAACGCGCTCGCCATCCCCTATGCGCCGCACATCTTGATCGGCACGTCGGTGTGGCTCTACGCGCCCGCCGCCACCGCCGCCTTTTTGCGCGCGCTAGTCCTCGGCTGATCGCCCTCTAGCGCGCTCTTGCTCACGGTAGACGGAGTACCAAACGCCCTCTGAGGTGCGCCGCCACGTCTCAATGACCTCGCGGCTGCCCTTGGGCGCGAAGCCCAAGGCGCGGCTGACCAAATGCAGCGCGATTTCGTCCTCCGCGACGGGCTGCAGCTTGAACTGGATGGCGCGCGCCATCATCTGCTTGCGCTGATGAGGCGTGAGCGTATGAGGCGGCTGCGCGTGCGGCTTGAGCTCAGCCGCCTGCGCGCAACGCGCCACCGCTTCGAGCGGCTCAGTTGGCTGGAAGCCCCCTCCCTCATCTACCCACGCCGCTAAGACGGCTTCGACGGGCGGCACGAGCGCATCTAATGGCGACTCGGCGCGCAGGCGGAACAAGTAAGTATACGCCTTGCGCGAGGGATTGCTGTAGCGCTCGACGATGCGCGCCGCCACGTGATCGAGCGGGCTAGTAACGGACATGCACGGGCGTCCCCACTTCTGCCCAGTTGTAGAGCCATTGCGCATCGGGCGTGTACATGTTGACGCAGCCACGGCTCATCGGTCTGCCGAAGTTGCTGTGCCAGTAGGTGCCGTGCAAGCCGTAACCTTGATAGAAGTACATCACGTACGGCACGTTGGGCAGGTAGTAGCCCGGACCGGACATCGTCTGCGAGCGGTACTTCACGTAAATTTTGAACTGTCCTTGCACAGTCGGCGTGCGCGGCAAGCCCGTCGAGACCACGAAACTCCTCAGCAGCTTGCCGTCCTGATAGGCGTAGACGCGCTGCTCGCGCAACACGACTAGGATCAGCTTGCCCGCGCTGGCAGGCGCCGCCGGGTTCGAGGCAGCTGCGACGCTCGGCGCGGCTGCCTCGGGGCTGCCGGGCGCGGGTACGCGCAGCACCATGCCCGCGTAGATCAGGTCGGGGTTGCTGAGGTTGTTGAAGGCGGCGAGCGCCTGCCACGAGATGCCGTACTGCGCCGCAATGCGCGCCAGACCCTCGCCGCGCTTGACCACGTGCGTGCGGACTTGCCCTTCAGGGGCGGCGGGCGCCGCCGGGGCAGCAGGGGGCGGATTGGCGACAGCGGGAGGCGCAGCCGCGCCACCGGACGGAATCACCAAGCGCTGACCGACCAAGAGCCGATTCGGGTTGGGGAGGTTGTTGGCGGCTAACAGCGCGTTCAAGGTGACGCCGTAACGCCGCGCGATCATGTTCAAAGTCTCGCCCTGCGCCACGATGTGCACGCCGCCCGTCGCAGGAGGCGCCGCGGGCTGCACCGCCACAGCGCCTGTGGGGATGATCAGCACCTGTCCTGCGTAGACAATCGAGCGATTGGGCAAGTTATTTGCCGCAACGAGCGCATCCACGCTGACGCCGTGCCGCAAAGCGATGCGAAAGAGCGTGTCGCCCGGCTGCACCACGTACGTTGTGCCATCTTGCGCGTGGATGAACCCGTGAGGCGCGAAGGGATTGAACAGCCCGAATAACAGCGCAAGGCTCAGGATCACAAAGCAGGCTCGGCGCATAAGAAACTCCTCATCAACATAGCTTGGATCAGTATAGCACAGGACGAGCTAACCTTGCCTGCCGATCACGAAACCAAAGGGAGGTAAGTGCTGCTTGGGCGAGAGCAACTCGCCCGTGAAAGCATCTCGCCAGCCGACGTTGGGCAGATCGAAGGTCTGTGGCACGCCGAACAGGTTGAGTGCGATCAGCATCGTCTCGTTGGCGGCGCGCCGCAAGTAGCCATACCGTCCGTTGCTGGGATCGACCAGCCACGCCGAGCGCGTGCCGTTGCGCAAGGCGGGCGACTCGCGCCGTAGCTTGATCAAGCGCTTGTAAAAGTCGAACAATTCGCCCTGCTGTTGGTCGCTCTCCCAGATCATCGGCAAGCGCGCCTCTTCCAAGATGGCTCGCTCGCCTTGTCGCACGTCGCGGCGCTGACTCAAGCCGACTTCTGTGCCGTAGTAGAGGATCGGGATTGCGCTGAGGCTGAACTGACAGACCGCCGCCAGCATCAAGCGGCGGATGTCGCCGCGCGCCGCCCACAGGAAGCGATTCATATCGTGGTTATCCAGAAAGCTGAAGCGCGCCAGATTGCGCCCGCTGAAGTACGCCTCGTGCGCATTCTGGAACTGTTCAAAGGCGGCGGCGTCTATGCTCTCGTAAGCGAAGAGCTTACGGGCATTCTGTGCCCAGTGGAAGTCTAGCACGCCATCGAGGATGCCTTCATAGGTGCGCAGCAGGCGCGGCGTCTCCACGATTTCGCCGAAGTGCAGGCTGTGCGGATTGGCTTTTTTGACGGCGGCGTAGTAATCCGTCCAGAAATCGTGGCTCGGTCCGTGGGCGTAATCCAAGCGGAAACCGTCCACGCCGAACTCTTGCAGCCAGTAGAGCGCGCTCTCGATCACGTAGCGCCGCGCGGCGGGATGCTCGTTATTCAGCTGAGGCAGCGAGGGCACATCAAAGAAAGTCTTATAGCCGTTCGGATAATCAGTGAAGAGGTAGTAATCGCGGTAGGGAGAGTTCGGGCTGGTGGTGGCGGCTTCGAAGAAAGGATGCTGATTAGAGGTGTGGTTTGGCACGAAATCCAGCACAATTTTCATGCCGCGCCGATGAGCTTCCTCGATCAGCGCTCTCAGGTCGTGGCGCGTGCCGAGTCGCGGCTCGATGGCTCGGAAGTTGGTTGCATCGTAGCCGTGATGCGAGGGGCTGGGATAGATCGGCGAGAGCCACAGGGCGTTGACGCCCAGCTCGCACAGGTAATCGAGCTTGCTCAGGACACCGCGCAACGTGCCGCCGAAGAAGCCATCTAGCCGTTCGGGGAGGGCGAACTTGCGACCGGGCGTCGGCGCGAAGCGATCTAGGAAGATGTGGTAGAAGACGGCATCCTGCGCCCAACTCGGCACACTGTGACGATCCACCGTGTAAGAAAAAACGGTTCGTCCGCGCTCATCTTGCGCCCACAGCCGTACGCCATCTTGGGTCAAGCCGCTGACCAGAAAGCGCACTATCTTCCCCTCAGGCTGAGGGGGCAATTCGCCTTGAAAGTGCCGCACGTAGCCCCACAGCAGCGTGTTCCACTCTAACTTGCTGCGCATGGTGGGCAAGGTGCGCGTATTATCGGCGCCCAGCTGCGGCGTGCTGCCGTCCAGCGTGTAGTGGATGAAGACTTCTAGCACGGGCGCGGCGGGTCCAGCGGTGACCTCGATTTGAACGGGCTGATCGGGTTTGGGGTCGCGCGGCGTCATTTGGTATTCGAAGGTCAAGCCTTCTTGCCCACTAGCGAGCGCCTGAAAGCGCTGAGCATCCGTTGAGAGTGTGCCGAAGATCAAGTCCGAGAGGCTGACCGCATGAGAGAGGGCAGCTGCTGATTGTGTCTCTAGCTTATTAGGCGTTTGATCACTCATGAGTACGTCTCAATCCTTGCTGAACCGAGCATAGCATTGGCAGCAATGTAGAGGCGAAGAGTGCGTTGCCATCCTGATTATAGGCGGATCGGTTATAAAGAAAAGTGTAAAAACATTGTTGCAATACTCTAAACAACTCATAGATAGTCCGAAAAAATCTCCGCGCTCACCCGCCCATAGCTTGACCATCGCTTCAAGGCGCAGCGCGCTAAAATTTTACATGAACGGCTATAAAAGCGGGCAATCGAGGCGTTGCGCCGCCTGAACAACGTCAAGGATGCAGCCTAGCTTCGCCCAACTGGACGGTCTCATGCACACCCTCTACCTGATTCCGACGCCCATCGGCAACCTGGAGGATATCACTGTGCGGGCGCTGCGCTTGCTGCGCGAGGTGCGCCTGATCGCAGCCGAGGATACACGCCACTCGCGCATTCTACTCGATCACTACCAGATCAGCACGCCGATGATCAGCTATCACGAGCACAATAAGCTCATGCGCCTTGAGCACCTGCGCGAGGCGCTTGCGCAGGGCGATGTGGCGCTCATCTCGGACGCCGGGATGCCGACCATCTCCGACCCCGGCTACGAGCTGGTGCGCGCGGCGCTCGCCTTCGGCGCGAAGGTCGTGCCGCTGCCAGGCGCCAATGCCGCGCTCACGGCGCTGGCTGCCTCCGGCTTGCCCACCGACGCCTTCCTGTTCGTCGGCTTCCCGCCGCGCCGCCCCGCCAAGCTGCGCGCTTTTTTCGCCCAGTACGCCGCCTTGCGCGCTACCCTGATCTGCTACGAGAGTCCCAATCGCTTAGTGGAGACTCTACGCGCCATGCACGAGGTCTTCGGAGAGCGCCAAGCCGTCGTCGCCCTTGAACTGACCAAGCTTTTTGAGAGTTTCGCGCGCGCGCCGCTGAGCGCCCTGATCGCCCAGTTTGAAGCAACGCCGCCGCGCGGCGAGGCGACCGTGCTGGTGGCAGGCGCACCTGAGTCGCAAGAGGCGCGCTGGACGAGCGCCCAAGTGCGCGCCGCGCTGCGCGAGCAGTTAGCGGCGGGCGTCAAGCGCAGCCTTGCCGCCAAGCGCATCGCGGCGCAAGCCAACTGGGATCGCGCTGAGGTCTATGCGCTGGATGAGAACGCCGAAGATGACGATGACGCGCTTTAGCCGCAAGTGGAGCGGCGCTTGTACAACACGGCGGGCAGCGTGATCTCGGCGGGTATCGAGGCGCCTTCGATCAGGCACAGCAGATGCTCCACGCCGCATTTGCCCAGCTCCAGCACAGGCACGGCGATGGCGGTCATGCCCGCTGCCTGCACCTCGAGGCTATCGCCAAAGCAGGCGAGCATGACTTGCTCTGGCACGCGCAAGCCCGCCTCTTGCAGCACCTCCAGAGCCGCCAGCGCCATGGCGTGATCGGCGCTGATGATGGCATCGAAGGCTTCGCCAACGGCGAGGAAGGCTCGCAAGGAAGCCGCCGCGATGGGAGGATAGAAGTCGCCGCGCAGGAAGTACGTCTCAGGCACGTTCAGCTTGAAGTTTGCTAGAGCTTGCCGAAAGGCAAGTTCGCGCTGACGTCCGTCGTGCTGTGTGAGCAAGCCACGCAAGAAGATCGGTCTACGCCTGCCGCATTCGAGCAGCACGTGCCGCGTTAGGCTCTCCATGCCCTGAAGGTTATCAACCACGCAGCGCGGGATGGGCAGATCGGGCAGGCGATGCGCCACCAGAAGCGTTGGCACATCGCTGTAATAGAGCAGGCGCAGCAGCGCATCGCTGACCGAATTGGCGATCATCAGAATGCCATCGAAGGCGCGCAGATCGTCTAGGCTCGGCTCGGAGTGGCGTGTTTCGAAGACGGTCAAGGTCGCGCCGCGTTGCAGCGCCTGTTGCTGAGCGCCCTGCAGCACAGCGCCGTAGAATAAGCCGCTTGAAAAGCGCACCAGTACGCCAATGGCTGACGTCATAGCGCCTCTCCTCACCACACATGATCAGTTGTGTAGGCATTCTAATCTAATGTGCAGCTCTACGGCAGCGTTCTGAACAATATTTCACCTCATCCCAGACTTTCGCCCATTTTTTGCGCCACTCAAAAGGTCTGCCACAGACGGGGCATATTTTAGTCGGCTTGGGATCGCCCCCCTTGCGCTTGCCCGTGTTTTTGTGCGGCATGTGAGTCTCCTTTTTCCCATTCCACGACGGATTCTATACGCAAGGCGGGCGGACTGCCTACGCTACGTCACCTCTCAAGGCTCGAATCGGTAAAGACTTCAGAGTTTTATGCATATGGAGGTTACAAATGCGGAAGAAGCAGTTCGTGAGCCTCGCTGTGATCGTTGCTTTTGTGTTGGCGCTCTTGACGCCGCAAGGCAGCGCACAAGCGCTGGGCATCTCGGCGGTTCGCTTCGCGGCGACTTGCGGCGATTTCTCGTTGATGGTGGCGATCACAGGCACAACTGATGACGGCGGCGGCTTTGATCGGTTCCGCTACCTGATCCTCGATGGCACGGGCAAAAAGCTCTATCAGGAAGATGCGGTGCGGCAAGTCGGCGTGACGATTGGCTCGCAAGTCATCAACATGAGCTACGATAACGACGGCGTGGACGGTCCGCCTACGCAGAACCCGATTCGGCTGCAAATCCTCGACCTCGACGGCAACGGCAACCCGACCGCCTTGCTGAAGGACGAGACTTTCAACGCCAGCTGCTTGCCGCCCGCCAGCAGCCCCGTGACCATGACCGAGAATTTCCGCCCTGTGCCGTTTTTGAAGGCGTTCTTCATCGGCGAGACGCCCCTCTACATCGCGCCCGGACGCGATCCGATTGACCTGCGCATCGTGGCGGGCAAGGAGCACTTCGCTTTCTACCGCTCAGCCGACTCGCAGTGGATCGCCATCGATGTGAGCGGACAGCAGCTCATGTGGGTGCCGAGGGCGGTCGTCTCGGTCGATATCAACCGTCTGGGCTTGCCGCCGACTCGCATCGATGGCAGCGATCCTGCCACAGGCGCGACCGCCATCCAGCCGACAGCCTCGCCGCTCATCATCGCCCCGCTTGGGCAGCCGTTCGGGTCGGCGCTCGTCAACACGCGCCTGCGCCTGCGCAGCGAGCCGTCCTTGCGCGCGCCGCTGCTCGCCGTCATCCCGCGCAACGAGGTCGTCTCCGTCTACGGGCGCAACGCCGCTGGCACGTTCATCCGCGTGCAGTACAACAACTTGCTCGGCTGGGTCTCCACGTGCTGTGTGAACCTGATCGATACGCGGCTCGACCTCTTGCCGCGCTTGGAATAGCTTGCAGCTATGGGCGCTGTACAACACGGCGCCCACAGCCCATTTGACCGCTCATGCCCCTTCCATTACAATCGCAGTAACGTTGGCGAAGTGAGGAGAGAGCATGAGCGGCAGCCTCCGCGCGCAGCACAAAGCGCAGCTCAAAGAGGCGTACGCGCTCATCAAGGCTGAGCGACGCGCCGAAGCCTACGAGCTGATCGCGCCCGTCCTCGTGCAGCAGCCCGACTACGTGGATGCTTGGTGGCTGGCTGCCCACGCCGCTCCCAACTTGCGAGTGGCTGTAGCGGCTTGCCAGCGCGTCCTCGCCCTCAAGCCCGATCATCAGCCCGCCCGTCTGATGCTGGATGAGCTGCGTCGGCGCATGGCAATTGAACAACATCTCGCCGCTGAAGGACGTCTGCGCCGCCCGAAAGCCCAGAGCGCAAAGTCCAGTCGTCTGCTCTCTCGGCTGCTGATCTTCGGCGCGCTGATCGCCCTAGTCCTCGCGGTCGTCTCAAGCGCGGTCGCCCTGACGGGCGAGACGTTCGGCTTGCCCATAGCCCAGCTCTTCGACCTTGAGCAAACTCTGCCCGCCTTGCCGCTCGCCACGTCGCTTGAGGCGCTGAGCAGCCTGCCCAAAATGACGCGCGGCGGCACGTTGCCCGTCGGCGCGAAGCATCTCTATCGCTTTAACGCACCGCGCCCGAATATCGTGCTACAGGTCGAAGTCACCTTCAGAGGCGTCGAGTCTGCCCCGCCCCGCGAGAGCGTGCGCTTGCTCCTGCCCAACGGCATCTCAACGCCGCCGCGCAATATCCCTGAGCCGCCTAACACGCTCAGCTTCTTCCTGCCCGTCAGCGGGGTTTACACCTTGGAGCTGATCGGCACGCCCGCCGCCAAGAGCTTCTACACGCTCTCCCTGCTGCTGATCGACTTGCCTAGCGGCAACTGATCGGTTGGCGCGCCCTGATGATTTGACTGAAGAGCCTCCCTGCGCTTATGATCGAGCGCGCACTGTTTTGCACAGGAAACCCTGCTATGAGAGAGCTACGAGAACGCATTCGCGCCGAAGGGCAAAATCTGGGCGATGGCATCCTCAAAATCGATAGCTTGCTCAATCACCAAGTCGACGCGGCGCTGGTGATGCGCTGTGGCGAGGAGATCGCCCGCCGCTTCCGAGATGACGACGTCACGCGCATCCTGACGGCGGAAGTGAGCGGCATCGCGCCGGCTTTTGCCGCCGCTTACGCGCTGGGCGTGCCGCTGGTCTACGCGCGCAAGGTCAAGCCCGTCACCATGTACGGTCCGGTCTACTTGGAGACCGCGCCCTCGCACACCAAAGGCATGGAGGTGAATCTGCTGATCTCGGCTGAGTTCTTGCCGCCCAACGAGCGCGTGCTGATCATCGATGACTTCCTCGCCTCTGGGCGCACCCTCAAAGGCTTGATTCGGATGGTGCGCAGCGCGCGCAGCACCGTCGTGGGCGTGGCGTGCGTGGTGGAGAAGACCTTCGAGATGGGACGGCAAGCCCTAGAGCCGTTCGGCGTGCGCATCGAGTCGTTGGTGGTGATCACCGATATGAGCGACGGAAAGATCGTCTTCGCCGATGACTAGCCCGCGCGCGTTCCACAAGGGCGGCATCGCCATCCTCGATTACGGCTCGCAGTACACGCAGCTGATCGCCCGTCGGCTGCGCGAGCAGGGCATCTACAGCGAGATTTTCCCGCCCGAAGCGCCCGAAACGCAAGTTTTCGCCAGCGCGCCGCGCGGAGTCATCTTGAGCGGCAGCCCGCATAGCGTCTATGAGCCGAACGCGCCCCAATTGCCCGCTTATCTGCTCAAGCGCGACGTGCCGATTCTAGGCATCTGCTACGGGATGCAGCTCTTGGCGCATACCTTCGGCGGCGGCGTGAGCGGCGCGGCGCGCCGTGAGTATGGCGCGGCGCAGCTGCAGATCGTCCCTTGCCCGCTCTTCCGCGATCTGCCCGATCAGCTCGCCGTGTGGATGAGCCACGCCGATCACGTCGAGCGCTTGCCCGCGGGTTGGCGCGCCATTGGCAGCACCGCCAACGCGCCCTACGCCGCCATCAGCGACCCCGAAGGGCGACGCTACGCCGTGCAATTTCACCCCGAAGTGACGCATACCATCCACGGCGCCGCGATTTTGCGCAACTTCGCCGTGCATATTTGTGGCTGCGCGCCCGATTGGACGCCCGCCGCCATCATCGATGAGAGCCTCGCGGCGTTGCGGGCGCAGATCGGGGCGGAGCAGGTCATTCTAGGGCTGAGCGGCGGCGTGGACTCGGCAGTGGCGGCGGCGTTGTTGCAGCGCGCCGTCGGCGATCAGCTGACCTGCATCTTCATCAACACGGGTCTGCTGCGCAAAGGCGAGCCCGAGTCGGTCGTGCAGACCTTTCAGGGGCAGTTGGGCGCGCGCCTCGTGGCAGTGGATGCGAGCGAGGCGTTCTTTGAGGCGCTCGCAGGCGTGACCGATCCAGAGCAAAAGCGGAGCATCATCGGCGAGCGCTTCATCCGCGCCTTCGAGTCGGAGGCGCGCAAGCTGGGCAAGGTCAAATTCCTCGCTCAAGGCACGATCTATCCCGATGTGATCGAGTCGGGCGGCGGGCTTGGCTCGGCGGCGCGCACCATCAAAAAACATCACAACGTGGGCGGCTTGCCCGCCGACCTCGCCTTCGAGCTGGTTGAGCCGCTGCGCTATTTGTTCAAAGATGAAGTCCGTCGGATCGGGGCGGCGCTCGGTCTGCCCGATTCGATTGTATGGCGGCAGCCCTTCCCCGGACCGGGCTTAGCCGTGCGCTGTCTGGGCGAGGTGACCTTCGAGCGCGTGGAGCGCTTGCGTGCCGCCGATGCCATCGTGCTGGAGGAGCTGGCGCGCGCCGATCTGCTGCGCGGCGAGACCTCGCAAGCCTTCGCTGTGCTGCTGCCGACCCGCAGCGTCGGCGTGATGGGCGATGGGCGCACCTATCAAGAGGTCGTCGCCGTGCGCGCCGTGCGCACTGAGGACTTCATGACGGCGCATTGGGCGCGCCTGCCCTACGACGTCCTGGCGCGCATCAGCGAGCGAATCGTCAACGAGGTGCAAGGCGTCAATCGGGTGGTCTACGATATCACCACCAAGCCGCCTGCCACCATCGAGTGGGAGTAGCTTCGCACCCTCACAGGCGCGGATTCTCGCCCTTGAGGATCGCCTCGTAGCAGGCGATCAGCTCATCCATGATGACCGACCAATCGAACTGCTCCGCCTGAGCGCGCGCCGCGAGTTTGGCGGCGCGCAAGCGCTCTGGGTCGCAGGCGAGCTGCCGCACGCCCTCCACAAGGGCGTCCACAGCGCCGACCTCGACCGTGTAACCCGTGATGCCCTCGACGATCAGGTCGTTCGCGCCGCCCACGCGCGTGGAGACAACCGCCAAGCCCGATGCCATCGCCTCCAGCAAGACCAAGCCGAAGCTCTCGAAGGCGGAGGGGAAGACGAAGATATCGGCGCTGGCGTACGCCTCCGCCAAGCTGCGCCCCGTCCGATAGCCCGCGAAGTGGACGGGCAAGCCCGCAAAGTGCGCCTCCAGCGCCTCGCGCTGCGGACCGCCGCCGATCAACGCAAGGCGGGTGCGCGGCACGCGCTCCAACACGGCGCGCAGCTGATCGAGGTTCTTCTCCGGCGCCAAACGACCGACGTACAGCAGCAGCACGTCTTCAGGATGCCCGTCGCTGAGCGCATTGCGCACTTCTGGGCGGGCAAAACGCGGATGAAACTGCTCAGCGTCCACGCCGCGCCGCCACCAACCGACGCGCTCAACGCCTTCAGCGCGCATTCTCGCCTGCACCAAGCGCGAGGGCGCGAGGCTGTAGGCGCTCTGATTGAAGCCGTAGGTCACGAGGGCGCGCAGCGCCTTGCCTAAGAGCGGCAAGCCGTAATGCGCCGCCATGTGCGCGATATCCAGATGAAAAGACGATAAGACGGGCTTGTGCAGCCAGTGCGCATGTACCACGCCCATCATGCCGATGTTGACGGGATGAAAACTGTGGATCAGGTCGGGCGCGAAGGCTTTCACCTTGCGGTAGACCTCCCAGCTGGGGATGCCGATGCGCCCTTCAGGGTAGACGGGATTGCGCACGCACGGCACGCCGATCACTTGCGCTCCGGCGTACTCGCGCATCCCCTGCTCCGGCGCGATCACAGCCGCCTCGATGCCGCGCCGCTGCAGATGCTCCAACGTCAGGCAGACCACGCGCACAATGCCATCGATCTTGGGCAGGAAGGTCTCAGTGTAGAGCGCAACGCGCATTTTGCACCTCAGTTCAAGGCGACTTTGACGACGGGCATGTCATGGCTGGAGGACGGTATCGGCGTGATGCCGACCTCCAAAGGACGGACGCGGCGCAGCCATAGGTAATCGACGCGCACGGACGGCTCGTTGACCAAGCGGCGGGTCATGGCGCGCTCCACAGGGAAATCGGCGAAGGGATCGACGAAGTTTTGCGGCGGCTGCGTCAAAAACAGGTAGATATCGGTCTTGGGCGCGTGGTTGAACGTGCCGCCCAGTATCAGCGCGTTCGGCTCGCTGCGATTCAGCTCCACAAAAGCCAGAATCTCCTGAATTTGGCGAGCTTGATCGGCTTCGAGCTGCTCGATTGTGAAAGCATCGCTGCGGAAGATCAAGCTGAGCTGCGTGTTGTAGATGTCCAGCACGGCGCCGTTGGGCTTGAGCAGGCGCACGAACTGCACCGCCGTCGCCTTGCTGAGGGCGGAGAGCTCCGCGCCGCCGCTCTGCAGAATCGGCAAGCGCGAGAGAACCGCTAAGCCCTGCAGCCCCTCCACCGTCGGCAGGTAGACCGCGTTCATGTTCAGGGCGCGCGCCAACCACGTCACCTGATCGACGCCGCCGCTGACCAGCCGCCCCGTCTCGACCTCTTGCAGCAGCAGGATATCCACGCCGCTGCGCCAGATGGCGTCGGCGGTGGCGCTCAAGTCGGAGCCAAAATACAGGCTGTAACCGCCGTGCAGGTTGAGCGTGCCGACCCGCAACGAGGCAGGATCGAGCGGCAACTGCAGGATCGGCGGGCGCGGCAAGCTCAGCGCTAACGCCACGCCCAGCGCGCTCAACGCCAAGCCGCCCAGCGTCTCCGCCAAAGCGCCGCCGCGCCACGCCACGCGCTTGCGCGCCCCGATCAGCGGCAGGGCGGCGCAAATCGCCGCAATAACCGCCACCAACAGACCTAACCCGCGCATGTTGCGCAAGAGCGTCCCAAATGGCTCTGGCACGCCGCGCACAAACGCCGATTCGAAAGTCAGATAATCCGCCGCCGAGAAGACGAGAAAGACGATCATGCCCAGCAGCAGTCCGAGCGCGGCGAAAATGAAGCGCCCTCTGCCATCGGAGGGCTGAGTCGCCCACCACCACAGCAGCGTGAGCATGAACTGCGCAAGGCACAGCGCCGCGAGCGCCACCGCGCCCTCGAAGCGAAAGCCGACCGTCAAACACAAGGCGATGGTCAGCGCCCAGACCCAACCGCGATAGCGCCCATCGAACATGCCGATGAAGCCGCGCGCCGCTGCGCGCGCAAGCGGCGCGACGGGCAAGAGTGTGGCGGCGGCTAGAAACGGCGCTGCCAGCGTGTACTCAACGCCCGCCCGCCGCGCGAGGCTGTTCGGCAAGCCCAGCACGGCGAACTCTAGGTAGAACAAGCCGCCAAGGGCGAGCGCGCCGCTCAAGTTCAGCGAGGTGTGCGCCCCCGAATCTTGGCGCGGCGCGCCGCCGAAGAGCATCGCTAAGAGCGCACAGATGAACAGTCCGAGCGAGAGCGCCGTCTGAAAATCGAGGTGAGCGGCTTGCCATGTGAAGTCAGCCGTGTGATCGACGAGGCGGATCAGCCCATCCGCGCCGAAGGCGAGCGCCATGCTGAGCGGAAACAAGTTCGGACGCCTGACGATGCCAATCGCCATGTGCAGCAGCGCCGCCCCCAGCACGACCGCCGCGCCGCCCACGCCCAGCAGCGTCCCGCCGTTCGCCGTCATGAAGACTCGCCCCGCCGCCACCAGCGCCGCCGCGATCAGGCTTCCAAACCAGACTCTGCCCAGCAGAGGCGCCAAAAAAGGCAAGAGCAGCGCCGCGCCGAGCGCGATCAGCTCGTTTTGGAGCGCCTCAGGCGAGACGACGCCGCTTTGATTGACGAGCGTCGCGCTATCGACCGTCAAGGCGACCAGATTGGCGCTGTTGAAGTGGGCGTAGAGCGTGCTGTAGAGGAAGCGCACGCCCTGCACAAAGAAGAGTGCCACCAGCGCTGCCTCCAGCAAGCCGAACAGATCGCGTTGGTAGGTCTTCATGGTGCGTGTCGCAATTTCCTGACAGGTGTTATCACAGAGCGCCTGTGGCAATGCGGCTATGGTATTCGCTCATATGCGCTCTGTCAAGTTATGATGTAGAATCGAGGTTGCCCATGAACATGGGAAAGTTCTTGCCAAGTTGGAGCAGCACGCTATGCGAATCGTAATTGATGCAATGGGCAGCGACCGTCATCCCGTCCCTGATGTGGAAGGTGCCGTGCTGGCAGCCCGCGAACTTGGCGCGCACGATCGCCTGATCTTGGTCGGCGATCAGGCGCGCATCGCTCAGGAGCTGAATAAACATGACACAGCCGACCTGCCCATCGAGGTCGTCCACGCCAGCCAGCACGTCGATATGCACGATAATCCGACGCAGACCGCCCGCCAAAAGCCCGACTCATCCATGCTGGTCGCCATGAAGCTGGTGCGCGACGGGCAGGCGGATGCCGTTGTGACTGCTGGCAACACCGGCGCTGCTCTGACTTTGGCGACTCTGCACACGCTGCAACGCATTCGCGGCGTGCGCCGCCCCGCCCTCACCTCGCTCTTGCGCGTGGAGAACAATCAGCTCGTAGTCATGGCGGATTTGGGCGCCAACCCGGACGCGCAGCCCGAATGGATGTTCCAGTTCGGCGTGATGGGCAGCCTGTACGCCCAGCACGTGCTGGGGCAGACTCGTCCGCGCGTGGCGTTGCTCTCCAACGGGGAGGAGGAGGGCAAGGGCAATCAGGTGGTGCGCCAAAGCGCCGCGCTCTTCGCCAACTCCAACTTGAATTTCATCGGCAACGTCGAGCCGAAAGAGGTGCTGCAAGGCGCCGCCGATGTGGTGGTGACCGACGGCTTCGTGGGCAACGTCATGCTCAAGACGATGGAGGCGGTTGGCGAGGCATTTTTCCGCGTGATGCGCCGCGAGCTGCTGCGCAATCCGCTGCGCATCTTGGGCGGCTTTTTGATCAGCCCGGTGCTGCGCAAGATTTACAAGCAAGTCGATCCCTTTGAGATCGGCGGCGCGCCGCTGCTGGGCGTGAACGGCGTGGTCATCATCGGTCACGGGCGCACCAACGCCAAAGGCATCAAGAATGCCATCGCGCAGGCGCGCCGCGCCGTAGAGGGCAACCTGATCGAGGCGATTCGGCAAGGCATGGCGCGCTACATCGCTCAATACAGCTCGCCTGCGCCTGCCAAGCCGCGCCGCCGCTATCTGGCGCGCCGTCGGCACAAGCCGATCAAGGCTTGAGCGCGCCCAAGCCGCGCCATGGCGAGGTATTGCGCTGATTGAAGCCGCGCGTTGCCACGCCCAGCCGCACCACGTGCGCGTAGGGCGAGTTGTGCGTCGCCGCCGACTGATGCCAAACCTCTATCAGCAGCCTGCCACCATCGCACAGCAGGGTCTGATTTATGCCGCGCCGCGTGCGCTCGAAGAAAGTGGTTTCAGGCGCGCCGAAAGCCGCCAACACCTCGCCCAGCGGCAACGGCTCTAAAAGCGTCACAAACATCACTGGATCGCTCGCCTGACTGACGATGATGGTGAACTGATCGCTGCCGAAGACGGCGAGATCGTCGTTGAACAGCCCCTGATCGCCCGATGCGGTCAGCGGATGCGCTTGCAGCAGCTTGACGATGGGCGCGAGCGCTAGATGCGTCGGCTGCACGCCGAAGAGGCATGGCGTGGCACAGGGCGCTCCATCCGGCGCGCTGAAATACGCCGCGTAAGGGCTCGTTTGAGCGGCGCCGACTGCCCGCGCCGTCGCCATCAGCGCCACCATCAGCGCGGCGACTCCGCTCAACAGGCGCCAGAGCCGCTTCATCTAGGGCATCCGCGAGGTTTGCAGGTAGCGGCGGGCGGGGCTGAAGCCGTGCCACGTCGTGGCGGAAAAAGTCAGCCCTTGCCACGAGTCGCGGTACCAATCCGCCGCGCTGATGCCGATGTATTGCACCTGATCGCCCGTGCGCACGTGCGTGCCATCCGCCTTGCCGCCGATCTGGCTGGTGACGACCATGCCATGCTCTGGATAGAACAGGCGCGCCATGTTGGTGCTGCGGCGCGGCACAAGCACGTGCGCGGGCTTGCCGAAGCGCGCCAAAACTTCGCCCAGCGCGCCCAGCGACTTGATGGGTCTGTAGCCCTGACTGAAACGTTCGGCGGGCAGGATGACCGTGTTGAACGGCTCGGTATGGATGCTGATCAGGGCGAGTTCGTTGCGCCTGCCGCGCAGCAAGACCACAGTCACGTCCACGCCGATCAGCTCGACTAAATTGCCGTTCACGCGCTCTGTCAGCAGCTGACCGCGCATCAGGGGATGCTCGCGCACGAGGCGCAGGGCGTCCATGAAGAGGGTCTGGCTGGGCTGCACGCCCAGCATACACGGGAAGGCGCACGCGCCACCATCGGCATCGGTGAAGAGCTGATCGATTGTCAGGGCTTGGGCGCTCCCAACGACGCGCGTCGTGCCGATCAGAGCAGCAAAAAGCAGACTCAAAGCAGTTAATAGCGTGATCAAGCGCCTCATCGGCTCACCCTGCCGGCGTCGGCGATGGCTGAGGCAGCGGCACGACCTCGAACTCCGTGAAATCCACAAAGGAGGTGGTGGCGGGGCGCACGGTCACATCTCGGACGAGCCGCCTGCCGTTCAAGAAGACCACGACCTCGTAGATGCCCGCTGGCACATCGCCGATCACGAAATTCTCGCGCCAGACCTCATCGCTGTTGACATTCCACGTGCGGCGGTTGGGCTGGCGCGGATTGACGTAGGTGGTGGTCGTATCGACTTTGCGCCCATTTTTCATCAGCACCACGTTCACATCCTCCGCCAGCGCGCCGTTTGATAGCGTGACGCGCCCCGCCACCACGCCGTGATTTTCATAGGGCGCCATCCACAGCAGCGGATTGCGCGTCTCGTAGTAGCTGTTGCGCCCGACGCGCACCTCAAAATGCACGTGCGGTCCGCTGACCACGCCGCTGCGTCCGCTCAAGCCGATGATCTCGCCCGTCTGCACGTCTTGCCCCGCGCTGACGAGGATCAGCTGCAGATGGGCGTAGAGCGTGTAGAGGCGCTTGCCCTGAAAGCCGAAGTTATGCTCGATGATCACGACGTTGCCGTAGCTGTACGCCGACTCGACGTAGCGCCCGTTCTCATACCAGACGTAGTTATCCGCCGCCCAGATGACGCGCCCCGCCGCTGCAGCGCGCACCTCCTTGCCGATTGGATTGGGCAGATCGATGCCGTGATGGATGCGCCACTCGTTGTTGGGTCCGTCTGAGCCGTAGGCGTACAGGAACAGCGAGGCGCTGTTGGCGGAGGAGTCGACGGGGCGGCGGAACCAGAAATGATCGCGCGGATCGAGCGAGAGCGGCACTTGCTCAGGCGGCGGCGAGAACTCGCCGCGGCGCGGATCGTTGTTGCGGGCGACGGCGGGCGCCTGCGGGCTATTCACAGCGGTCGGCGGCGCTACAGTCGGGCGCTGCGGCTGAAAGCGGACGGGCGTGGGCGTGTGCTGCCAGAGCAACAGCGGGGTGGGCGTGTGCGTCGGGGCGGGCGTGGGGCTGGGTGGCGGCGCGGTGCGCACCGCCAACAGCTCGCCCTGAACGACATCCTCCCAAGCGCTGCTGCGCGGCGTGAAGGTCGGGGGCGGGGGCGCAATGGACGTCGCGGCGGGCGATTCGGACTCAGCTGTGAGCGGACGGAAGAGCCACAGCGCCACGAACGCCGCCACGCCGCTTAGAGCTAAGACTGTCAGAGCGCCGATGGCTTTGTGCATTGTGTTCTGCCTCGTCAGTTGCCCGCGTCGGGCGGGATGGGCGTGGGCGAGCGGCGCGGCGATGGCGCGGAAGTGGGTGTAGCGGTCGGCTGCAGCCTTGCGCCGAACAGGAACGCGTCGATCTGCTCTTGAGTGTAGAGTTCCAGCATCGCCTCGTCCCAAGTCAGCCCGTCGCGGCGCTCGAACTGCCAATACAGGATGCTGGGAAAATTGCTGCGCCAATCGCGCCCGGCGGGCACGCGTTGCCAGCCGTAATCCTCGGCGAGGCGGGTCAGGTCTATGTAGTAGCCGACGGGCACAGCCGCTTTCGGACGCCCGCCCTGCTCAAAAATCTGCGGATCGCCCAGCGCGCGGCTGGCAAAATCCCACGGCAAGCGCTTGAGCGGCTCGCCCAGCTGACCGTTTTGGGCAGTCTCCGCCACGCGCAGATAGACTCGCCACATCACGTTGGCGCCGACCTCCTCGCGCACCACCTCGATGGGCGGGACGGGCAGGTTGAAGACCAAGTTTCGGTCGAAGGAGAAGGCGCGTCCGGCGTAGTGCCAGCTCTGGCGCGGCTGACCCGGTTCAGGCAACCGATCCAGCGTCCAGAGGGCATCCTGCAGCGCGCCGAGAAAGTCCACGCCGCTTTGCCGCAAAACTGCCTCGCGCAGGGCGACGAACGAGTCATCCACGCGGTCGGAGAGGGCAGCCAGCCCTCCCGCCGAGACGCCGCTGAGGGCGCGCACCTGATAGTAAGGCGGGCTATCGCGTTTGCCCTCCACGTTCTCCACGTAGAGCGGGCGCTCGTCATCGGGCGCGCCGCCGCTCAGCAAGAGCGCCTCTGGCAGGCTGCTCGCCGTCCAGCTGATGCGCCCAACTTGCCCGTTGACGCTGATGGCGGTCGCGGCGGCGCCGCTGCCAGAGACCAAGGCGCTGACAAGGGTCGTGTTGGCGGCGTTCTCCAGCGCGAAGAGCAAGCTCCCTCCGCTCGGCGACCAGCTGGGCGCGCGCCCGCGCCCGATGATGAGCGGCTCGGCGTTGGGCTGCGCAACGTTGCGCACAAGGACGAGATCGATGCCATTGACGCGCGCATAGTAGGCGATCTGAGTGCCGTCAGGGCTCCACGTCGGCTGCTGCTCTTCGATGTCGGGCGTGCTGGTCAGGCGCAGCGCCTCCTCTTCGAGGGGGCGGTCGAGGTCGATCACGTAGATTTCGGGGTTGCCGTCGCGCAGGCTGACGTAAGCGATCTGGCGACCGGGCACTGGCGAGCCGCCAGGGTTCCAAGTCGGCGCGAAGTCGGGCGCGGGATGATAGGTCAGGCGGGCGGGCGGGCTAGAGCCATCGCTCGCCACGATGTAGATATCGAGGTTGCCGCCCTCGTAGGCTTCGTAGGCGATGAACTGCCCATCCGGGCTCCACGAGGGCGCGCCGACATAATCGGGCGAGTAGGTCAGCTGCGTGATCGCGCCGGTGGCGATCTCCAGCAAGTACAAGTTCCAGCTGCCGCCCCGCCGACTGGCAAAAGCAACCCGCGACCCGTCCGGACTCCAAGCCGGATCGCGGTCGTCGGTCGGCGTGTTGGTCAGGCGGATCGGCTGAGTCTGTCCGATGCCGAGCGCCCACAGATTCTCGCGTCCGTTCAGGCGCGCCGAGTAGACGAGGCTTCCGCTGATGCGCAATGGGTCGGGCACAGGCGTGAAGGTCGGGATGGGCGTGGGCGTCGGCGGCACGGGCGTGGACGTCGGCTGGGTGGGGATGAGCGGCAAGCTGCCCCCGAAGCTGCCCGCCACCGAGCGCGCTGAGCCGCCGCCTGAGGTCGTCCACAGGATCAAGCCGATCAGGGCGGCGAGCAGCACGACCGTGAACAGGCTGAGGGCGCGATTTTGCGCTTTGAGAGGGTCTTCGCGCAGGACGCGCTTATCCGGGGCGTGCGCGGCGATCTGCTCGGCACGGCGCGCCATCATGGCGCGGCTGCGCTGAGCTGTGGTGGCATAGATAGCGCGCCCGCCCCGCAAGACGTAGAGGGCTATGCCCGCCAAGAGCGCCAGAATGCCGACAACAGAGACTCGCCACAGATAGAGCTGATAGGCGGCTTGCTGCAAAGAGCCGCTCAACAGCCGCAACAGCGCGTTGATGAGCTTATCGGTCAGGCGGAGCAGGCGGGTTAGCATCGCATCTCACGGTTCTGGCTCAGGCGGGGCGGATCAGGCGCAGCAAGTGATGCAAGCGCGGCAGATCGCCGCTGAGCAATTGCGCCAGACGCTGTCCGGCGCGGATCAGGTAATCGGTCTGCTCGCTGGGCGGGCGCACCGCCGCCGCAATGCGCAGCGCAGCGGCGAGGAGCTCCTCGCTGGGCACTTGGGCTGCCTGCAGCACAAGGCGGAAGAAATCGAAGTGCTGCGTGAAGGCGTAGAGCATCTCGGCATCGCACAAGTAGACGGGATCGAGGCTGAGCGGCGGGCGCGGCGGCAAAGCGTAGATCGGGGTGTTGCCCTCCATGCAGCCGACCGTGATTACGCTGATCTCGACGGGCACCATGCGATTCTCGCGTTGATCGCGCACGGTGGCGACGTTGATGTTGTTCGCCATGATCAGTTGGCGCACCAGCGGGTCGTCATCGATGCGAATGGCGTAGATCAAGCCGATGATGACGGTCGGATCGTTGCGGCGGCGCGCCTGCACAAAGGCGCCGAAGCGCGGTTCGTCCAGATCGGTGCTGCGCGTGCCGCACTCAAAGCCGGTGGTGCTGGCGCGCAGCACGCGCCCAATCAGCGGGACGTCGCTCAGCCAATCCATGCTAGACACCCTCATGTTGGCGTCTGCCCTGCCGCGCCGCCCACTTCATGCTCAGCTTTTGGGAGGTCTGCACGGGATGGCTGTGCCGCAGCAGCTCGATGGCGATGCGCTCATCGAGGGCGCGCTTATCGGCGGGCTGCACCACGGCGATCTCATCGGCGCGGGTGAGCGCATACGGGTAGCGGTCGGTGATTTGGCACTGGGCGTAGACCAGCGCGTGGACGGCATCGACCAGCGCCTTATCGCGGGCGACCCACTGCGGAATCTCGACGCGCGCAAGGTAAGGCGCTTGTCCTGCTGAGGCGGTATTCAGGTAGAAAAAGACGATCTCGTGGGCGGGGTCGAAGCGGTCTTTGTACTCTTTGTTGAGCGGACTCTGCTGCACCATCATGGCGGAGCGCGCGGCGGGCGGCAGGAGCAGTTTATACAGGTCGGCGTCGGTCAAGCCCTCCAGCTGCGCCTTCGCCAAATTCGGGGCAGTGATTTCTTCGGGCGCTAGGGTCATCAAATAGAGCGTGTACAGGACAAAACGGCTGGTC
>CALKXH010000062.1 GCA_938005675.1 uncultured Anaerolineae bacterium
CGCCCATCGAGGGTCACCACCTCGCCCGTCCGCCGCCAGTAGATCAGCATGAAACCGCCGCCGCCGATGCCGCAGGAGTACGCCTCCACCACGCCGAGCGCCGCCATCACGGCGATGGCGGCATCGACGGCGTTGCCGCCATCGCGCAGCACGGCGATGCCCGCTTGTGTGGCGCGCCAATCGACCGAAGCGACCGCCCCGCCTCTGCCGTATGCCGTCGCCGCTGCGCCGCCCTGCCCTGAGGCGGGCTGCCTGAGCAAGAGCGCAACCAACAGGGCGACGATCAGCAGTCTTTTACTGCGCATGGGTAGGAGTTTACGCGCAGGACGCCTCAAAAGCAAGCGCCCGCTCGAACGGACTTGGTAAAGCAGCCAATTGGCAAGCCCTTTCAGATGCGGTAAGGTCTAGAGGCTATGCAATTGTGCGCATAAGCAAAGCTCTACGAAGGAGAAAGTGGCTATGCTTTACGCTTCCCTGAGACGCGCTCTGGTAGTCGTGCTGAGCGCGGCGCTGCTCTCGGTTGGGCTGCTCGCCGCCTCACCGAGCGCCGCCCAAGAGGAATGGGTGGTCGGTTTTGTGTTGGTGGGTCCGCAGAACGACCGCGGCTGGAGTCAAGCCCACTTCGAAGGCTCTGAGTACGTCAAAGAGATGATTCCGGGCGTCAAGACCATCGTGGTCGATAAGGTCAACCCGGCGGATCGTCCGAACGTGACGCTTGAGCAGGTCATCGAGAACATGATCGAGCAAGGCGCGCGCATCATCTTCACCACCTCCGACGATTTCGGCACAGAGACGCTGGCAGCCGCCGAAAAATTCCCTGAGGTCGTCTTCATTCACGTCTCAGGCTCGGCGGTGCTGGAGGGCGAGGCGCCCTCGAACGTCGGCAATGTGATGGGCAAGATGGAGTTCATGAAGATGGTGGCGGGCTGCGCGGCTGCCCTCAAGACGCAGACCAACAGCATCGGCTATCTCGGTCCGCTGATCAACGATGAGACGCGCCGTCTGGTCGTCTCCACCTATTTGGGCGCGCGCTACTGCTACCAGACCTACCGCGGACTCGATCCCGCCAATTTGAAGTTTGAGGTCAAGTGGATTGGCTTCTGGTTCAACATCCCCGGCGTCACCGCCGACCCAACCGCCGTGGCTAACGACTTCTTCAACGGCGGCGTCGACGTGCTGATCAGCGGCATCGATACAACCGAGGGCAGCGTGGTCGCCAACCAGCGCGCCGAGCGCGGCGAGACGGTCTTCGCCATCCCCTACGACTACGTCGGCGCCTGCGAGGTCGCGCCTAAAATCTGCTTGGGCGTGCCCTACTTCAACTGGGGTCCGAGCTACGTGCGCATCGTCAAGGCTGTCATGGACGGCACGTGGCAGTCCTCGTGGGATTGGGACGGTCCGAACTGGGAGGACGTGAATGATCGGGATACGTCGGCGGTGGGCTACATCTTTGGCGACGCACTGACTGAGGCTGAGAAAGAGACCTTGAGCGCCTTCAAGAAAGGCTTGGGCGACGGCTCGATCAACTTGTTCGTCGGACCGCTGAACTTCCAAGACGGCACGCCCTTCCTCGCTGAGGGCGAAGTGGCGACCGATGAGCAAATCTGGTACATGCCGCAGCTGCTGGAAGGGATGCTGGGCGTCAGCAAAGCCGACTGAGAGTCGCTTTTAGCCAAGAGGTGGGCGAGCGTCGCCCACCTCACGTCACGACCGATGCACAATCATGCACGTTGAACTTCACCACATCACCAAGACCTTCGGGGGACTGCGCGCCAACGATGCGCTCTCGCTCAGTTTCGCCGAAGGGCGCATCTACGCTTTGCTGGGCGAGAACGGCGCCGGCAAAAGCACCTTGATGAAAATCCTCAGCGGCTATCAGCCGCCCGACTCTGGGCAAATCCTGATCGACGGGCGCGCCGTCACCTTCGAGACGCCCGCCGACGCCCTGCGCTGCGGCATCGGCATGTTGCACCAAGACCCCCTCGACGTGCCGAACCTGACCGTCCTCGATAACTTCATGCTGGGCAGGCGCGAGGGACTCCTGCCCAAGCGCAAGGCGGCGCGCGCGGCGCTGGAGCAGCACGCCGCCCGACTCGGCTTCCACCTCGATCCCTTTCGCTACGTGGATAGCCTCACTATCGGCGAGCGCCAGCAGCTGGAGATCGTGCGCCTGCTCAGTCTGGGCGCGCGCCTGCTGATCCTCGACGAGCCGACCACGGGCATCTCAGCGGAGCAGAAACAGACGCTCTTCAGCTCGCTCAAGCGCCTCGCCGCCCAGGAGGGCATGACTATCATCCTCGTCTCGCACAAGCTGGAGGACGTGGCGGCGCTGTGCGAGGAGGTCTACGTGCTGCGCGGCGGCAAGCTGGTCGGGCATCGTCACATGCCCACATCCATTGACGAGCTGGTGACCCTGATGTTCGGGCAGAGCTTGCCGCCGCCCGCCCGCCGCCAGAGCGCGCTGGGCGAGGAAATCCTGCGCGCCGAGGCGGTCAGCCTGACGGCGCGGCGGCTGACCGTGCGCGATCTGTGGCTGAGCGTCCGCAGGGGCGAGGTGATCGGCTTGGCGGGGCTGGATGGCAGCGGTCAGAGCGATTTTCTGCGCGCTTGCGCGGGCTTGCAGCCGCTCAACGGCGGGCGCATCCTGATCGGCGGCATCCCGATTCGCGGCAAGGGCTACGCCGAGCTGCTGCGCATGGGCGTGGCGTACGCGCCGTCGGGTCGGCTTGAGGAGGGCTTGGTAGACGGGCTGACTCTGACTGAGCATTTCGCCCTCGCGCGGGCGGGCGGCGCGTGGATCAACTGGCGGGCGATGACGGCGCTCGCTGCCGAGCAGATCGGGCGCTACAACATCCGCGGGATGCCCCATAGCCCCGTCCAGACCCTCTCCGGCGGCAACCAGCAGCGCGCGCTGATCGCCCTGCTGCCCGAAAACTTGCGCTTGCTGCTGCTGGAAGACCCGACGCGCGGCTTGGACGTCGAAAGCACGGCGTGGGTCTGGCAACAGCTCTTGGCGCGCCGCGATCAGGGCGCGGCGATCCTGTTCACCTCGCCGGACTTGGATGAGATCGTCACCTACAGCGACCGCGTGCTGGTCTTTTGCGATGGGCGGGCAACTTTGGTGAGCGATCTCGCCGCCTCGACGCGCAATCCTGCCGAGCAGCTGGGCGAATTGATCGGAGGGAAGGTCTATGAACCTCGCTAAGGCGCGCGGCGCGCTCTTGACGTTCAGCGGGGCGTTGGGCGTCGCGTTGGTGCTGATCGCCTTGATCATGCTCAGCCTCGATAAAGCGCCCCTCGCTGCAGGACGGCGCTTTCTGGACGGCGTCTTTGGCACGCCCAGCGCCCGCGCCGACGTGGTCATGGCTGCCTTGCCGATGCTGCTGTGCGCAGCGGGCTTGCTGCTGACCTTCACGGCGGGCTTGTGGAACATCGGCGTGGAGGGGCAAGTCACGATGGGCGCGATCTTCGCCACCATCATCGCGCGGACGATCCCGCGCGACGTGAGCGAGTGGGGCATCCTCGCCGCGCTGATCTTGCCCGCCGAGCTGCTCTTGGCGATGCTGGGCGGCGCGCTGTGGGCGGGTTTGACGGCGTTGCTCAAGCTGCGCGGCGGCATCAACGAGATTTTCGGCGGCGTGGCGCTCAATTTCATCAGCGTGAACATCCTGCTCTCGCTGGTCAACGGGCCGTGGCGGGTCGGCACGTTTCCGCAGACGGCGCCCTTCGCGTCGGCGGCGCTCTTGCCGCGCCACCCGGAGCTGCGCTTGAGTCCGCTCGCCATCGCCATCGCCCTGATAGCCTTCGGCGCAGTCTTCATGGCGCTGCGCGGCACGCGCTTCGGCTTGGCGCTGCGCGCCATCGGGCGCAACGCCAAGTCGGCGGGCATTTTGGGCGTCCGCGTGGAGCGCCACATCCTCTGGGCGATGATCGCTTGCGGCGCGTTGGCGGGCTTGGCGGGCGCTTTTCAGGTCTTGTTCACGCGCGGGCGGCTGCTGCCGAACATTTCGGGCGGGATCGGCTTCATGGGCGTGCTGATCGTGCTGTTGGTGGGCGTGCGCGCGGCGTGGGTGCTGCCCGTAGCGCTCTTCGTGGCGACCGTGCCGGTCGGCAGCTTGAAGTTGGCGACCTCGCTGGATAGCAGCGTGCAGATCGATGCGGCGCTGGGCAACGTCTTTCAGGGGGCGTTGGTGCTCGCCGTGCTGATCGGCGGCGGCATTCGAGCGCGGTTAGCCGCCCGCCGAAAGGAGCGCGCTGAGCATGGATGAGCTATTAGTTCGCACGCTGGCGGATATCGTCAAGGTGGGCGCGCCGATTGTCCTCGCTGCCGTTGGCGAGACGCTGACCGAACGCGGCGGCGTGGTCAATCTTGCGCTGGATGGCTCGTTGGTGCTCTCGGCGTTGGCGGCGTTTGTGGTCGGCACGGGGACGGGCAGCGTGATCGCAGGCGCTTTGGCGGGCGTTGGAGTCGGCTTGATCATCGCGCTGATCGTGGCGTTTTGCAGCATCGAGCTGCGCCTGAGCCAAGTGGCGGTCGGTTTCGTGCTGACCTTGCTCTGCCGCGATTTGGCGCTGTTTTTGGGCATCCCCTACCGCAACGCGCAGGTCTTCCCGACCACGTTCCTGCCCATTCCTGTGTTGAAAGACGTGCCTGTGATCGGCGCGATCTTCTTCAACCAAGACCTGTTCACTTATTTGAGCTTCATCGCGGTGATCGCGGCGTGGTGGTGGCTGTTCCGCACGAAAGCGGGCTTGACTCTGCGCGCCGTCGGGGAGCGCCCGCAGGCGGCTTTTGTGCGCGGCGTGAACGTGAATGCGGTGCGCTATCTGTACACGGCGCTGGGCGGCGGCTTGGTCGGTTTGGGCGGCGCGGCGTACACGCTGGGCGTGCTGCCGACGTGGTCGGACACGGGCATTGCTGGCAACGGCTGGATCGCGCTCGCCATCGTGATCTTCGGCGGTTGGCATCCTTTCCGCGTGGCGTTGGGCGTGTACTTGGTGGCGGGCTTGCGCAGCGTAGTGACCAGCATCCAAGCGCAGGTGCCGCCGCAAGTTGTGGAGCTGCTCAACGCCTTGCCGTGGCTGCTGATGCTCTTGACGCTGTTCTTGGTCAGCGGACCGTACCTCGACAGGCTGTTGAGGGTCTTGCCGCCGCGCCTACATCCGCCCATACGGACTCTTCTGCGGGCGCGCCCGCCTTCGGCGTTAGGGACGGTCTTTGAGCAGGAGGGGCGGCGTTAAAAGCGCTGTGCCGCGCTCAGCTGAGCGCGGCACAGGCGTGAGGCAGCATCACTGCGGCGCGCCGGGACGATACGTGCCGCTGTGATAGATGTAGACGTAAGCATCGGGCTGATCTTGCGTCCACTCGTAAATCCACTTGGCGTCGGTGATGCTCAAGTTGATGCAGCCGCGCGAGCGCCGATAACCGAAGCCATCGTGCCAGTAGGCGCCGTGCAGCGCCTGCTCGGAGTCATTGAAGTACATGATGTACGGCACCAGCGGCAAGTACCAGTATTGCGGCTTGCCTTCGGCGCCGGACATGCGCCCTTCCTCGTAGCGGGCGAAAATCTTGTGAACGCCCTCGTCCGTGCCCCATTCGGGCAAGCCGCTGGCGATCAGCGTGGCGAAGACGGGCTTGTCGCCGTCGTAGGCGGTCAGCGTTTGCTCGTAGAGGTCGACGGCGAACCATTTCCTGCCCGCCTCGATGCCTTCAGGGCGCGCCAACGGCTTGACTTTCGCCACGCGCGTCTGCAGCACCCACTGATCGGGTCCGATCAGATACCATTCCCACGTATCCACGACTGCTACGGCGAAGATGTTGACCATCGTGTAGCGCTTGATCTCAGGCGTGCCCGCCACAGGCTTGGCGCCGGGCGTACGGCTTGGGCGCGTATCCAGCAACATCCAAGCGAAGGGGCGAGTCGGCAAGCCGTCGGGCAGCAGCACGCCCGAAAACCGCGAGACCGCCTTGTTGATCGGGCCGAGCGCGCTCTCTTGCACCCAGGCGTTCTGTCCGACCTGCACCCAGCCATCGACGCCGTTGCCCGCCACCACGAAGATGAAGCCTTCAGGGTAGCTGCCCACTACGTTGCCGTTCGGCGCGTCATGGATGGTGGTCGGCTGCAGGACGCGGCGGAAGGGGCGGCGGTAGAGCAGCCGATCCTCGACGGGCAGGCGTGGCAGGTCGGGCGCGGGATTGATCGCCATCTCCGCCTCGATGGCGCGCATCTCCACGCCGTAGACGATGGGCGAGGCGCATTCGGGCAGATTCGGGTTGGCGGCGCAGTTCAGCTTGCCGCCGGAGTCGGCGTGGAGCGGCGCGTTGGGCAGCGCAAACGCCATCACGAGCGCTAAGAGCGCGAGTTTTCGCAAGAATTGACGTTTCATAGTCAGCCTCATCAGCGTGAAAATCGCGGCAAGCTTACCGAATCGGCGCGTTGCGCGTCAAGGCTTCCTCAGCGACGCCTCACCGACGCTTTCGAGCTGGATGGGCTTACGATTTCGTCGGCAGACAGCCCAATGCGGCGAGGAAGGTCTCCGCCATGTGCGCGGCGATCTGCTTGCCATCGAGCTTGCCGCCCTCCCGATACCAGACGCTGATCCAGTTCTGGGCGCCCAGCAGCGCCTTAGTGAACAAGCCTGCATCCACAGGGCGGAAGACGCCCTCTTGGATGCCGCGCTCGACGACGGCGCGGAAATGTCGCTCGAATCTATCGCGGCGAGCGAGGAAAGCATCGCGCTCGGCGGCGCTGGGATCGTCGGGCGGCAAGGCGATCAGCGCGCGTATCTCGAAGACCATCGCCGCCCCGACCGAGACGTTCTGCGTGACTGCCACGGCGTGCGCCTCGATCATCTGGCGCAAAGTCTGATCGGGCGGCAAATTTTGGGCGAGGATCGCCTCCAGTTGCGCCAAGACGACGTCCATGCCGACGTTCAGCACGGCGAGCAGCAGGTCTTGCTTGCCGGCGGGGAAGTGATGGTACAAGCTGCCCGCCGTCAGGCGCACGCGCCGCGCGATGTGCGCCATGGTCGCGCCGGCGTAGCCGCGCTCGCGGAAGACGGCGGCTGCCGCCCGCAGGATGTCTTCACGATGGACGGTTTGCGCAGCAGGTTTGCGAGGCATCAGGCTTCCTATCCCGTAATCAAACGTCATTTGGTTAAAGATTATACCGCGCGCAGCGTTGGCTGAAAGACTCGGCAGTTGAGCGTGAATTTTGTTACAATCTGACCAGTCGTCCACGAGTTCTCGGTTTGCTGTGATGAACCTCTCTGAATCGCATTTTGACGTCATCATCGTCGGCGGCAGACCCTCCGGCGCCACTTTGGCGACGCGCCTTGCGCAGGGCGGCTTGCGCGTGCTGCTGCTAGACCGCGCCACCTTTCCGAGCCTGCCCGCCGTCTCCAGCCCGATCATCTACGCCTGCACGATGGCGCTGCTGGATGAGATCGGCGCGCCTGAAGCTGAGTACGCCCACAACACGCCCAAGATTCGCAAGCTGGTCAGCGAGACGCGCGATTACTACCGCGCCATCGCCGTGATCCCCGAAGATCGCGGGCGCGATTACGCCTACGCCATCGACCGCGCGCGCTTCGATCACGCCCTGTGGCGTCACGCCGCCAACGCGCACGGCGTGACGGCAATCGAGGGCTTCGGCGTCACAGACTTGCTCTGGGAGGGCGAGCGCGTGGTCGGGATCGAAGGCAGACGGCACAACAGCCGCGCCACAGAGCGCTTCTACGCCGATTTGGTCGTGGGCGCCGACGGGCGCTGGTCGCTGGTGGCGCGCAAGGTCGAGGCGCCGCTCTACAACGTCGATGAGTCAGTCGCCACGTCGCTTTATTACGCCTATTGGCGGAACGTGCAGCCCTACGACCTCAATGAGCCGCTGATGGTGGCGCATGGCACGCTCGATGGCTTGGGCTATCTGATCATGGATAGCGCCGATGACACGGCGGCGGTCGTCTGCGAGGGGCACGCGGAGGTGATCGAGGGCTTCTCGCAGGGCGCGGGCGCGCCGGAGGCGCTCTACGAGGCGCTGTTGCGCCACGCGCCGCGCATCTGGGCGCGCTTGCAAGGCGCCGAGCGCATCACGACCGTGCGCGGCTTGAAGCACACGCCCAATTACTATCGGCAGCCCTACGGGGCGGGCTGGGCGCTGGTCGGCGATGCCGTTCATCACAAAGACCCGTTGGGCGGGCAGGGCGTCTACGATGCGGTCTTCAGCGCCAAGGCGCTGGCTGAGCAGTATTTGGCGTACAAGCGCGGCGCAATGGACTACGAGAGCGCCCTGCGCGGCTATCAGGCGCGCCTTGAAGAAGAGACGCTGCCCGTCTACCGCAACACGCTGGCTGCGCGCGCCAATTTGACGCCCAATTTCCCCTTCCAGCGTTTGCTAGGGCGCTACCTGATGGAGAGCCCCGACGTTATGGAGGCGTTGGCGCGCGTGCCGGCGCGCATGGGCGATATGACCCAAATCATGACCACGCGCAACATCGTCCTGACTTTGGCGAGGGGCGTGGCGAGCGACGCGCGACGCGCCTTGACGGGCGAATTGAGCCCTTCGGCGGTGCCGCCGCTGCCGATTGAGCGGGCGCAAGGCGTGCAAGAGACCAGCTCCTATCAGCAGCGGCTGGGCTGTTTAGGGTGGCTGTTCGCCCTGCCCGCCATCATGATGTTCGGCGGCTTGGCGGCGTTGCGCCGCGCGAGATGAATGAGGAATCGACATGCTAGCTGAATTAGGGATCGTCACGACGGGCTTGGCGCTGATCTGCGCTGTGATCGCGGCGCTCTTCGGCGCGTATGGCGCGCTCAACCGCGCTGACCGCTGGATTCTCAGCGCGCGCAACAGTCTGCTCGTCACCTTGCCGCTGCTGAGCATCGCCTGCCTGAGCTTGGTGATCGCTCAGCTGACTGGGCGCTTCGAGATGCAGTACGTCTGGTCGGTCACGCAGATCAACGAGCCGATCTTCTTCAAGATCACGGCGTTGTGGGGCGCGCAGCCCGGCTCGCTGCTGTTCTGGTCGTGGATGCTGAGCGCTTTTGTGGCGGCGGCAGTCGTGATCAATTGGCGCAGCGAGCGCCGCCTGATGCCGTGGATGGTGACCTTCTCGGCGGGCGTGCTGACCTTCTTCATGATCCTCGTGGTGCTGTATGAGAATCCTTTCGCGCGCTTCTGGATGCTGCCCGGCGCCTCGCAGCCCGTGGCGAGCGTCTTTCAGCCCTCGGCTGAGGCGACGCTATTCTTCCCGCGCGACGGGCAGGGCTTGAATCCACTCTTGCGGCACTTCGGGATGGTCTTCCATCCGCCGATGCTCTACGGCGGCTACGTGGGCATGACCATCCCCTTCGCCTTCGCCATGGCGGCACTCGCCAGCGGACAGCTGAACACGAATTGGATTCGCGCCACGCGCCGCTGGACTTTGGTGGCGTGGCTGTTCCTGAGCGCAGGCTTGATCTTGGGCGGGCGCTGGGCGTACGACGTGCTGGGCTGGGGCGGCTACTGGGGCTGGGACCCAGTCGAGAACGCGGCGCTCTTGCCGTGGCTGACCGGGACGGCGTTCCTGCACAGCATCATGATCCAAGAGCGGCGCGGCATGTTGAAGACGTGGAACTTGTTCCTGATCATCTTCACCTTTCTGCTGGTGATTCTGGGCACTTTCAGCACGCGCAGCGGCATCGTAGCGAGCGTTCACAGCTTCGCGCGCAGCCAGATCGGGCTGCCGATGCTGATTTTCTTGGGCATTTGCGCGGTCGGTTGCCTTGGGCTGTGGGCATGGCGCTGGAGTCGGGGCGAGTTGGCGTCCGACCGTCGCTTGGAGGGCTTGCTCAGCCGCGAGAGCATGTTCATCCTGAACAATTGGCTGTTCATGGGCGCCGCCATCGTGGTGCTGTGGGGGACTTACGCGCCGCTCTTCACCGAGCTGTTCAGCGGGCAGGCGATCACGCTCGGCGCGGAGTACTACAACGCCGTGGTCGTGCCGATCTTCGGGGCGATCTATCTGCTGATGGGCGTGGCGCCGTTGGTGGCGTGGAAGCGCGCCTCGCTGAGCGCGCTCGGCAAGGCGATTCGCGTCCCGTTAGGGCTGACCGTCGGCACGCTGCTGCTCTTGAGCGCGCTCGGCACGCGCGAGGCGGGCGCCCTCCTGAGCTACGGGCTGATCTACCTCGCTGGCTACACGGCGCTGTGGGAGTACTATCGCGGCATCAAGGCGCGCACGGCGCGCGGCGAGAACCTGCTCGTGGCGTTCAATCGGCTCTTTGCGCGCAATCGCAGCCGCTATGGCGGCTACTTCATCCATCTCGCCGTCGTGGTGATCGGCATCGGCGTGGTGGCGAGCACGGTCTACCAGCAAGAGACGCAGCAGACCCTCGACGTCGGGCAGACCATCACGCTCGGCAATATGACCATGCGCTACGACTCGGCTTTTGAGGCAGTCGCCGACGACGGACGCACGATGGTGGTCGCCAATGTGAGCGTCTTCCGCGACGGACAGTACGTCGGCGAGATTCGCCCGCGCAAAGACTTCTTCGGCGAGCGCGGGATGCCGATGAGCATCGCCGGTCAGCACAGCACGCTGGAGAGCGATTTTTACGTGCTGCTGACCAACCATCAGGGCGATAGAATCACTTTCAAGGTATACTTGAATCCGTTGGTGAATCTGATCTGGTGGGGCGGAGTCTTGTTGATCGTCGGCACGTTTTTGGCTGCCTATCCCGATCCGCAGCGCGAGCTGGCTGAGAAAGTGGCAGAGGCGCGCGCGGCGGGCAGTCTGCAGATCGCGGGCGATTGAACGATGCGCCTTTGGCTATTGGTGGTGACGCTCGTCCTGCTGTTGAGCGCGGCGCCCGTTCAAGGGCAAGGGCCGCCCGATTGCACGCGCTCGGTCACGCAGGACGACGTCAATCGGGTCTCGCGGCATTTATACTGCCCCGTCTGTGAGAATTTGCCGCTCAGAGACTGCCCGACCGAAGCCTGCGAGCGTTGGCGCGATCAAGTGCGCGAACTCTTGGCGTGCGGCGCGAGCGATCAAGAGGTGCGCGAGTACTTCGTGGCGCGCTTCGGGCAGGTGGCGGTCGGCGTGCCGACCGATCCGACGCTGCAGTTCTTCACGGTCGCTTTGCCGCTGCTCGCCATCGGCGCGCTGGGCATCCTGATCGGGCTGAGTCTGTGGCGCGGACGCGCTCAGCGGGCTGAGTCGGCGCCGAGAGATGAGCTGCCGCCCGACGATCCCTACCGCGCCGACTTAGAACGCGAATTGGATGAGCGCTTTTGAGCTATGGCTGCCACTTCACCGCGCCGCAAGCCGCTGATCGCCCTCGTGTTCATCGCCGCGCCGCTTGTGATCGTGATCGGATTGGGCATCGTCCTCGCTCGGGGCGAGCAGGCGCAGCTGAGCAGCGGCATGGCGCCGACTTTTCGCCTGCCGCTCTACAATGGCGGCGTCTTCGACTTGGCTGAGCAGCGCGGCAAAGTCGTGCTGATCAACTTCTGGGCGAGCTGGTGCGGTCCGTGCCGCTCAGAGGCGGCTGAGCTGAACGCCGTCTGGGATACTTTCCGCGATCAAGACTTCGCCATGGTCGGCGTGGGCTACCTCGATAACGAGCGCGATGCGCGCGCCTTCCTCGCCGAGTTCGGCGTGGAGTATCCGACCGGTCACGATGATCGCAGCGTCATCGCGCGCGCCTATCGCATTCGCGGCGTGCCAGAGACCTTCATCCTGAATCGGCGCGGCGAGATCGCCCACGTCATCATCGCCCCGACCACCATCAGCGCCTTGCGCCCGCTGATCGAGCGCTTGCTGGCGGAGGATGCCCAGCCATGAGCGCCGGCGGCTATTTCTTGCTGATTTTCTTCAGCGCTTTCGCCGTGCTGATCATCCTCTTGCCGCTCCTGAAGGCTCGCCCGACGGGGCGGAGCGACTTCGAGGCGGAGTTCGGCAAGATGCCGCTCGTTCAGCAGCTCGCCCAAGAGCGCGAGGCGGTTCTGCAGGCGCTGCGCGACCTCGAATTCGACTATCAGACCGGCAAACTCGCCCAAGCCGACTACCTCCCACAGCGCGAGGCGTTGCTAGAGCGCGGCGCGCAGCTCTCCAAGCGCCTTGAGCAGGAGCGCGAGGCGGCTCTTGAGGCGGCTGTGCGCGCCGCCCGCCGATTCCAAAGCGAGACCTGAGCTATGCGTCCCTTTGAGCTTTTCCGCGCGCTGCTCGGCGCGCTCATCCTGCTGAGTCTGGCGGCGTGCGGCAACCTCGCCGGCGAGCCGCCCATCGTCCGCACTGCACCCTTGCCGACTGTCACGCCGACTCCGCCGCCCGATCTGGGCAGACCGCCCGCCCGCGTCGACTTGGCGCGTGGCGCTGCCATCTTCGGCGATGGACAGGGCTGCGCGCAGTGTCATGGGCTGGCGGGACGGTGGGATGGCCCCTCGGCAGCGGCGTTCGCTTGCCAGCCGCGCCTCGCCGACCCCGAAAATCGCGGCAAGACGCCCCTCGCGTGGTTCGGCTTGACCACCAACGGCAACAACGGCACGGTCGCCTGCCTGATGCCGCCGTGGCGCGCCCGCCTCGATGAGCAAGCCCGCTGGGACGTGGTCAGTTTTGCTTACAGCCTGCGCTACACGCCTGAGCAGCTCGTGCGCGGCGGGCAAGTCTGGGAGGCGCGCTGCGCCGCTTGCCACGGCGCCGTCGGCAAGGGCGACTCAACCGTCCCCGACCTGACCGATCCCGCCTATCTGATCACTAAGAGCGACGTGGCGCTCTTTCAGGCGCTCACCAACGGCATCCCGAACGTCCCCGATCACATCTTCACCGACCTGAGCGAGGCGGATCGCTACGCCGCCGTCGCTTTTTTGCGCGCCCTCTCATGGGATTCAGCTGATATCCTGCTGCGCCCGCCCGAGGAGCGCATCGCTTACGTCGCAGCGCTCAGCGCGCCGCCCGCCGCCACTGAAGAGCCGACTCCGCCGCCCTCGCCGACCGCCCTCGCCGCCGCGCCCGCCGAGACCTTCACAGTGCGCGGCGCGGTGCGCGCCGATCCGCCCCTAGCGGAGGGGCAGCCCGTCACCTTGCGCGTGATCGCGCTGGGCGTGCACAGCCCGCGCGAGCTCGCCAGCTACCAGACGCCCCTCCGCCCCGATCAGAGCTTTGAATTCGACGGAGTCTTGAAGCAGCGCGGCGCCGTCTACATCGCCAGCGCGGAGTACGACGGCGTGCAGCAATTCAGCCAGCCGCTCCTGCTGGGCGAGGACGCGCCCGACCCCTTGACGATCAACTTGCCGCTCTTCCCCGTCAGCGCCGATCCGTCGAACGTAGTGGTGGAGCTGCAACGCTTGTTCGTGGACGTGATCGCGCCGAATCGAGCGCTGATTCAAGGCGCGGCGCGCATTCGCAACGTCGGCGAGCGCGTCTTCCTGACCGATCAGCGCACCGAAGCCGATCAGCGCATCTCCCTGACCTTTGAGTTGCCCGTCGGGGCGCGGGCGGTGCGCCTGACCGCTGAGTCGGCGGCGCGTTTTCGGGTTGAAGCCGCCGAGTCGCCGCAGCCGCGCTTGATCAGCACGACGCCGCTCCTGCCTTCGGAGGCGGCGCTGCTGCAATTCAGCTACGAGCTGCCCTTCGCCGCCGCCAACATCCTGATCGAGCAGCCCAATCGCTACCGCGTCAACAGCTTAGTGGTGAACGTGCCGCAAGCCAGCGGCGCGCGCCTCAGCGACCCGCGCTTCAGCCGCGACGAGCCCGTCACGCTGGAGAGCGGCAGCTACGATACGTACGTCCTGCGCGAGCCGCTCGCCGCCAACGCCAACATCACCATCAGCGTGGCGCTGGGCGCTGCGGGCGTCTCTTCAGCCGATCCCGCCCTCGTGATCGCGATCTTCGGCGCGCTCGTCATGCTGATCGGCACAGCGGGCGCGATCTGGTGGCTGAATCGGCGCGATCAGAGCGCTGCGCCGCCTCAGGATCAGTCGGCGGCGCTGATCGCCCAGATCGCCGCCCTCGACGAGCAGTTCGAGCGCGGCGCGCTCGATGCCGAGACTTATCACGCTCAGCGCAATGCGCTGAAAGCCCGTCTGAGCGACTTGCCCCCTCTAACGAAAGAGTGAAACGATGCGTCTCCAAATTGAGGCAACGCCTGAGCAACCCAAAGCCCCCAAGACGCCCATCAATTGGCGGCGGCTGTTCAGTTACCTCGCCCCGCACCGCGCGCGCTTGGCGTTGGCAATCCTGAGTTTGCTCTTCGCCACCGCGCTCGGCTTGATCTTCCCGCTGGTGATCGCCGATCTGCTGGGCGCGGTCTTAGCGCAGCAAGGCTACGAGGCGCTCAACGCCCTGACCTTGACCTTGCTCGGCTTGTTCTTTGCGCAGGCGCTCTTCACCTTCGTGCAGAACTACAATCTAGCTTACATCGGCGAGAAGATCGTCTTTCGGCTGCGCAATCAGCTTTACGCGCATATTCAGCGCCTCTCGCTGGAGTTTTTCGTGCTGCGGCGCGTCGGCGAGATACTCTCGCGCCTGAGCAGCGACGTCAACCTGGTGCGCACCCTGCTGACCACTAACATCACCTCGCTGCTGAGCAACCTCTTGACCCTGATCGGCTCGATCACGATTGTCTTCGTGCTGAATCCCGCCCTGACGCTCTTCATCCTCGTGCTGATCCCCGCCCTGTTCCTCGTGGCGGTGGTCTTCGGCAGACCGCTGCAGCGGCTCTCCACGCGCTATCAGGATGAACTCGCCGCCGCCAGCGCCGACGCCCAAGAGGCGCTTCAAGGCGTGCGCATCGTCAAGAGCTTCGTGCGCGAGGAATATGAGATCGAGCGCTACTATCGCGGCACGGAGAAGACCTTCAAAACGGCGCTGCGCCTGACGCTCTATCGGGCGGCCTTCGGCGGGCTGATGGCGTTTCTGGGCTTCGGCTCGTTGGCGGCGATCCTGTGGTTCGGCGGGCGCGAGGTGATCGAAGGGCGGCTGACCTTGCCGATCATCAGCAGCTTCTTGATCTACGGCGTCTCGATTGCGGCGACGCTGGGCGGCTTGGCGGGCTTCTACGCCGAGCTGCGCAGCACGTTAGGCGGCGTGCGGCGCGTCTTCGAGGTGCTCGATACGCAGACGAGCGTAGCGGATGCGCCCGACGCGCTGGCCATCAGCTCCGCCGAGGGTCACATCAAGTTCGAGAACGTCTCCTTCGCCTACGAAGACGGCATCGAGGTGCTGAAGGGCGTCTCCTTTGAGGTGGCGGCGGGCGAGATCGTGGCGCTGGTCGGACCGAGCGGCAGCGGCAAGACCACCATCGTCAATTTGATCCCGCGCTTCTACGATCCGAGCGCCGGCGCCATCTACCTCGATGGGCGCGATATCCGCACGCTGACTCAAGCCAGCCTGCGCGCCCAGATCGGCATCGTGCCGCAAGAGACCACGCTCTTCAGCGGCACTGTCCGCGAGAACATCCTCTACGGGCGGCTGGACGCCGACGAGGCGGCTGTGATCGCGGCGGCGAAGGCAGCGAACGCCCACGATTTCATCATGGCGCTCCCCAAAGGCTACGATACCGAAGTCGGGGAGCGCGGCGTGAAGCTGAGCGGCGGGCAGCGCCAACGCGTGGCAATCGCCCGCGCCATCCTGAAAGACCCGCGCATCCTGCTGTTGGATGAGGCGACCAGCTCGCTGGATAACGAATCCGAGCGGCTGGTGCAGGAGGCGCTCGATAGGCTGATGCAAGGGCGCACTACGCTGATCGTGGCGCATCGGCTCAGCACGATCAAGATCGCCAGCCGCATCATCGTGCTGGAGGGCGGGCGAATTGTGGAGATGGGGACGCACGATCAGCTGATGGCGCTCGACGGGCTGTACGCGCGGCTCTACAACATGCAGTTCCGCCTGCCTGAACAGACCGCCGCGTTGCTCTCGGATGCGCCGCGCAGCGACGAACTCCACATGGGCGATGGTCAGAGCGCAGCCGCGCCGCGCGTCGGCTTGCTGGGCGGCATTGGCAGGCGCACCAAGGGCGAGTGAGCGATCAAATATCTGCCAAATTCGCCAAAGTCGGTTATGCTTAAGGCATGACGGACCCTCAAACAAGGCACGGGCAGCTATGGCAAAAATTCTTGTGGTCGAAGACATCCCTGATACGCGGCAGATGATGGTCGATTTGCTCGAAAATTTGGGTCACGCCGTGATCGAGGCGCGCGACGGCTTGGAGGGCGTGCGCGTGGCGCTCTCCGACCGCCCCGACCTGATCCTGCTCGATTTGATGATGCCGACCGCCTCAGGCGATTCGGCGCTGAGCTTCATGCGCGGCACGCCCAGTCTGAACAACATCCCCATCGTGGTGGTCTCAGCCCACCCCGATGTTGAACAGATCGCCACCCAGCTAGGCGCCGATAGCTGGCTCGCCAAGCCGATCAAGTACGATGAGCTGCGCCGCTGCATCAACCAGATGCTCTCTCAGAGCTCCGCCAGCTCCAGCAGCGGCTGAGCGCGCTGAACCACCTCGCCCACGCTGCAGAGCAGGCGCACCACCCGACCGTCGTGCGGCGCGGTCACCCGAATCTCCATCTTCATCGCCTCTAGCAGCACCAGCGGTTGCCCGCGCCTGACCACCTCCCCCTCCTCCACCAGCACGCGCACGACCTGCCCGTGCATACTGGCGCTCAGGCTGGCAGAGCCGCCCTCGGCGCTCTTGCGGCGGACGCTGGGCTTGGCGAGGCTGAGCTTGAACTGCTGAGCGCCCAGCGCAAGGTGAAGAGTCTCGCCCGCCCGCCCGATGTGCGCCGTCAGCACCTGATCGCCCAACCTGAAGACCAGCTCGCCGCCCGCCGCGCGGACGAGTTCAACCAGATAGACGCGCTCGCCGATGCGGACGCGGAAACTCTCGCCGTCGCGCTCCGCCTTGACGCTGTAGAGGCTCTGGGCGTGTTCAAAACGGAATTCCATGCTCTCAAGCTCCTACGCGGAAAGCATCCGGGCGCGCCCACGGACTGAACGGGTCGGACTCGGCGGGCGCGGCGTTCAGGGCGGGCGCGCCGCTCTGCAGCAACTGGCTGAGCGCCGCCGCGATCAGGGCGGAGTCGGGCAGGGGCGGATTGGGCGGTTGCCACGCGGCAAAGGCGCGCTCGATCAGCGTGGTGGTGGTCTCGCCGCGCTGAAAGTCGGGCTGGGCGAGGACGTCGCGCAGGAAAGGGATGTTGGTGGTGACGCCGAGGATCACGTAGGCGGCGAGGGCGGCATCTAGGCGCCGAATCGCCTCTGGGCGGGTGCGGGCGTGCGCGATCAGCTTGGCGATCATCGGATCGTAGTGAATGGTGATGGCATCGCCCGTGCGCACGCCGCTATCCACGCGGATGTGCGGCGCGCTGGGCGGCACGACGCACAGCAGGTCGCCGGTTGAGGGCAAGAAGTGCTCGGACGGGTCTTCAGCGTAGATGCGGCACTCGATGGCGTGTCCGCGCTGATAGAGATCGGCTTGGCGGAAGGGCAACGGCTCGCCCGCGGCGATGCGCAGCTGCAATTGCACTAGATCGACGTCAGTGACCGCCTCAGTGACGGGATGCTCGACTTGTAGGCGCGTGTTCATCTCTAGAAAGAAGAACTCGCCCGTGTGGGCGTCGACGATGAACTCGACCGTGCCTGCGTTGGTGTAGCCGACGCTCTGGGCGGCGCGCAGGGCGGCTTGGCACATCGCCTCGCGCAGCTGCGGACGCTCGATCAGGTAGGGCGAGGGCGACTCCTCGATGATCTTCTGGTGGCGGCGCTGAATTGAGCATTCGCGCTCGAAGAGATGCACCATGTTGCCGTGCTGATCGGCGAGGATTTGCACCTCGATGTGGCGCGCCGCCTCGATGTAGCGCTCCAAGAACAGGCGGTTATCGGCGAAGGCTTTGCCCGCCTCGCGCGCGGATGCTTCGAGTGCGGCGGGCAGCTCAGCGGGATCGCGCACCACGCGCATCCCCTTGCCGCCGCCGCCCGCCGCCGCCTTGACCAAGAGCGGATAGCCCAGCGCATCGGCGGCGCGCTGAAAATCCTCCAGCAGCCCTTGCCCGTCGTAGCTGGGCAGAGTCGGCACGCCTGCGGCGCGCACGCGCGCTAGGGCTTCGGTCTTCAAGCCCATCGCCTGAATCGCCTCAGGGCTGGGTCCGACGAAGATCAAGCCCGCCTCGCGCACCATCTGAGCGAAAGCGGCGTTCTCGGAGAGGAAGCCGAAGGCGGGATGCACCGCCTGACAGCCCGTCTGACGGGCTGCCTCGATGATGCGGTCGGCGCGCAAGTAGGAGTCGCTGGGCGGCGGCGAGCCGATCAAGACGGCGCGATCAGCCAGCTGCACAGCTAGCGAGTCAGCGTCTGCCTCCGAGTAGACCACGACGGTCTGGATGCCGAGCTCGCGGCAGGCGCGGATGATTCGGACGGCGATCTCGCCGCGGTTGGCGATCAGCAGGCGCTCGAACATGGCTCAATCCTTTGTGGTGGGCAGAGTGGCGGCTTCGGCGGTCGTCTCGGGCTTGGGCGCGGCATCGGCGAAGGTGATGACCCGAAAGGACTCGGCGTATTCGAACTCCAAGCCTTTGGCGCGCTCCGCCGCCCACGCCTTGACGCTCTCGCTTGGATCCCAGTCGCCCATTTGACTCTTGTGCGCCTTGAGCGCCGCGATCTTCAAGTCGATGGTGCTGCTGATATCGACGTAGGTCAGGTTGGGGGCTGCTTCCCAGCTGATGACGTAAACCTTGTAGACCTTGTGGGCGCTCAAGCCCTCTTCAGCCAGCTCCTCGAACAGATTGGGCTGCCCGGCGGCGGGGAAGACGGCGTCGATGGCGGCGAGCGCCGCCGCGCGATGATCGGGGTGATTGATGTAGCCCTCGCCCGACCAGAGCGCTTGCGGATCGCCGCAGACGACCGTATCGGGCTTGAAGCGCCGAATCTGGCGCACCAATTTCTTGCGCAGGGCGAGGGTCGCCTCCAGCAGGCCGTCCGGCTCGCGCAGAAAGACGACCTCTTGGACGCCGACGATGGCGGCTGCCTCGCGCTGCTCCGCCTCGCGGATTTCGGCGGCGCGGGCTTTGGTCATGCCTGCCTCGGCAATGCCGACGTCGCCGCTGGTGCAGAGGACGTAGCAGACTTGGGCGCCCTCGCGCGCCCAGCGCGCAACTGTGCCTGCGCAAGAGAATTCGATGTCATCGGGGTGTGCGGCGATGACCATCGCGCGTTTAGGGATGTAGGGACGTGCCATAGGCGCTCAAACAACTCCTCGTCTCTTTGAGAGTGCGATCATTCAAGGCGAAAAGCGGCGCGGGCGGCGGGAACCTCGCTCGCGCCGAGATAGAGGCGAATCTCATAATCGCCCGTCGGGAAGCCCTCCGCCTGCCCGAAGAAGAAGATGGCTTGTCCATCGCCGCGCGCGCCCCACAGGTACGTGGCGGCTTGCATCAGCGCGCCGTTGTGCCATAATTCGCGCCGCCACAGCACGCCGCTCTGCAGATTTTCGGCGCGCACGGCGAAGTACAGCCGCGCGGCGGGCGTCCGCAAGGGCGGGCGCGCGTTGACGATCTGTCCGGAGGCGTTCAGGCGCGTGCCGATGGCGAGGATGCTCAAGCGCGCCTGCGCGCTGGGCGTCACGCTGGAGTGCAGGGTGGGCGCGCTCAGCAGACTGAGCGGGATCAAGGTCGGGCTGGGCGTGGCGCTCGGAGTCGGTGTTGCGGTCGGCGTGAATGTGGCGGTATCGGTTGGCGTGGCGCTGGGCGTGAAAGTGAGCGTCGGCGTGGCGCTGGGAGTCGGGCTGGGCGTGGCACTCGGCGTGAAGGTGAGCGTGAGGGTCGCTGTGGCGCTTGGCGTGCTGCTGGGCGTTGGGCTTGGTGAGGGCGTCGGCGTGGCGGGCAAGGCAGGGGGCGTGAAAGTCGGCGCGGGCGTCTCGGTGAGGCTGGCGAAGGGCGCGCTGCCCAAAGTAGGGATCGGCAGAGTGGCATCAGGCGTTGGGCTTAGCGTGGGCGCCTCAGTTGAGGTGGCGCTTGGCTCAGGGCTGGGCGTGGCGCTGGGCAACAGCGCAGCGGGGGTCGGGATGCCGTTTGGGAAAGCCATCCACGTGGCGAGCGCCGTCGTCGCCCCCAACATGATGCCTGCCACGCTCATGATGACCGACCAGACGAACAGGCGAAAGCCTGCTTGTCCGGCGGCGCGGCGCTGCCGCCAATAAGGGCTGCGGCGGCTGCGACGGAACATCAGCACGGAGAGGGCAAACAGCACGACGCCCAGCCCCAGCAGGGCGGCTACCAACAGCGGAGCGACACTCTGTAAGCGCTCGATGGGCGTCACGCAGCGATCCTCTTCCTACCAGCTGCGCGAGGATTGTACCACAGCCCCGCCACTCTAGCGAAGGCTGCTCAAAACGCGTCTTTTGGATTAGAATCAAGGCTGACAGGCTCACTGAATCGAAACGAGGCAGACCGATTTGGCGACTCGAAAGGCGCTGCGCGATAAATATCAGCGCATCAGCGCAAAATTGACCGAGCTGTACGGCACACCGAAGTGGCGACCGCGCTACGCGCCCGTCGATGAGTTGGTCGATTGCATCCTCAGCCAGTCGACCACCGACGCCAACCGCGACCGCGCCTTCGCCGCCCTCAAAGCGCGCTTCCCCAACTGGGAGAGCGTGCGTGACGCGCCCACCGAAGCGGTCATCGAGGCGATTCGTCCCGCTGGCTTAGCCAACCAAAAGGCGCCGCGCATTCAAAAGGCGCTGCGCTACATCACTCGCGAGCGCGGCAGCATCACCCTCGACTTCCTCGCCGAGATGGATACCGCCGCCGCCAAAGCCTGGCTGACCGCCATCGATGGCGTCGGTCCGAAAACTGCCGCCATCGTGCTGTGCTTCGCCTTCGGCAAGCCCGCCTTCCCCGTCGATACGCACGTCCATCGCGTCAGTCAGCGGCTGGGCTTGATCGGCGAGAAGACCAGCGCTGAGGCGGCGCACGCCGAGCTGGAGGCGATCATCCCGCCCGAGGACTACTATCCCGCCCACCTGAATCTGATCGCGCACGGACGGACGCTCTGTCAGGCGCGCAAGCCGCTATGCGAGCGTTGCCCGCTCACCGACGAGTGTCGCTATTTTCAAGCCCAACAGCGCGCCTCAAGGCACGCGAAGCCCAAGTTGGCTGAGGAGGACTCTAACTTGTGACTGAACAAACATCTAAGCCTCACGCGCTCGATGCCGCCCTGACTAGCGCCCGCCAGACTGTGTCGTTGCTGCGCACCCAAGCCCAAAGTGGGCGCATCGATGCCGCCTTCTTTGAGAGTCGCCTCAAAAGCCTCGAAGAACTGCTGGAGAAGCTGGCTGAAGAGCGCCTCCACGCGAGCCATCAAACGCGCATCGCCAAACTTTACGAGGTCAGCCGCGCCATCGGCTCGTCGCTTGACCTGCAAACCGTCCTGAACCAAGTCATGGATGCCATCATCGCCCTGACCGACGCCGAGCGCGGCTTCCTGCTCATCCAAGACGACGACGGCAACTTGACTATCCCGGTGCGCCGCAATTTCGATCAAGAGACCATCGGCATGGACTCGGTCTCGATCAGCCGAACGGTCACGACCCGCGTCTTGGAGACCAATCAGGCGATTGTCACCACCAACGCGCAGGAAGACCCGCGCTTCTCCGGACAGACCAGCGTGATCATGCACGCCCTGCGCAGCATCATGGCGTGTCCCTTGCGGGTGCGCGGCAAAGTCATCGGCGTGGTCTACGTGGATAACCGCGCGCGCGCCAACCTGTTCGATGAACGCGACTTGGAACTCCTAGAGACCTTCGCGGCGCAAGCGGCGGTCGCCATTGATAACGCGCGGCTGTTCAGCGCCACCGATCAAGCCCTGAGCGCTCGCCTTGAAGAGCTGACCATGCTGCAGCGCATGGATCGGCAACTCAACGAGACGCTCGACCTGAACAACGCCTTGCGCGTCACCCTCGAATGGTCGAGTCGGGTCTGCCAAGCGCAGAGCGCCAGCTTGTACCTGATCGACGCCGAAAGCGGCGCGCCGCAACGCGTGGCGAGCTCCGAGCCGAGCGATCCCTTCGCCCTAGCCGATCACAGCGCGCTGCTCCAGCAAGTTCTGCACAGCCAAGCGCCCCTCGTGCAGCGAACCGAGCGCTCGGCTATCCTGCTAGTGCCGATTCGCCGCAGCGGACGCGCCGTCGGCGTCATCGTCATGACGGCTGAGCGTCCCAACGCCTTCAGCCCCGATCAGCAAGCGCTGGTCAGCCGCATGGCGGATCGCGCCGCCATCGCCATCGAAAATGCGCGGCTGTACGCGGCGGTGCAGGCGGCTAACAAGGCTAAGACCGAGTTCATCGGCATTGTGGCGCACGAGCTGAAGATTCCGATGACCAGCATCAGCGGCTACGCCGACCTGATCCTGATGTCCGGCTCGCTGACTGAGAAACAGACGGCTTTCCTGAACACGATCAAGAGCGCCGTGCAGCGCATGAAGGTCTTGGTGAGCGACCTGAACGATATCAGCCGCATCGAGACGGGCAATTTGCGGGTTGAGCTCTCGGCTATCTCAGTCGCTGAGGTCATGGAAGTGGTGCGCGAGAGCATCGCCACAGAGATCGCACAGCGTTCTCACACGCTGCACATCGAGGTCGCCCCGAATTTGCCGCCCGTGCGCGCCGACCGCGACCGCCTGATCCAAGTGCTGCTGAACCTCGCCAGCAATGCCTACAAATACACGCCCGACGGCGGCGTGATCAGGCTGAGCGCCCAGCAAACCGACTCGCAGATCGCTTTCACAGTCGCCGATAGCGGCGTCGGCATGTCCGCTGAACAGCTCGCTAAGCTCGGCACGAAATTCTGGCGCGTGGATAACGGCTTAGGGCAACCCGGCACCGGACTCGGCTTCGCCATCACGCGCCACCTGATCGCGCTCATGGACGGCGCGTTGAACATCCAAAGCGCGCCCAATCAAGGCACGACCGTCACTTTCACGCTACCCATCGCCAACTGACCATGCAGCACCTTTACCTCTCGCCTCACTTTGACGACGCCGTTTTCAGCTGCGGCGGGCAGATCGCCCAGTTGACGCGGCGCGGCGTCGCTGTGGCGATCTACACGGTCATGGGCGGCGATCCGCCCGCGGGCTTCGTGCCGACCGCCCTGACTGACACACTGCACGCCCGTTGGGGATGCGGCACGGCGGCTGAGGAGGCATTGGCGGCGCGGCGCGCTGAAGATCGGGCGGCGGCGACGCTGCTGGGCGCCTCGATCCGCTTCGGCTGCTTCGCCGACGCGATCTATCGGGTCAGCAAGGAGTCGGGCGAGCCGCTCTACACCTCCGACGCGGCGATCTTCGGCGAGATTCACCCCGACGATCCCGCCACGCCTGAGGCGCTGACAGAGACGTTCCTCGCTGTGCACGGACGGCTCTCGCCTGAGGTGACGCTCTACGCGCCGTTGGGCGTCGGTCACCACGTAGACCACCAATTGGTGCGCGCGATGGCGTTGCGCCTCGCCGCGCAGTTTCGGCTGTCCGAGCTGTACTTCTACGAGGAGTTTCCCTACGCCCGCGCCGGCGCTGAAGTCCGACGGCGCGCCCTGAGCGAGCTGGCGCAGGCGATGCGCGCCTATCCTGAGCATTTCGGCTGGCGCGCCGCGCCGCACAAAGTCGTGATCGATCCTCAGGCGCTCCAGCGCAAGATCGAGGCGAGCAGCTGCTACCGCTCTCAAATCGATACCTTCTGGGCGGACTTAGACGAGCTGGAGCGCGTCTTCCGCGAGTATGACGCGCTCAGCGGCGGCGAGCTGTGCTACCGTCCACAACTGCGCGGCGAGGCTCAGTCCTCCGGATGGTAGCTATGGCGCGGCGAGCCGTCCATCTTGACCAACTTAGGCTGGAAGGCGGCGAGCGTCTCGACCAAGTCGGCTTGTGCTGCCATGACTTCGTCGATATCTTTGTAGCAGTTCGGCACTTCGTCCAAGCCGGCTGAGAGGACTTCGATGCCTTTCTCGCGCAGCTTACGCTTGACAACCTCCCAATCGAAGCGCTTGAAGGCTTCGGCGCGGCTCATGCGCCGCCCTGCGCCGTGCGCCGCGCTGTTCAGCGAGGCAGCCACGCCGCGCCCGCGCACCACGTAGCCGCGATCGCCCATGCTGCCCGGAATCACGCCCAAGACGCCCTCCGCCGCGGGCGTGGCGCCCTTGCGATGCACAATCAGCTCCTGCCCGTCGACCAGCTCGCGCCATGCAAAGTTGTGATGGTTCTCCACCACGCCCAACACGGGCAAGCGGAGCGCCTCCACCAGCTGGGCGTGAATGATGGCATGATTGGCGCTGGCATAGCGTCCGGCTAACTGCATCGCCTCCCAGTACTCAGCCCCAGCTGACCAGTCCAAATCGAGCCACGCCAGATGCTGGAAATCTTTAGGCAGACCGCTGTGACTTTGCATGGCGATCTGCGTGTAGTGGTTGGCGATCTCATAGCCGAAGCGTCGGCTGCCGCTGTGGCTGAGCAGGGCGAGATACTTGCCCGCAGGCACCGCCCCCTGCGCCGTCTCGAATGGCTCAGAGACGTCTAGGACGCCGAACTCGACGAAATGATTGCCCGATCCGCTGGTGCCGAGCTGCTTCCAAGCGATATCCTTGAAGCGGCGCGCCACGGGATGCTCCTGCCAGAGCGGGTCATCCATGACGGGGTGTTGGCGCGGCACCGACCAAGCGTTGCCCGCGCCGAAGCAGGTGTTTTGCTCAAGTGCCTTGCGGAAGCGCTCTTTCTTCTGCTCTAACGAGTACGGCGGCGACTCGAAGATGGTCAGGCGCATACGGCAGGCGATATCCACGCCGACGGCATAGGGGATCACGGCGTTATGGGTCGCCAAGACGCCGCCGATGGGCAAGCCGTAGCCCTGATGCGCGTCGGGCATCAGCGCGCCGCGCACCGAGACGGGCAGGCGGACGGCGCACTCCAGCTGCTGCAGGGCGGCGGGTTCGATCTGCGCGCGCCCCCAGACCTGATAAGGCGCGTAGGTATCCAGCTGATAGGCTTGGGGCTGCTCGCGGACGCGAATCAGCTCTTTGGCGAGCCCTTTGTAGCGCGGATCGTCGGCGAAGCGATGTGGATCAGCTAAGACAGCCCGCAAGACGTCTAAAATCTCCGCTTCGGAGTCGCCTTGGGCGGTTGAGTCGGCGGCAAGTTTCAGGGCGATGCCAATCGCCTTGCCCGACGGATAGCCGAGCCTGAGCAAGTCATGACCGTCCATGTGAATCAACCTCACTTAGAATGGCAAATCTTCCGCGTCTTCGGAGATGTCGTCCATATCGGCAACGGGCGGGCGCCTGCCCCCGACGGCGGTATCGGCTATGGCTGCATCGTCAGCGCCACCATCTCTGCCGCTCAGCAGCTTGAATTCACTGGCGGTCACCTCCAGCGAGGCAGAGGGGTTGCCATCTCGAGCGATGTAAGCCCTCGCGCTCACCTCGCCCACAATCAGCACGCGCTGCCCTTTCTTGATCAGCTGCCCGGCGGTCTCAGCGCGTTGGCGCCAGATGGTCACGCTGAACCATGTTGTCTTCTCCTTGCGCTGATCGCCGCTGCCCGTCACTTTATTAACCGCCACCGAAAAGGTGCAGACCGGGATGCCGTTGACGTACTTGATCTCAGGGTCGCGCCCGACATTGCCCACGATGATCAGCTGCTGGAAGGTCATGGTTCACTATCCTTTCGGGGCTGCTCTGGGCTGCCCGCACAAGCCGTAACACACATATTTACAACCATTCTAGAACGCTTGTTCAAGAGTGTCAAGAGGCATTTTCAAGCCCGCGCCCTTATAATTCACTCAGAGCAAGCGTGGAAAGGATACCTCGCATGGGAGAGTTTATCGCATTTTCGTTCGTGATGCTGCTAGTGTTGGCTGCTTACTGGTCGTTCGTGATCCTGCCGCGCCAACGGATGTTTCGCAAGCACAATAAGTACGTGCGCACGCTGAAAGTTGGCGATGAAGTCATCACGGCGGGCGGCTTAGTCGGCACGCTGACGCGCATGGAGGGCGAGCAGGGCATCGCCTACGTGCAGATCGCTGAAGGCGTGGAGGCAAAAGTGCTGCTGACCGCCCTCAGCCGTCCCTTTGATGCCGAAGAGGTGGCGATCACGGCGAATCTGGGCGTCGATCCGACCGCCGATCAGCGCCTGCAGCAGCGCAGCGCTCAACATTAGACCAGACTAGGCATAGGCGCTCTGGCTGTGCTATGCTTAGGCGGCATTCTACGTCTTAGCTGCACCGCACGCCTATGACCGATTCGCACAGCTCACAAGGGCAGACCCTCACGGGCGCACAGCTGCGCCTCGTCTCGCTGATCATCGCCTCCTCATTCGTCCTGAGCGGCGGCTTGGGCTTGCTGCGCGGCATCATCATCGGCGGCGTCTTCGGGGCGAGCGCCGCCCTCGATGCCTTCTACGCCGCCTACCGCCTGCCTGAGATGCTCTTCACGCTGGTGGCGGGCGGCGCGCTCGGCTCGGCGTTCATCCCCGTCTTCAGCCGCTACCTGACGCAAGGCGATAGCGAGGGCGCCTGGCGCTTGGCGCGCGCCACGCTCACGCTCGTCACGCTGATCGCGCTCCTGCTCTCGGCGGGCGCCGCGCTGATCGCCTTTCCCATCGTGGATCGGCTGCTGATCCCTCAAGCCAGCTCCGCCCAAAAAGAGCTGACCGCCGAGCTGATGCAGATCATGCTGATCACGGTCGCCATCTTCAGCGCCAGCGGCTTGATCATGGCGATTTTGAACGCCAATCAGCGCTTTTTGGCGCCCGCCCTCGCGCCCAGCATGAACAACGTCGGCTTGATCGGCGGGGCGTTGCTGCTCGCGCCGCAGCTGGGCGTGCATGGCTTAGCTTGGGGAGCAGTGCTGGGCGCTGTGTTGCATTTGCTGGTACAACTGCCCGCTTTGCGCCCTTATGCGGCGCACCTACGTCCGGATGGCAGGCTGATCGCCGAGGGCGTGGGCGAGATCGTGCGGCTGGTCTTGCCGCGCTTGGTGGGCATGGCGGCGGTGCAGCTGAACTTCGTGGTGAACATCATCCTCGCCTCAGCGATGCCCGAAGGCAGCCTGGCGGCGCTCAGCATCGCTTTCACGCTGATGTTCGTGGTGCTGGGCGTGGTGGCGCAGAGCGCCGGCACCGCCATCTTCCCGACGCTCTCGCTGTATGGCGCGCGGGGCGACCTAGCGCAGTTCCGTCACACGCTGGTGGGCGCGTTGCGCGGCGTGCTATTCGTGGCGATACCCGCCACGGGCGGCTTGATCGTCCTTGCGCAGCCGCTGGTGAGCGCCCTGTTCGAGCGCGGCGCGTGGTCGCGCGTGGACACCCTTGCCACGGCGTGGGCGCTGAGCTTTTTCGCGGCGGGCTTAGCCGCCTTCGCCCTGCAGGAGCTATTGGCGCGCGCATTCTACGCCCTGCGCAACACCCTTGCGCCGGTGGCGGTCGCCGTGGGCGGCTTGATCCTGAACGTGGCGCTCAGCCTGACCTTGATTCAAGTCGTGCGCGGCGCGGAGGCGGGTCAGGGGGCGCACGGCGGCTTGGCGTTAGCGAACGCGCTCGCCACGCTGGTTGAGAGCGCCGTGCTGTGGTTGTGGCTGCGCCGCAAGCTCGGCGGGTTGGACGATCAAGCCGTGTTGAATATGATCGGGCGCGTCAGCTTGGCGACGTTGGGCATGAGCGCGGGCGTCTGGGCGGTCGGTCAACTTTTGGCGGGCGCAGCCCCTCTGGTGATAGTTCTGCTGTGCGCCCCGCTGGGCGCGCTGCTCTATGAGGGGTTGGCGCTGCTGCTGGGCGTTCAGGAGGCGCGCAGTTTGCCCCTGAGCATTCTGAAGCGGTTCAAACGAGGCTGAACATGCGAGTGGTGTTGCAGCGCGTGACGCGAGCCCGCGTCACGGTAGACGGACAAGTGGTCGGCGCAATCGATCAGGGCTTCCTGATCCTGATCGGGGTGCGCAACGGCGATACGGTTGCCGAAGCCAAATGGCTGGCTGAGAAGATCGCCGTTTTGCGCGTTTTTGCCGATGAGTCGGACAAATTCAATCGCTCGCTGCTAGATATCGGCGGCGGGGCGTTGGTCGTCTCGCAATTCACGCTCTACGGCAACGCCGTCGGGCAGCGCCGTCCTAGCTTCATCGAGGCGGCGCCGCCCGCCCTCGCCGCGCCGCTGATCGAGCAGTTCGTCGAGTTTTTGCGGCAGGCGGGCGTGCAGCGCGTGGAGACGGGCGTCTTCGGCGCTAAAATGCTGGTAGAATTAGCCAACGACGGACCGGTCACGCTCATCCTAGAGCGCGAAGCGCCGCGCAGCACCTGAAGTTAGGACGAAGAGATGCTCACACGCTTAGAACTCGACGGTTTCAAGGCATTCCGCGATTTTGCCCTCGATTTTCACCCGTTCATGGTCTTCATCGGACCGAACGGCGTCGGTAAGACTAACCTGTTCGATGCCATTGCGCTCCTCGCGCGCCTCGCCGCGGGCGACTCGCTCGAAGAAGCCATGTTGCACGCGCGCGGCGAGCCAATCGAGCTGTTCACCCTCTTCGCCGATGGCAGGCGCGCCGAGCGCATCCAGCTTGCGGCTGAAATCCTGCTGGATCGAGAGATCGTCGGCGCCAACGGCAAGCCCTTCACGCCCACCAACACCCGCCTGCGCTACGAGCTGACCATCGAGCGGCGCGGCGAGGGCGCTCACATCGTCGCCGAGTCGCTCCTGCCCCTAGCTGAGGCGCGAGACTTCTGGGCGAAAACTTACCTGCCCAGCAAAGCGCGCAAAGCCTGGATCGTCCGCGAGAAACGTCCGCCTTACATCGCCACGGTCGGCGAGGGCGACGAGCTGACCATCTACCGCAATCAAGATACGCTGGCGGGCGGGCGCGAGGGCGTCAAAATCGGCGATCTGCACAAGACGGCGCTCGGCACTGCCGATCCGATCCGCTACCCGACCCTTCACGCCGCCCAGCAAGCGATGCGCAATTGGCGTCTGCTGCGCTTCAACGCCGAGACGTTGCGCCAACCCTGCCCCGCCGACGCCGATGCGACGCTCCAGCCCGACGGCGCGAATTTGCCCGCTGTGTTGGCGCGCTTGCTGCGCGAGCAACCCGAAGCCGTGGCGCGCATCACCGAGGCGCTGCAAGGGATGCTGCCCCAAGTCAAGGCGCTTGAGGTCAAGACGCTGGGCGATGGAAAGCGGCAACTGATCGAGCTGATCGGGCAGGATGGCACGCGCTTCTCCTCGCGCGTGCTCAGCGACGGCACGTTGCGCCTGTTGGCTCTGGCGGCGCTGCGCTACGACTCGGCTCAGCGCGGCGTGGTCTGCTTCGAAGAGCCTGAGAACGGCATCCAGCTGCTGCGCCTGCCGGATATCGTCGGCGTGCTGTACGGCTTAGCGCTCAACTTCGAGCGCGAAATCCCAGAGGGCGATAAAAATCCGCCGCTGCGCCAAGCTTTGGTCAATACGCACTCGCCGAGCATCCTCGCCAATGTGCCCGCCGATAGCGTCTACTACTTCGGCTTGCGCAAGAGCGCGGAGGGGCAGCACACCTACGCCGTGAGCGTGCGCCCAGAGCTGATCCCGGATGAGCATGAGCGCTACCGCACTTGGCTGCAGATTCAACAGGAGCTGAGCGGCGCAACGCAATAGCCGCCTGAGTTCTTGAGCTACTCCTGTGTCAGGCGCAGACTCGCCTCTGTGTCGCCCAGCACGTCGCGCACGTAGACCTCGCGCACCAGCACGACTGCGATGGCTGCCAGCGGCACAGAGAGCAACAAGCCCAAAAAGCCGAAGAAAATGCCGAAAATGATCTGCGAGAGCAGGATGATGGCGGGCGGCAACTTGATCTCGCTCCCCAGCAGCAGCGGCGCGACGATCTGCCCGACGATGAACTGAATGCCGAAGTAGACCAGCACCACCAGCAGCAC
>CALKXH010000063.1 GCA_938005675.1 uncultured Anaerolineae bacterium
CCGATCTTCTACCTGATGTCGCGCGGGATGACGCGCCAAGATGCCGAGCGGCTGATCGTGGCGGGCTTCTTCGATCCGATCATGCAGCGCATCCCCTTTGAGGAAGTGCGGGCGCGTCTGACGGCGCACATCGAAGAAAAACTTGAGCGCGTGGCACAACCTGCCTAGCTGAGAGGAGTCTGCTATGACGAACATCGATCCGAATATCGCCGCTAAAGGCTACGTGCATCCCGAAGTGCTGGTCAGCACGCAATGGGTTGCCGATCACCTCAACGATCCGAGCATCCGCTTGGTTGAGTCGAACGAAGACATCCTGCTCTACGATCAGGGACATATCCCCGGCGCCGTGCAGATCGACTGGATGCATGACCTGAACGATCAGCTGCGCCGCGACTACCTCGATAGCGCCCGCTTCGCCGAGCTGATGGCGCGCAACGGCATCAGCAACGATACCACCGTCGTCTTCTACGGCGATAAAAATAACTGGTGGGCGTGCTACGCCTTCTGGGTCTTCCAGCTCTTCGGGCATCGCAAGGCGCGCATTATGGATGGCGGGCGCAAGAAGTGGATCGACGAGGGGCGCCCCTTGACGCGCGAGAAGCCCAGCTATCCGCGCGCTGAGTACGTCGCGCCTGAGCGCGATGATCGCGCCTACCGCGCCTTCCGCGATCAGGTCATGGCCCACAGCGCCGCGCGCCTGCCGCTGATCGACGTGCGCAGCCCCCAAGAGTATCGCGGCGAGCTGCTGCACATGGAAGCCTATCCGCAAGAGGGCGCCCTGCGCGGCGGACACATCCCCGCTGCCAAGAACGTCCCATGGGCGACGGCTGCCAACGAGGACGGCACGTTCAAGAGCGCCGAAGAGCTGCGCGCCATCTACGAGGGGCAGATCGGCTTGAAGCCCGAAGACGACGTGATCACCTATTGCCGCATCGGCGAGCGCAGCAGCCACACATGGTTCGTGCTACACTATCTGCTGGGCTACCCGAAAGTGCGCAACTACGACGGCTCGTGGACGGAATGGGGCAATTTGGTCGGTGCGCCGATTGAGCGCCCCTGAAACGAGGTGAGGTGAGCATGGATCGGCAGTTCTACATCGAAAATTTGCTGGATCACTATGAGAATCCGCGCAACCGTTACAAGATGGAAGATGCGACCGTCTCGATCATGGGCGGCAATCCGGGCTGCGGCGATATCGTGACCATCTACCTGAAAGTGGACGCCGACGAGCGCGTCGTCGCCGCCAGCTTCGAAGGCGAGGGCTGCACGATCTCGCAGGCGGCTGCCTCCATGCTCACCGAGATGCTGGTCGGCATGACGCTGAGCGAGGTGCGCGCGATGGATATCGACGCTTTCATCGACGAAATTGGGCGCGAGGTGGTCATCTCGCGCCCGAAGTGCGCCACGCTCGCCATCAACACGGCGAAGGCAGCAGAGCGCAAGTATCGGGCTGAACACGCGCCGCAGGGCTAGGCTACTTTGCCAGCAGGAACTCGCGGATATCGCGGATCAGACGGTCGGGCGTATCCATCATGGGCAGGTGACCGGCGTCGGGATACACTAGGGTCTTGGCGTGCGGCACGCCCTTTTGCAGCACCTTCGCCTGATTGGGATGCACGATGAAGTCCCACTTGCCGTAGATGCCGAGCGTGGGCGGGCGGACTTTGTTCAAGTGCGGGCGCAAATCGGTGCGGCGCAACGTGCCGATGCTCTGGAAGAACGAGTGCATCGAGACTTGGGTCATCTCGGCGCGCACTTGGCGGTAGAACTGATAGCCGGCGCGCGGGGTGGTCAGGTAGCCGCCCACGAAGGTGAAAAAGCTGAGCAAGGGCGGCATACGGAAGAGCAGCGCAGCGATGGCAGGCATACCGGAGAGCTTGAGCAGGATGTTGAGCGAGCTGCCGTGAATGGGCGAGCCGATCACGGCGACCTTGACGACCTTCTCCGGGTAGCGCATGGCAGTGCTGAGCGAGACCGTGCCGCCCATCGAATGCCCGATCAGCGGCGCCTTGATGATGCCGAGACGGTCTAGGAATTGGTTGACCATCTCGACGTAGGTATCGACGGTGTAGCTTGTGCCGACTGACTCGCCGAAGCCCCAGAAATCGAGGGCGTAGGTGCGGAACTCCTTGCCGAGCGCCTCGATGGTCTGCCGCCAGACTGACCACGACTCCATCCAGCCGTGCAACAAAATGACGGGGCGACCGCGCCCGTAAGCCTCATAGTGTATGATGCCCTGATCGGTTACCAGCGATGTCACCCGAAGGGTACTCCTGTGGGTAGCCTGCGCCGAGCTTTAAGGCTCGGCACAGGGTGTGGTGGCATGGATAAGTGCGGCGGCGCGTTAGGTGTCCATCTCCTCCAAGATGGAGTAGAGCAGCTCCAGCAGGACGACCTTGACCTTCTCTTTGTCTTTTGCCACGCAAGGCAGCAGCTTGACGTTATCATCGATGCGCAAGGCGATGCGCAGGTCTTCGGCGGGCCAGGCTTCTTCCATATCCTGCTTGTTGGCAGCCACCACATAGGGCGTGGGCGCGTAGGCGCGGAAAGTCTCCAGGATGGATTTCGCCTCGCGGAAGGTCTCCGGCTTGGTGCTATCGACCATGACCACGAAGCCGAGCATCCCCTCGGCTAGGATTTCCCACATGAAGTCGAAGCGCCGCTGACCGGGCGTCCCGAAGAGGTACAGCACCAAGTCGTCGTCAATGGTGATGCGCCCGAAGTCCATCGCCACAGTCGTTTGATCCTTGACGGTGGCTTCATAGGTGCCTTCAGAGACCTTTGTATCGGTCGAGACGACGTCAATTTCGCTGATGGAACGAATAAATTCCGTCTTCCCCGATGCGTAAGGTCCGGTGATGACCATCTTTACCGTTTGCATTGCCATAATGACCGCCCTATCTGCTTAGCTGTATCTTGGACAGCGAGTTGAGAACCCAAATGAATGATAGCATGAAAACACCTGACCTTCCTCACGGCTCACAGGCTGCGAATGCGGTCGATCAGCTTGTTGATGACCGGTCGCTGCGGCATGTTAGCAGTGATTTGGCTCGGACGCCGCTTCGGCGCTTCTGGCGCGGCGGGCTTCACCAATTCTACCAGACCTGCGCTCAACAGACCGTAGACAATCTGACGGATGCCCATCTCGGTCATGTTGCAGGCTCTGGCAATCTGGCGGATGGTATTCTTGCCGTTGATGAACGAGACGACGCGCCATTCCTCAACGCTCAATTGTACCTTGACTTTGGCAAATTTTTCAGCGGGCGACTCGGGGAAGCGCAGGGCAAAATCGAGGTTGGGCAGCGCTTCCAACAGCATTTTATCGCGGCTATCGCGGCGGATCATCTCGATGATCACGTTTTCGAGGTCAATCGGCACCGTGATCTTATCGGGCGGCGGCTGCTCGCCTTCCTCAAAGATGAAAGGCTCTTTCGTCCACGTGGCAATGTCATAGACGACTTCCAGCGTATAGCGCTGAACGCTCTGGATGATATCCGCCTGCGAGACGTAGTTGGCGTTGATGAGCAAGAGCGCCAACGCTTTATCGCTGGCGTGCGCCGCCTTGCTGAGGATGATGCGGTGCTGCTCGTCGTTAAGCTTGCCGGCTTTGTGCAACACCGTGGCGAGGTGATCGCTCTGGCTGGTCAGGCGCGCGTGGATCAATTTTCCCTCGCGGAACGCCACGCGCGCGCGCTCGGCGCCCGGCTGTAGCTCTGGGCGTTTGGTCTCGCCATCGCCCATGGTGATCTCGCGTCCAGTCGGCACGCCCTCGTACAGGCGGAGCGTGCCCGTCTTCTTGGCAAGGTTAATCAGGTGGAGTAGCTGCGTGGTGTGTAGGTCTTGAAGGGTGCCCTTCAACTGTCTGGGTCTTGCCATAATAAAGTACCTTGCCTCGCTGGGTTTCCTGACCTTTGGTTATACGCACAATAGCACATTGTGGCAAGCCTTTCACAGCTGGACTGGCTTGAGCCTTGAACGCCAACACGGGCTTGCTCTTGTGTACCCTTGCGCGATTATACAACGGTCTGTGATAGACTTCAAGTAGACTGAAGCGCCTCGCAGAAGGCTGCTCATCACGGTCTGCTAACAATCGGCTCGCTCTGAGGGTAGGTATTGAGCGAACCACGTCAGCATGTGCTGCTCGAACGCCTGCGGCGCAACGCGCGACGCCTCATGATGAGCGGCGCCCGCCACCTGCCAGACCATCGCCCGCGATCCGCAGCGCGCCGCAAGCTCCGCCACCTCAGCCGCGCTGACTAGGGCATCCTGCGCGCCGTGAATGAGCAAGATTGGCGCGCGGCTGTGCCCAATCCAGCGCACAGCGTCAACTTGATCGATCCTGCCGCGCGTGATCGTGGTGGCAAACGCCAACGCCCACGCCGCCAGCAGCCAGCCGAGCGGCAGCGGCACGCCGTAACGCCACAAGCGGCGCGCCAGAGTCGGTTTCAGACGCGCTACAGCGCCCTCCGCCACAATCGCGGCAATGCGATCCGTGATCGCCGCCGTGATGATCGCCGTCGTCGCGCCCAAGCTGAAGCCCAGCACCCCGACTCGCTCGATGCCGCGCGCAGCCAGAAAGTCCAGCGCGCCCAGCAGATCGTCTTTCTCGTACATCCCGAAAGTGATGTGTTGCCCTTCCGAGCGCCCGTGCGCGCGAAAATCGAACATCAGCACGTTGAAGCCGGCCCTGTGCAGGCTCTGAGCGTGCGGCAATTCGCGCTCGCGGCTGCCCTCCCGCCCGTGGCAGATGATCACAGTTCGCCCAGTGGCTTGCGGGGCGGGAATCCACCAAGCGTCGAGGCGCAGCCCATCGCGGCTGAGGAACTGGACGCTCTCGTAGGGCAAGCCATAGCGCTCAGGCGAGTCGGGCGGGCTGGGCGAGGCAGGGCGGACAAGCGCGCGCGCCATCGCGTAAGCGCCTCCGAAAAAGCCGAGCAGACCTAGAGCGAGGATCAGCCAGAGAGCGTTCAAAGTCGTCTACTTAGGCGGTATCTCGGTGATGACCACGCGCAGCAGTCTATCGGCGGGCGGCAGATTCGGATAGCGCATCGGATCAGCGGCGTCGCGCTTGGTCAGGCGGCGCAGCACGTCCATGCCGCGCCGCACGATGCCGAAAATCGTGTATTGGCGGTTGAAGCCCTCCTGAGGCTGCGGCGCTAGGGTGATGAAGAACTGCGAACTGGCGCTGTTCGGCACGCCGCGCTGATTCGCCATCGCCACCAAGCCTTCGCGGTCGAAGAGCAAGCCGTTATCATGCTCATCGGCGATGAAGTAACCGGCTGTGCCACCGCCGCTGCCGCTCGGATCGCCCGTCTGCACGATGTCATCGGTCACGAGGTAGAAGGGGATATTGTCATACCAGCCTTGCCGCGCCAAGAACACGAAATTATTCACGGCGACGGGCGCCGCCCGCGTGAACAGCTCGATCTCGACCTCGCCTTTCTCCGTATAGAGCGTGGCGATGTACTGAGCGTCTAGATTGATCTGCAAGGGCGGCTGCTGCTGGAACTGACGCTGCCGCAACAGGATCAGGCGCGCCATATCGCCGATGGCGCGCTCATCCAGCAGACCGCTATAGGGCTGCCCTTGCAGGGTCAAGACGGGCGCGCCTCGCAAGCCGCGTCGGCGTGCCTCTTCAACAGCGCGCTCGATCAGCGGCGCGTAGGTCTGTGACTCAAGCGCGCCCTTGAAAGCGGCGAGATCGCCGATGCCGACGCGCTGCGCGTATTCGAGCAACACCTCGCGGAACTGATCGGGCGTCAGGGCGCGCCATGCGGCTTGCTCGGCGAAGAGCAGGTCGTGCAGTTGCCAGAAAGCGCCTTGCGCGGCGGCAGCCTCCAGCGCTTGCGCCGCGAGGAAGGCTTTATCGTGCTGCGGCTGCGGGAAATGCCGCCACGTCAGGCGAATCTGCTCAGGATGCTCGGTATACAGACGCAGCAAGGCGCGTGCCACGATCAGGCACGGCTCGCATTGCAGGTCGCCGTAGTGGACGATGTGCAAGTAGGCGTCTGCCCTGCCCAGATCGTGATCGGCGACGCCGCGGTCGGGCGTGGGCGTGCGCGGCGGCAACGTCACAATGACCGTCGGTGGGCGCACGGGCGTCGCTGTGGAGGTAGGCGCGCTCCCGCAGGCGCTCAAGACGATCAGCGCGCCCACTAGCGCCATCAAGCGCTCACGCCCTGCCATAGACGGGGATCGCCGCGCCGCTGATATCGCGCGCGCTATCCGAGACGAGGAAGAGGATCACTTCGGCGATGGATTGCGGCGTCACCCACTTGCTGTGATCGGCGCTCGGATCGCCCGCGCGGTTTTGAGGCGTGTCGATCACGCTGGGCATCACGGCGTTGACCGTGATGCCGTATGGCATCAGCTCGCCCGCCATGCTCTCGGTCAGGCGCAGCACTGCCGACTTGCTGGCGCTGTAGGCGGAGAGGGTCGGCACGCCGTTCAAGGCGGCGCGCGCGCCGATGTTCACGATGCGTCCGCCGCCCTGACGCGCCACCATGCTGCGCGCCACCGCCGCGCTGAGCAGGAAGGCGGTCTTGGCGTTGATGTTCATCATGAAATCCCAGATTTCCTCGTCCATCTCGTGGACGGGTCCGCCGGCGCGGAAGCCGCCCGCCACGTTGACCAGAATATCCACTTTGCCGTAGTGCGCTACCACGCGCCCAACAAATTCGTCGATGGCGGCGCGCTTCTGGGTCAGATCGAGCGCGCCGAGCAGCGCCTCATCTGGATTCAGGTTCGCCTCGCGCAGGCGTTGCCGCAAGGTATCCTCGCGCAGGTCTACCAGACCTAAACGGATGCCTGCCGCGTGAAAAACTTGGGACACTGTGATGCCCAAGTTGCCGCCCGCGCCGCTGATGATCGCCACTTTGCCCGCCAATTCAGGGTAGATCGCCATAAGTGCCAGCGTCCTCACAGATGTGATGCGATAACGTGGCACATTATAGCACGTCGAGGCGCTATGTGGCGCTTGAGGTGGCTTGGAGTGGGCTGCTCGCCGCCTTTCGACCTGATCCTGAGGCTCAAGTGCCGCTCAGGGCGAGCATCTTGCCCAGCGTGCGCACCATGATCAGCAGATCGAGCGCGATGCTCTGATGGCGGATGTAGTACAGGTCGTATTGCAGCTTGATGAGGGCGTCTTCCTCAGTGTTGCCGTACTTGTAGCAAATTTGCGCCCAGCCCGTCAAGCCCGGCGCGACCAGCAAGCGCGTGCGATAGAACGGGATGCGCTGCGCCAGCCGATCCACGAAGACAGGACGCTCCGGGCGCGGTCCGACGATGCTCATCTCGCCGCGCAACACGTTCCACAGCTGCGGAATCTCATCGAGGCGCGTCTTGCGCAAAATTCGCCCGACTCGCGTGATGCGCGGGTCATCTTTGCGCGCCCACTGCGGACCGCTCAGTTTCTCAGCATCCTGCACCATCGTGCGCAACTTGACGATCTGGAAAGGCTTGCCGCCGCGCCCAAGCCGCTCTTGGCGGTAAAAGATCGCCCCGCGCGAGTCGAGGCGGATGATCAGCGCCAAAGGCGGCAGGAGGATCGCAAAGCACGCCAAGCCG
>CALKXH010000064.1 GCA_938005675.1 uncultured Anaerolineae bacterium
GCCCGTCCACCTGAACGGGCAAGCCAATCAGGTGATCGTCTCGATCAGCCCTGCCACGGGGCGCAAACTGGGCGAGGTGCCCGTCACGCCGCCGAGCGAGGCGGCGGCGGTCGTGGCGCGGGCGCGCGCCGCCCAAAGAGCCTGGTTCGAGGCGGGCTTGCCCGCGCGCCTTGAAGCCCTGCGCCTGTGGCAGGAGAGCCTGCGCCGCAACTTCGACCGCATCGTCGGCATGGTGGTGGCGGAGCAAGGCAGACCGCCCTTCGAGGCGCTGACCGAGTTCCTGACCGCCATCGAGCTGATCGCTTACTATCGGGCGGTGGCGCCGCGCGCCCTCGCCCCGAAGCATCACTTCGTGGCGCTTGACCCGCATCATCAGCATTGGACGGTGCGCCAGCCTTACGGGGTCGTGCTGGTCATCACGCCATGGAATTTCCCGCTGATTTTGTCCATCACGCCGCTCGCCGCCGCCCTCGTGACGGGCAACGCGGTCATCTTCAAGCCCTCGGAGTACAGCACGCAGGTCGGCGAGTTGTTGGCGCGCACCCTGCGCGAGGCGGGCATCCCGGAGGGCGTCTTTCAGATCGTGCATGGCAAGGGCGATCTGGGCGCGGCGCTGATCGAGCAGAATCCAGACAAGATCAGTTTCACGGGCAGCACCGCCACCGGACGCAAGATCGCCCTCGCCGCCGCCGAGCGCCTGATCCCCGTCACGCTGGAGCTGGGCGCCAAAGATGCCGCCCTCGTGCTGGAGGACGCCGATTTGGAGCGCGCGGCGAACGGCATCGTCTGGGGCGCCATGTTCAACGCCGGGCAAGCCTGCCTGAGCATTGAGCGCGTCTACGCCATGCGCCCCATCGCCGAGCCGCTGATGCAAGCGATGAAGGCGGTCATTGAGAGGCACATCGCCGTGGGCGCCGGCGAGTCGCCGCAAGTGAGCATGGGCGTCCTGACCACGCAAGCGCAGCTTGAGATCGTGGATCGGCAAGTCCGCGAGGCGGTGGCGGGCGGCGCGCGCTTGATCTGCGGCGGTGAAGTGCTGGAGGGTCACAACGGGCGCGCCTACGCCCCGACTATCCTGACCGACCTCACGCCCGACATGCGCCTGATGCGCGAGGAGACCTTCGGTCCGGTCGTCGCCGTCGTGCCGATTGATCGCCCCGAAGAGGGCGTGCAAGCCATCAACGCGCTCAGCTACGGCTTGACCTGCTCGGTCTGGACGCGCCAACGGGCGCGCGGACTCGCCCTGATGGAGCAGATCGAGGTCGGGCACGCCAGCCTGAACGATCACATCATCACTGCCAGCGTGCCGCAGGCGCCGTGGGGCGGCGTGAAGTACAGCGGCTACGGGCGCAGCCGCGGCGTGGAGGGTCTGCACGACATGACCTACGCCAAGGTCTACAGCGCCGAGCGCTTCGCGCCCTTGCCGCGCGAGCTGTTCTGGTATCCCTACACGCCCTTCAAGTACAAGCTGCTGCGGCGCTTCATCGCGCTCTACTACGCCACCACCTGGCGCGAGCGTCTGGCGGCGCTCTTCGGACGTTAGGCTACCGTCGGGGCGCGCCTTCGGCTATAATGGCGCGCTGTTTCAGCCTCACGAGGCACGCTTGAAGGAAGTGTGAGCATCCGTGCGCATTCGAATTGAAGGGCGGCAACCCTTGCGCGGCACGTACCGCGCCAGCGGCAACAGCAACGCCGCCGTCGCCGCCATCGCCGCCGCCTTGCTCAGCGACGCCCCCGTCACCCTGCGCAACGTCCCGAACACGGTCAGCGTGGGCGTGATGTTGGAGGTCGCCGCCGCCCTAGGCGCCTCCGTGACGTCCAGCGAGCCGTACGGGACGGTCACCTTGCACGCGCCGCACCTCGTGGCGCGCACGATCAAGCGCGAGTACAGCCTAGCGCTCGGCGGGACGCTGCTCTTCAGCGCCCCGATCTTGGCGCGGCGGCGGCAAGCTCGCCTAGAGCTGGATTACGCCGTCAGCCGCCTTCATCCGCACCTGACGGCGCTGCGCGACTTGGGCATGGACGTGCGCGTCAGCGGGACGACGGTCGATATCGGCGCGGTGACGTGGCGAAAGCGCGAGATCGTGCTGACTCAGATGAGCGTCACGGCGACGGCGATTGTGGCGATGTTGGCGGTGGCGCTCGGCGAGCAGACCGTCATCTACAACGCCGCCAGCGAGCCGCACATCGTGGACTTGCTGACCCTATTGGGGCAATTCGGCGCCCACATCGAGGGGATCGGCTCAAACGTGGTCAGGATCGACGGCTGGGGCGGCGCCGAGCGCGCCTATCCGCCCGCCGCCCTGACCATCGCGCCCGATCACATCGAGGTGAGCAGCATCGCGGCGATCGCGGCGCTGACCGGCAGCCGTCTGAGCATTGAGGGCGCGCGCGGGCGCGATCTGCGCCTGATCGCCAAAGTTTACGAGCGCTTGGGCGTGCATTTAGAGCTGGAGGAAGACGCCGTGCACGTGCCGCGCCACGAGCGCTTCATGCCCAGCCTGCGCGAGGAAGACGTCGACGTCTCGGTCGAGTCGGCGCCGTGGTATGGCTTCCCCAGCGACCTGATCGCCATGGCGACCGTCCTCGCCACGCAGGCGCACGCCACCACCCTGATCCACGAGAAGCTCTTCCCCAATCGGCTGCTCTTCGTCGATAAGCTCAACAGCATGGGCGCGCAGATCGTCCTGTGCGACCCGCATCGCGCCATCGTAGTCGG
>CALKXH010000065.1 GCA_938005675.1 uncultured Anaerolineae bacterium
GAGCTGGAAGTCCTCACCCGCATCAGCGCTCAGTTGGTGCGCGCCCTGAGCTTGCCTCAGCTCGCCGATTATCTGCTCGAAGCCCTTCACAGCCACTTCCACGCTGATTCCGCCCTCTTGGCGCTGCTGAACGCCGAGAACAAGCCCGATTTTTGGCGCACTTATGGGCGAGTGTTGCGGCACGTGCGCACGTTGGTGCATACGCGGATGCCCGTTCACTTCAGCGAAGATAAAAGTAATGGCATATTAGTGGAGGATTCTCACCAACTAACCGCCGAGCTAAGCGAGGTCTTCAAGTTAGATGGCATTCGCTCGGGCATTGCGGCGCCGCTGCGCTATCAGGAGCGTCTCATCGGTATCTTGGCGCTCGCCAGCGGCAAGGCGCGCCAATTTTCGCCCTACGATCTGCGCCTGCTGGAGACGGTCGCTTCGCAAGTGGCGCTGGCTGTTCACAACGCGCAGCTCTACAGCGCGCTGCAGGACTACGCCCACAACCTTGAGGCGATGGTTCAAGAGCGCACGGAGGCGCTCAAACGCGCTGAGCAACAGCTGATGCGCGCCGAGAAGCTGGCTGCGCTCGGCACTTTGGCGGCGGGCATCGCCCATGAGATCAACAATCCGCTCCAGCCACTGCTCACTAACCTCGAGCTGATGCTCGAAGACGTCGATCAAGAGCGACCGACCGACCGCGAGCTGCTCGAATTCGCCATACGCGACGTTCAGCGCATCAAGGGGATCGTCAGCAACCTGCTCGATTTCGCCCGCCCAACTCGTCCTATCTTCGCCCCGCTTCAGATCAACGACGTGGTCGAAGAGGTGCTGGCTTTAGCCCGCAAGCAGCTTGAACAGACTCACATTCAGCTGCACCTAGACCTCCAGGCGCGCAGGCAGTGCAAAGGCAGCGCCGATCAGCTCAAGCAAGTGCTGCTCAACCTCGTCATCAACGCGATGGAGGCGATGCCAAACGGCGGAGCGCTCACGCTCGTCACAGCCGATGTGCAGCACAACGGGCAGCCGTATATCGAGCTGAGCGTCTCCGATACAGGCGTGGGCATCCCGTCAGGGCGGTTGCGCCAAATTTTCGATCCATTTTTCAGCACCAAGCCGAACGGCACCGGGCTCGGCTTGGCGATCAGCCACAACATCATCACCTCGCACGGCGGGCAGATTCACGTGGAGAGCCGCCCCAATCACACGCGCTTCATCATCCACTTGCCCGCCGCTGAAGACGAGACTTAATCGCGGCGGCTCGCCAAAAAGTCGGCGACGATCTCCGCCACTGCCTGATTGCCTGTCGGATTCAAGTGAATATCGTCGCTGAAGAAGAGTTGCTCCCCTCGCAAGGCGCGCTCAGTCAGGGCGGGCGTCAGATCGAGGCAAGTCAGCCGCTCCGCCGCGCAGAACGCCAACAGGCGCAAGCGCGGCTCTGCCAGCCCCTCAAGGTAGGCGCTGCCGAGATAGCGCTCGGTCAAGTGGCGGTAGACCTCCTCTTTGGTCGGCATCAGGATGAGGATGAACGTCCCGCCGTTTTCCTCCACCAGCGCGCGCGTGCGCCGAATCGCCGCCTGTGAGAGCCGCTCGCCTTCTAGATTGCGCGCTTGGCGCATATCGAACGCCTCGGCGAGGTAGCGCCGCCCGAAGGCGATATCGACCTGCCCATCGACGACGCGATACGGGTCGACGAACAGGGTCATCTGAGGATCGTCGGCGCGGGCGAGGGCATCCAGCAGCGCGGCGAGGGCTGAGTACTGCTTCAGCCACCTCATAAGCGGCAACTCAGGCGGCGGAGGCGGCGCGGCGGGCGGTGGCGTTTGCGCCGTGCCGTTCAGGAGGGCTAAGCCGTAGTCATCGTTATAGTCGTTGCCGAAGAATTGCCACAGCACGAGGCGTGGCTGCCTCAAGCCAAGATCGGGATTCGCCACGAAGCTGAAATAACGGCGGGCGTGGCTCTCCGAGCCTGTGACGGGCTGCCCCAGATTGGCAATCGGCACGCCCAGCCGCGCCGAGAGCAGATCGACCCAGCAGGCTTGCGCATCGGTGAAGCAAAAGGTGTGTGAGTCACCTAGCGCCACAGCCGAAAGGGCGCCATCTGCGGGCGGCGGTGTGCGAAAGCCGATGTGACCGCCCCACCACGCATAGGTGCTGACTCGAAAGCGCACGCTCAGGCTGCCAATCTGCTCTACGTCGCGCGCGTCGGGCGTCACGACCGTCTGGAAGGCGCTATCCTCGCGCCAGAGCGGCAGGGGCGCCAAGCGCGCCTCTGTGAAAGGCGTCTGATGGACGAAGCGCAGCGCGATCTGCAAGGCGCTCGGCAATGCGCCGTAGAAGAGTCGGATGGCGACTTCCAGCACCAGCAGCGCAACAGTCATGCCGACGCCGACCAGAGCCAGACGGCTGAGCGCCTTCACTACTGCCTCGCCTGCGCATACGCATGTTGGCGTAGGAAATCTGCGACGGCTGCTGCGATCAGCGCGTTGCCGCGCGGTGCGTAGTGGTAGTCATCCGTGTAGACCAGCTGCTCATCGGTGTGCTTGAGCAATGCTTCATGCAAATCGAAGCACAGCAAATCTTCCTGAGCGCAAAAGGCGCGCATCTCCGCGCGGACAGCGGCGCGCGGCGCGAGCGCAGCATCGGGATCATCAGCCGCTATTTGCTTGAAGATGGGGTAGTAAAGCTCGACGATATCAGGGAATAGCAACAAAACGAATGTGCCGCCTTCGCGCTCAACGGCGGCGCGCGTTTCCAGAATCGCTTGCTTGCCCAGCGCCATACCCTTGGCGAAGCGCTCCGTGTCCCAGCCTTTCGTCCACTCAGGATTCACACCAATGGTCACGTTGCCGTTTTGGACGGGTGTCAACGAGCCCTCTGCGGGCTTTTGTTGGCTGATCGGCGTCTTGCCGAACGTTTGGATGAAGTGCTTGATGAGCGAGTAGGTGACGGAGTGATCGTGCAGCCACGGCGTGATCGGGCGCGCAGGCACGAACTCAAGCCGAGTCTGATGCCGCGCGTCGTCGAGCGGATCATTGTACAAAAACTGCCACAGGACGATCTGGGGTCGGTAGTAGGGCTTGACGAAATCTCGGTAGACATTGGCATGGCTGATGGCGCCCGTGACGGGAATGCCCAAGTTAGCGACTGTACGACCGAGCTGCTCGGAGAGTTTCGTTGTCCAGCAGTCGGCTATCTCCGTCCAGCAGAAGGTCATCGAGTCGCCTAGCGCCACAATGTCCAGCTCGCCGTTAGCGGGCGGCGGCGTGCGAAAGCCGAGGCGCGGATCGGCATCTGTCCAGCGGTAGGTATCAATCGTGAAGCCTACGTTAGGCGTTAGCTCGAAGAACAGATCGCGCACGTTTGCCTTCAGATACAGGTCATAGTCGTCATCGCCACCGACCAGCCAACGTGCCCAGATGCCATCAAGGGGCGCCAGAGGCGCATCGAGATGATCGATCAGGCGCATCTTGCCGAAGGGCGTCACGCGTACGTGCCGAATGGCGTAGGCGATATCCACAGGCAGGTAGGGGAAGAACAGGCGTAGCGCAACCTCGAGGATCAGAATCGTCACAAGCGCGCTGAGGCTTGCAATGATCAAACGCGCAGCAATCTTGCGCCAACGCTTTGGTCGGACTTGGCTCATCTCACTCTCCAGCTGACATAAGCTTTTGGCGCAGGAAATCTGCGATAGCTGTTGCGATTAGCGCGTTGCCGCGCGACGTGTAGTGACCGTCGTCAGGGTAGACCAGCTGCTCGTCGGTGTGATTTATTAGTGCATCGTATAAATCGAGACACAACAAGCCTTCTTGAGCGCAGAAAGCGCGCATTTCGGTGCGAGCAGCTGTGCGTAGGGCAAGCATCGCATCTGGGTCATCAGCTGCTGCCTGTTTGAAGATGCGGTAATAAAGTTCTACTGCATGAGGGAATAACAACAAGACAAACGTGCCGCCTTCGCGCTCAACGGCGGCGCGCGTCTCAAGAATGGCTTGCTTGCCCAGCGCCATACCCTTGGCAAAGCGCTCTGTGTCCCAGCCTTTCGTCCATTCAGGGTCGACAATGATGGTCACGTTCCCGTCTCGAATCGGTGTCAACGAGCCCTCTGCAGGCTTTTGTTGGCTGATCGGCGTCTTGCCGAACGTTTGGATGAAGTGCTTGATGAGCGAGTAGGTGACGGAGTGATCGTGCAGCCACGGCGTGATCGGGCGTGCGGGCACAAACTCAAGGCCCCTTTGGTGTCCTTCATCATCAAGTGGATCGTTGGAGTAAAATTGCCATAAGACGAGTTTGGGTCTGTAATAGGGCTTGACGAAATCTCGATAGACATTGGCATGGCTGAGCGCGCCTGTGGCGGGAATGCCCAAGTTAGCGACTGAGCGACCGAGCTGCTCGGAAAGTTTCGTCGTCCAGCAGTCGGCTATCTCCGTCCAGCAGAAGGTCATCGAGTCGCCTAGCGCCACAATGTCCAGCTCGCCGTTGGCGGGCGGCGGCGTGCGAAAGCCGAGGCGCGGATCGGCATCTGTCCAGCGGTACGTATCAATTGTGAAGCTCACGTGAGGTGTCCACTGGAAGAACAGAGCGCGCACATTTGCCTTCATATAGAAGCCGTAGTCACTATCGTTGCCAACCAGCCAACGTGCCCAGATGCCATCAAGGGGCGCCAGAGGCGCATCGAGATGATCGGTCAGGCGCATCTTGCCGAAGGGCGTCACGCGTACGTGCCGAATGGCGTAGGCGATATCCACAGGCAGGTAGGGGAAGAACAGGCGCAGCGCAACCTCGAGGATCAGAATCGTCACAAGCGCGCTGAGGCTTGCAATGATCAAACGCGCGGCAATCTTGCGCCAACGCTTTGGTCGGACTTGGCTCATCTCACTCTCCAGCTGGCACGAGCTGATTTTCTAGCAAGAAAGCGGCTATGACGCTCGCTAGAACGCGATTGCCCGCCGCGTTGAAGTGCTTATCGTCGGGATAGATCAGCGCCTGCTCATAAGCGCGGGCGCGCAACGCCTCGTACATATCGTAGCAGAGAATGCTGCTTTGGGCGCAGAAAGCGCTCAGCTCGGCGCGGGCGGCAGCGAGGCGCGCCAAGCCCGCGCGCGGATCGCCTGGCGCGCGCGCCTCAAAAATCTCGCGGTAGAGTTCTTCAGCCGTCGGCAGAATGATCAGGACGAACCTGCCGCCGCTCGCGCGCACCGCTTCAGCCGTCTGGCGGATAGCTGCCATGCCCAGCGCGCGCCCTTCGGCATAGACCGACTCATCCCAGCCCTTCAGCCACTCCGAGGCCAGGTTGAGGGTGATGCCGCGCTCGGTCACGATGTTCAGATCGGTCGTTTGCGGCACTGGGGCGCGATTCAAGCGCTCTAGAGCGCGCATCAGCAGCGCGTAGAGGGCGGAGTGATTATCTAGCCAAGCGCCAAGCCCCTCTTGCGGGCGCTCTAAGGCGTGAGCATCGCGGTAGTCCTCGAAGTGATCGTTGATCAGGAATTGCCACACTACGAGTTTCGGCGCATGGGCTTGGGCAAAATCGCTGTAGATGCGCGCGCGGCTCAGACTGCCCGTGCCGGGCACGCCCAAGTTGGCGATGGACAGCCCCAAATCTCGTGAGAGCAAGCTGACCCAGCAATCTTCGAGCGCCACCCAGCAAAAGGTCATCGAGTCGCCCAACGCGACGACATCCAATTGAGCGTCGGTCGGCGGCGGGCTTCGAAAAGCGACTTCATCGGGCGACCAAGCGTGCGTGGTCAGCTTGAATTGGACGCTCCCTGCCAGCTGCACAGGCAAATCGCGCACGGGCTTGACGCGCCTACCATAGCGCGAATCGTAGGTCAGCCACGCCGCGAACGGATCGCGGGCGGACTCAGGCGTGTTGGGCAAGTCCACGAGGCGGGTCTGGGTGAAAGGGGTCAGGCGCACGTGCCGAATGGCGTAGGGCAAGTTGCCCGGCAACGCGCCATAGAGCAAACGCAGGGCAACCTCTAGCGACAATACGGTCAGCAATGCGACGGCGAGGGCGATCAGCAGGCGGCTGCTCAGGCGGCGCACCAATGGTGAGGCGGATTTCATGCGGCGATCTCTGGGCGGTGTTGGACGTTTCGAGTCAGCAAGATAGCGACTTGAGCCTTGAAGACTGGGCTGAGCTTCTGTATTATTGTAGAGAGCAAAGCCCATTTGTCAATGTAGCGCGTCTGGGCGCCGTGTGAGAGGCGCGACCGCGCTTGGAAGGCAGCCATGAAAGTTATCCTAACTGAGTACATCTACAAGCACGGCGTGGCAGGCGATGTGGTGGACGTGGCAGACGGCTTCGCCCGTAACTGGCTCATCCCGCGCAAGCTGGCGATCCCTGCCACCAAAGAGAATCTCGCTAAGTTGGAGTCGCTGCGCCAACAGGCGGAGATCAATCGCAGCCAGATCAATGAGCGCATCCGCGAAGCCGCCGCCAAAATCGACGGCATCGAGATCGTCTTCGGCATGAAAGCCGGCAGCAATAACAAGCTCTACGGCTCGATCACCAGCCAGATGATCAAGGACGCCATCCTCAAGCAGACTGGCGTGGACATCAACCGTCGGCGCATCAGCGAGCGCCCGATCCGCGAGCTGGGGCGCTACGAAGTGCCGATCCGCATGGGCGAAATCTCACCGGTGGTGCAGGTGATCGTCGTGCGCGAAGAAGAGCTGCCCGCCTTCCTCGCCGCCCGCGAAGCGCAACGCGCCGCTCAGGAAGCACAAGCCGCTCCAGAAGTTGAGCAGTGATCGACTTTGGCGAAGGGTGCTGAGCTGCAAGCGCTAGGCAGCGAGCTGCGCGCCGCCCGTGAGGGGCGCGATCTGAGCCTGAGCGATGTTGAACGCACCATCAAAATCCGCGCCAAGTTCCTTGAGGCGCTGGAGCAGGGCAACGCGGCGGCTCTGCCCTCGCCAGTGCAGGCGCGCGGATTTTTGCGCAGCTACGCCCGCTTTTTGCAGCTGGATGGCGATGAGTACGTGGCGCGCTGGGAAGAGGCGCTCAGCGGCAAGCGCCGTAACGTGCGCCGCGCCCCGCAGACGCTCAGCGATGGGCGTCGTACCGCCCAGATCGCGCCCGCCTACAGCCCAGGCGTCGCGCCGCCCGCCCGCTCGCGCTCCTTGATGGGCATCCTGATCATCCTGCTGATGCTGGGCGGCATCAGCACGGCGGTCATCATCGGCGCGGGCTTGGCAAGCTCCGCTGAGGGAGGCGCCAACGCACTCAGCGCCATTTTGAGCCCCGTACCGACCGACGTGCCGCCCGAACCGACCCTCACGCCCACGCCCTTCGTGCCGCCCAGCCCCACGCCCCTCCCGAACCCGAATGCAGCCGCGAGCGGCGAGAGCGCCATCCAGATCACTGTCACGGCGCGCACATGGCTGCGCGTCACAGTCGATGATGCCGTCGTCTACGAGGGGATGCCCGCCCCCCAGACCGTGCTGCAGTATCGCGGGAGGCGCTTCGGGCTGCGGGCGGGCAACGGGATCGGCGTGCGCGTGGTGCTGAACGGCGTCGACTTGGGCGTTCTGGGCGCGCGCGGGCAGATCGTCGAGCAGACTTTCCCCTAGCCGCTAGGCTTTGACCACGATCAAGTCGGTTTGGGGTGCGCCGAGCCACTCCAAGCCGCTCTCGGTCACCAGCACGTCTTCCTCAAGGCTGACCAAGCCGTAATTCGGCACGTGAACGCCCAACTCCAGCGTGAAGCAGTTGCCCGCCTCGACGATGCCGTAAGGCGTGTTGCCGTAGCGCTCCCAGCGCGGACCCAGCAGCGTGGCGCCATCGTGCACCGTGCGCCCGATGCCGTGTCCGACGGCGTGCTGATACTCAGGGTAGCCGCGCTCGACGATGGTGCGGCGCGCCGCTTCATCGACCCGCCAGCCCTCCACGCCAACTTTGAGAGCCGCCGCCGCCGCTTCGATGGCGGCGCGCACCGAATCGAAGGCGTGGCGCACTGGCGCGGGAATCTCAGACTCACCCGACGGCTGCACGTACCAGACGCGCTGCATATCCGAGATGTACTCATCCAAGATTACGCCCAGATCGATGCGCACCAACTCGCCAGCTTTGACGGCGTACTGATCGGAGGGCGAGACGTGACCGACGGGCGACTCGGCGCCGCAAGTGACCGTCGGACAGTGCCCGGCATCCCACGAGGGGACGACGCCGTGCCGACGCATCTCGGCGTGGATGAAGTCAGCGATTTGACGTTCAGTCATGCCGACTTTGAGCGTGGCGGTCACGGCATCGATGATCTGTTCGGTCAGGCGCACAGCCGCGCGGATGCGCGCCACTTCAGTCGGCGTCTTGCGCCCGCGCAACGGGTTGAGGATGCGCTCCGCCGAGATCAGCTCGTAGGGCTTGCCTTGCAAGTAGCGTTGCAGCGTCAAGTACATGCCGTGCGAGAGTCCGTCGGCGGCGGTGTCGCTCTCGGAGTAATTCAGGGCGATCTGGCGGGGGGCGAGTCGCTCCAAGACGCTGAGGAGGGCGGGCTGAATGCTCTGATCGTAGCTGATGACTTCATCCCAACAGCCCATGCGCTTGAAGTTCTCCGCCTCGTAGCGCCCGACGATCACGATGCGCTCGCCCTTTTGCGTCACGATCAGGGCTGTGTGCCACGTCACGTTGCTATCAGAGATCAGGGGCAGGGCGGGATCGGCGTTGTGTTCGGTCTCGCGCACGAAGGTGAGCCAGCAATCTACATCCTGCTCGCGCAGAATCTGGACGGCTTGGGCGAGTTTCTCGCGTTGAATGGTTGCATCGCGCATCGGAACATGCTCCGTGATGGAAGAATTAGTCGATGCGCCGATTATAGCGCGCCTTCAGACCAGAGGCTGCTGATCGCTGTGTTGAGGGCGTCCAGTTCTAGAATATCTTTGAGGACGATGCCCTGAGCTTCAGCGTGCTTGCCGCGCTCATCGCGGAACAGGATGTCATAGCTGCGGTTACTGTTGAAGGGCGGATCGAGGTAGATCGAGTCCACGCTCTCATCAAGGATATACTCGCGCAGAATCTGCAGGTTATCGCCGTGATAGAGCGTGTTTTCAAAGCTCTCGCTCATGTGCGCCTCCGCGCGGCAGCCGTTCAGACAAGTGTTCGCTAGTTTCGCCTACTGCGGCTCAGAAGTCAAGGTTGCAGCGCGTGGCGCTTACATTCGGCGCAGCTTGGCAACCAGCTCTTGGGTGCGCTTGTCTAGCTTCGCTCTGCCGAGTTGGCGCACTAAGGCGCGTTCAAGGCGCTCGAAGACCGCCAAGCCGCGAACGGCTTGCCGTTGCATGGCGTAAAGATTCATCAAGTTGTACGCCCAGTCCTCGCGGTAGGGCTGAATGGATAGCGCGCGCTCGTAGGCGTTGATGGCTTGCATGTGGCGCTCAGCGCGGCTGTAGAGCTTGCCTAGCATCCCGAAGGCGTCTGCCAACTGATTGCGCAAGTCGGCGCGGCGCATGGCGATCCAGCCGCCATTCAAGCCGCGCAGAAAATCTTTTCGGTAGAGCTTCACGGCGCTCTCCAGCAGGGCGACGGCTTCTTCGGGCTCGGCGAGGTCGCCTCGCTGGATGCGATCGAGGAACATCGCCACGTCGTAGTGCAGCTCGATGTTCGGCGCGATGCGGTAGTAGCCGCTCTGATAGACGGTCAGGCTGAAGCCCAGAATCTCATGGACTTTGCGCTTGGTGACGTGGAAGACGTTAGTGGCTTCGCGCCTGTCCAGCTCGCCCCAGAAGCTTTCGAAGATTTCCTCGCGCGTGGCGATGCCGCGGTCGACGAAGAAATAGAACAACGCGCGCGGCAAGTAGCCCTCCCAGCCCCTCACCTCCACGCCGTTGACCAGCACGCGTCCGTCGGCATGGGCATAGACCTCCAGCAGTTTGCTGTTGGCGGAGATGCGGCGGTAATCCAAGAGCATGGCAGTTTCTGCGGTCGGATAGCACAGCACAGACGCTTTGTTGGGTAGCTGGGCGACCAGATCAGCCAGCCATGCCCGTCCGACCAATACGATCTTGCTATGCTGCGGCAAATCTTGGGCGAGCGCGGCGAAGAA
>CALKXH010000066.1 GCA_938005675.1 uncultured Anaerolineae bacterium
AAGCCAGCCCAACCAGCACGCCGACTCTAACAGCATCGCCGACCGATTCGCCGACTTTCACGCCCTCGCCCACGCCGACTCGCACGGCATCGCCGACCGATTCGCCGACCCTCACGTCCTCGCCTACGCCGACTCGCACGGCATCGCCGACCGACACGCCGACTTTCACGCCCTCGCCCACGCCGACTCTAACAGCATCGCCGACCGATTCGCCGACCCTCACGCCCTCGCCCACGCCGACTCTCACAGCATCGCTGACTGACACGCCGACTCTCACGCCCTCGCCCACGCCGACCCTCACAGCATCGCCGACCGACACGCCGACTCTCACGCCCACCTTGAGGCTGCTGCTCTTCGTGACGCCGCCCTCGCCCACGCCGATGCCCTCGCCCACGCCGCGCATCCTGATTTTCCCGCCGCCCACGCTCCCGCCGACCCTCACCGCCGCCCCTACCGTCCCGATCTTCCTGCCCACCATCGTCCCTCTCAGCACCGCGACGCCCGTCGACTTGCCTTTTGCCCCGCCCGCCACCCAAGCGCCGCCCACCCCGCTCATCATCGCCGCCAGCGAGGGCGAGTTCGCCCTGATCGGCGGCGATATCCTTCAAATCCCGCCCCGCGAGGGGCTGCGCGCCTTCGACATCAGCCCGACGGGTCGCCGCGCCCTGATCGATCAGGACGGGCGCCTGTTCATCGATGGCGCGCCCTACGATGGCGACGGCAAGCACGCCGCGCAACGCTTCGTGGCGGCGCGGTGGTCGCAAGATGGCGCCTACCTCGCCTACATCGTGGAGACTCCCAACGCCGAAGCCCTCCGCCTCGATCCGACCCGCGCCAACGATGACGGAGTCTGGGTGGTGGCGCTCGGAGGCGCGCCGCGCCACGTGCTGCGCAACCATTACCTCGAAGGCTCGAACGAGTTCCCCTTCCGCATCGCGCGCAGCCTCGCTTGGGCGGACGACGGCGATGCCCTGCTCATCAGCGTGACGGCGAGCGGCGGAATCGCCGCCAGCATCTTGACCGGGCGGAGTCGCTTCGCTAACGAGCGCATGGACGGTCTCTTTGACGTGCTGCCCTTCGCAGGGACGGCATGGCTGCCCAGAGGCGTCGGCTGGATCGCCACGCAACTGCCCACGCCTGAGCGCTGCGTCCGACTGGGCATCGTCGATCGCTATACCGCCGCCTTCACGCCCATCTTCGATGGCGCGACGCTCGGCTTGTGGCTGCAAGATGGCGCCCAACTGCCCGACGGACGCTACGCCTTCTTGGGCAAACCTCACTTTGAGGGCTGCGCGCCCGCAAACGGAGCTGACTTGCGGCTCTATGCGGGCTACCCAACCGAGATTCCCTATCCCTTGAGCGCCCCGCTGGAGGGCGAGGTCATCCGCGCGGAGTGGAGTCCGAGCCGCTTGGCGCTCTACGTGCAGACTCGGCAAGCCGACGGGCGCGTGCGCAACTTCGTGCTAGATGCGCTCAGCGGCGCCCGTCAGGAGCTGCCCGCAGGCGACTTGCCGATGGCGTGGCGCAATTAAGCGCCCCTCACGCGCAGGGCGGTCAGGCGCTCGGCGGCGGCTTGGAGGGTCTCATCGCGCTTGCAGAGCGCGAAGCGGGCGAAGTGGGCGGCGCGCGCCTTCTCCTCAGGGCGGTAGAAGGCGCTGGGCGGGATGCACGCCACGCCGACCTCGCGGATCAGCCATTCGGCGAACTGCACGTCGTCTCGGATGTGGTCTCGGATGTGATCGGGGGCGGCGTCGCGCCAATCCGCCATGATGAAGTAGCCGCCTTGCGGGGCGAGCGGCTGAAAGCCCGCGCTCTGCAGCATGGCGAGCAGCCAATCGCGTTTGCGCTGATAATCGGCGCGCAACGCCTCGAAGTACGAGTCGGGCAGTTGGAGGGCGGTCGCGGCGGCGGCTTGCAGGGGCGTCGCCACGGAGTAAGTGATGAACTGGTGAGCGCGATTGACGCTCTCGACCAGCTCAGGCGCGCCTATCGCCCAGCCGACCTTCCAGCCGGTCGCGCTGAAGGTCTTGCCGAGACTGCTGATGGTCAGGCTGCGCTCCGCCATGCCCTCCAGCGTGGCGAGGCGCACGTGCTGCGCGCCGTCGTAGGTGATGTGCTCGTAGACCTCGTCGGTGATGGCGAGGACGTCGTGGCGCAGGCACAGCTCGGCGATGATCGCCAACTCATGGCGCGTGTAGCATTTGCCCGTCGGGTTGTGAGGCGTGTTGATGATGATCGCTTTGGTGCGCGGCGTGAAAGCAGCCGCCAACTCGTCGGGATCGAACGTCCAGTCGGGCGGGTAGAGGTTCACATAGCGCGGCGCGACGCCCGCCATGCGCATGTTCGGCACGTAGCTATCGTAGACGGGCTGAAAGACGATGATCTCATCGCCCGGGTCGCTCAAGCCGAGGATGGCGGCGAACATGGCTTCGGTGGCGCCAGCGGTGATCAGCACCTGATCGGGCGAGATCGATTGCCCGTAGAAGCGCTGGGCGTGCTGAGCGATTGCGGCGCGCGCTTCGGGCAAGCCGATGTTGGGCGCGTACTGGTTGAGCTGGCTGCTCAGGGCGCGGATGGCTGCCTCTAGCACCGGCGGCGGCGCGTCGAAGTCGGGCGCGCCCTGCCCTAAGTTGATCGCGCCGTGCTGGCGGGCGAGGCGGTTGATCTCCGCGAAGATGGTGGTGCCGAAGGGGGCGACGCGCTGAGCCATCGCGGGCATAGGGCAAACGTTCCTTTCTCAGACTGCGGACGAGCGGCAAGGCAAAGTGTAGCGCAAATGGGGCGTCTTGCCTACGCAGAGTGTGCGCGCTACTATCGATTCATCGCTATGGCTTCGTGGGAAAGGGGATCAGTTCATGCGAATCGCCAAGCTAGTGGGCGCTGTTGGGCTAATCGTGGCGTTGAGTCTGGGCGCGTGGGCGGCGGCGCAGGCTGACTCGCCCGCAACGGGGCGCAACGGGCGCGCTGAGGTGCGCTTTTTGCAAGGCATGATCGATCACCATCAAATGGCGCTCGATATGAGCGCGGATTGCCTCGCCAAAGCCTCAGCCGCCGAGCTGAAGGCGCTCTGTTCGCGCATCATCGCGGCGCAGCGCGCCGAGATCGTCCAGATGCAGCGCTGGCTGAGCGAATGGTACGCCATCACTTACGTGCCGATGCCTTTGAGCCATATGCTGAGCATGGCGGGCACGGCGGGACACGGCGGCATCTATAAAGACTCGCAGAGCGGGCACGGCGCGCACGGCGGCAACGCCGCCCGTCCGCCCGACGACCCGCCGATGATGATGGGCATGATGGCGGGCTTGAGCCGTCTTTCGGGCAAGGCGTACGACGTGGCGTGGCTGGAGGCGATGATCGATCATCATGACGATGCCTTGCACATGGCGGAGCGCCTCCTGAAGCGCGCTGAGCACGCTGAGCTGCGCGCCCTCGCCGAGGCGATCCTGCGCGATCAGAGCGCTGAGATCGCCCTGATGGAGGCGCTGATCGAGACGCTCAGTCAGTGAGCTGCCTCAGCCGCTCAACCGACTGCTCAGGCGACCTCAGCGAGCCATCCCGATTTGTCGTCCGCCGCCTAGCGGGGTCGGCGTGGCGGTCGGCCTGCCGCCGGAGGCGCCGCCCGTCGCGCCCGCCGACCACGACGGGCTATAGTCGTCGGCGCGGTTGCGCGTCAGGTTGCGCAGACCTGTGCCATCGAGGCGCACGGCGTAAATTTCAAGGTCGCCGTCGCGGTCGGTGGTGAAGGCGATCCAATTCCCGTCGGGCGACCACGCGGGCGCGAAGCTGCGCGTGTTGGCGATGCTCGTCCCCGCGATGAGCGTCGCGTCGCCGCCGTTGCGGCTCATGCTGAAGATTTGCCCGAACCCGTCCGAGCGCTCAGAGACGAAGAGCAGCCGTCTGCCGTCGGGCGACCAGCGCGGCGTTTTGTGCGCGCCCGAATCGTTCGTCAGGCGGCGCGGATTGCTCCCATCGGCGTCCATCAGGTAAACTTTGGGCTCGCCGTCGCGCTCGGAGATGAAGGCGATCTGCCGTCCATCCGGCGACCACGCGGGCTGAGTCTCTGGAGAGTCAGTCTGGGTCAGGCGGCGTACCTCGCTGCCGTCGGCGTTCATCAGGTAAATCTGCGGGGCGCCATCGCGCTCGGAGACGAAAGCGATCTGCTTGCCGTCGGGCGACCACGTCGGCCAGTCGTCGCGGGCGCGGTTGCGCGTCAGGCGCCTGAGGGCGCTGCCATCGGCGTTCATGGTGTAAATCTCGCGGTTGCCGTCGCGCTCGGAGACGAAAGCGATCAGCCGTCCATCGGGCGACCACGTCGGCGAGTCGTCGGTTGCGTTGTTGCGGGTCAGGCGGCGCACGGCGCTGCCATTGGAATCCATACTGTAGATTTCGGGGTTGCCGTTGCGCTCCGAGACGAAGACGATGCGCCCGCGCGAGAGAGTCTGCGGAGGCGAGTCGGGCGGCGGGGCGAACCAAGCCGCCGCTCGCTCAGTCAGCTGAGCCTCGAACAGCCGTGCCGCCATTCCGTTCAGCCACAGCGCCGCCAACCAAAAGCACACGCCCAATCCCACCAGCAAGATGCGCAGCTTACGCAAAGCACTCATCAGCCAAGCCTCATCTGATCGATTCATGCCCAAATTTTAAGGCATTCGGGGCGGAAATGAGAAATGTGCGTCGCGAGGGCAGTTGACATTTTTGAGTTGCAGGATCGACGAAGCTGCGTCACAATGGGCGGCTACAGCAATGACGCTCACAGCGCTTTTAACGCTTTCTTAACAGAACTTCCGCAGAGGCTTAAAAGGAAGCTTGTATAAAGGCGTGCGTCCTAGTGCAAGCGAGAGGATGGGCATGGCAACGACTTCTTACGTGGCGGGCGCGGAAAAGCTGGAAGCTCAAGCGACTGTGCGGCGGGTCAGCCGCAGGCGCGCCCAGCTGAGCGAGGCGATTCTGGGGCTGCTCTTCGTGGCGCCGGTGGCGATTGTCGCCTTCATCTTCGAGTTATTCCCGGTCGCCTACGGGTTCTTCATCAGTATGCAGGGCGGGGTCAACGTGCCGGAGGGCTTCGTGGGCTTGACGAACTTCGTGCGCGTGATCGGCAGCCTCGCCTATATGATCGCGCTCGCTGTGGCGCTCGTCTTCGGCTTGGTGGGCTACAATATGTATCGGCGCGGCGTGGAGGCGACTCGGCAAGGCGCGGGCAACTTCTATCGCTATTTGCCGGTCGGCTACCTGACGGCGTTCGCCACGCTCGCCTTCTTCGGCATCCTGTTCACGCTCGATTTCGTCTACGCGCTGGCGCCGTTGGGCTTGCTGCTGATCGGCGTGCTGCTCTATGCCATGCTGCAGCCGCGCAACGCCGATCCCGACGCCGATGACAGCCCACACCTCGCCTTCGTGCTGAACTCGTGGGGCGTCGGCTTGATGACGCTCAGCGCCGTGCTGCTGACGTGGTTCACCTTCTACGAGCTGCATCGCATCTCGCAGCCGCTGCTGGACGTACTGAGCCGCGTGGTGACGGATCGGCGCTTCAATTACGTCTATCCGCTCATGCCGCAGATCGCCGCGCTCTTCGGGGCGATGGCGGCGGTGGCAGCGATTTTCGTGGCGCATCGGGTGCGCCTGAGCGCCGATCCGGACGCCGAGCCGCGCAAATACGGCTTCTTCGGGATCATCCGCTGGCTGTTCGCGGCGGTGGCGCTGGGCTTCGTGATCTACGTCATCGCCGCGCAGGATGCCCTACGCCAGACTCTTATCCAATTTCAGCGCGTCCCGCGCGAGGCGCTGCGCGAGTTCACCCGCGTGACGCCCGCCACGCTGGTCGATACCGTCTCGCAGTGGAACGAAGTCTTCACCATGCTGCTGGGGATCGGCTTCATCGGCTTGGCATATTTCTTCTGGAGTCGGGCGAAGTACCGCGAGACGAGCAGCGGGATGCTCTCGACGCTGATCATCGCCATCGCCCTGATGGTGGGCGGCTGGATGTTCATCGGCGAGCTGCCCCTCGCGGCGGCGCGCGGCGATAGCGAGTTCTACGACTCGATCATCCGCACGGCAACTTACGCCTTCCTGACCGTGCCGGTGCAGCTCTCGCTGGGCTTGCTGCTGGCGTATATGCTCTTCTACGAGGTGCGCTTCGGCAAGGGCTTCTATCGGCTGATCTTCTTCATGCCCTACATCGCCCCGACGGTCGCCACAGCCACGGTCTTCGCCATGTTGTTCTCCAACAGCCCAGATGTCGGTCCGATCAACCAGATTTTGAAGACCTTCGGCTTGCCGCCGCAGGAATGGATGCGCAACCCGAAGGGCGTCTTCCAGATCATCGCCGAGATCATCGGCGGACCGAACGTGCGCCTGCCCAACTTCCTGATCGGACCCAGCTTGCCGCTGGTGGCTGCCATCATCTACGCCATTTGGGTCTTCAGCGGCTACAACGCCGTGATCTTCATGAACGGCTTGGCGAACGTGCCCAAAGAGATGTTCGAGGCGGCGCAGATCGACGGCGCCGGGCGCTGGCAGACCTTCCGCCACGTGATCTTCCCGCTCATCTCGCCGACCACTTTCTATCTGACGCTCCTGGCGATCACCGGCACCTTCCGAACCTTCGCCCACATCTGGGTGCTGCGCACGCCGGATATGCGCGGCGCGCTGGATACCACCACCGTCTACATCTATGAGACGATCCTGACCGCCTCCGCGATCAAGACCCGCCCCTACGCCGCGGCGATGTCGTTCTTGCTGTTCGGCATCATCCTGATCTTGACGCTCCTGCAAAATCGGCTGACTCGTGATAGGGTGTTCTATGGCTAATGTGAGCCTTTCCGTCCCCACAGGGCAACGCAAGCCCATCAGCACATTTCGCATCTTGGTCTATATCGCGCTCAGCCTTGCCGCGCTGGTCTACATCTTGCCCTTCGCCTTCATGCTCGGCAAGTCGCTGCAGACCGCCTTCGAGGCGAATAGCACCACCAACATCATCCCGACGCTGGGCATCCGCCTCGATAACTATCCCGACGTGCTGTTCGGCTCGACGGCGATTGGCGAGTCGCGACAGTTCGGCATATTCTTGTGGAACACCATCCGCATTGTGACCATGGCGGTGATCGGGCAGACGGTCATCTGCGTGATGGCGGCGTACGCCTTCGCGCGGATGCGCTTCCCCGGTCGCAACCTGATCTTCGGCATGTTGCTGATGACGCTCTTCGTGCCCAGCATCATCATCCTCGTGCCGAACCTGATCGTGGTCACGCGCGTGCATCAGTTCTTCGTCGGCATCCACCCCTCGCTGACGTGGCTGAACAACTGGCCCTCGCTGGTCATCCCGTTCCTCTCGAACACCTTCAGCATCTTCCTGCTGCGCCAATTCTTCATGCAGATTCCCAACGAGCTGTGGGAGGCGGCGCGCGTCGATGGCGCCGGGCATTTGCGCTTCCTGACTTTGGTCGTCGTGCCGATCTCGTGGGCGCCCATCGCCACGACCGTGCTGTTCTGCTTCGTCAGCACGTGGAGCGCGCTGGAGTGGCCGCTCTTGGTCACCTCGGATAACTCGTGGCGACCGATTGCCGTGGCGCTGAGCTTCTTCCGCGAGGACGGCGGCACGCGCTTGCATCTGCTGATGGCTGCCTCGACGGTTGCGCTCTTGCCGGTGATGATCCTTTACTTCTTCACTCAGAAGTTGTTCACGCAAGGCATCAGCACCTCCGGCTTGAAAGGTTAGACGTCCGACTTTGAGCAAACGCATCCTCGTGACAGGTGGCGCCGGCTTCATCGGCAGCCACCTGACCGACGCCCTGATCGAGCGCGGCTATCGCGTCGTGGTGCTGGATAATCTGAGCGGCGGCAGGCGCGATTACGTCAACGCGGAAGCCGAGTTCGTGCAAGGCGACGTGACCGAGCCCGCCCACCTTGAGCCGATCTTCGCCCAAGGCGTAGACGCGGTGCTGCACCTCGCCGCCCAAGCCTCGATCCGACTCTCTTTCGCCGATCCCTCGCACGATCTGCGCACCAACACGCTCGGCACGATCAACATCTTGCGGGCGTGCCTCGCCTACCGCGTGCCGCGCCTGCTCTTCGCCAGCTCGATGACCATCTACGGCAACAGCAATCCCGTGCCGACCGCTGAGAGCGCCCCGCCCGACCCCGCTTCCTACTACGCCATCACCAAGTACGCCGCCGAGCGCTACGTCCACCTCACGGCGGCGCGCCGCGACCTCGACTTTCAGCTCAAGGTGACCTCGTTCCGCATGTTCAACGTCTATGGCGAGCGCCAAAGCCTCAGCAATGCCTACCAAGGCGTCTTGGCGATCTTCATCGGCAACGTGCTGCGCGGCGAGCCGATCACCATCCACTCCGATGGCGAGCAGTCGCGCGATTTCGTGCACATCTCAGACGTGGTGCGCGCCTGGCTGGACGCGCTCGATCAGCCCGCCACCTACGGGCAGGTCATCAACCTTGGCACGGGGACGCCCACTACGGTCAATGCGCTCTGCGATGCCGTGCTGAGCGCCTTCGGGCGGGATCGCAGCAGTTATCCGGTGCAGTATGGGGCGGCGCAGCCCGGCGATATGCGCGCCAGCGCCGCCGACATCCGCCGCGCCGCCGAGTTGCTCGGTTGGCAGCCGCGCGTGCCGTTCAGCGAGGGCATTCAGCACACCATCGCTTGGGCGCGGACTCAGCTGGGCGATCCTCGCCGTTGACCGCCGCCCTGCCAACGGCTATAATGCAAGCAGCCAACGGAGAGGTCGCATAGTTGGTCTAGTGCGCTCGCTTGGAAAGCGAGTAGGGTGAAAGCCCTCGTGGGTTCGAATCCCACCCTCTCCGCAGCCCGAACGCCCCGCCGCGGGGCGTTTTTGCCTCAGAAACGCGCGCGGATGTACTCAAGCGCCGCCTCAAGGGTCGGATCGCCCGACGGGCGGCTGCCGTCGCTGGGCAGCTCGACCAGCACGTCGGGCTGCAAGCCGCCTTGCCCCTCGCCGCGCCGCTCGATGGGCGTCTCGTTGGGGGTGTACCACGCGCCTTGCGTCACGCGCAGCTGCGAGCCATCGCTCAGGGTGAAGAGGCGCTGCACCGAGCCTTTGCCGAAGGTGCGCTGCCCGATCAGCACGGCGCGCCCTCGATCTTGCAGGGCGCCCGCCACGATCTCGCTGGCGCTGGCGCTTTGGCGATTGACCAGCACGACCATCGGCACGGACTCGGCGAGATCGCCGCTGCGCGCCTCGAAGCGCTTCACGCGCCCGCCGACGCTCTTCTCGGTGGCGATGATGCCCGCCTCGAGGAAGAAATCGGCGATTTGGATCGCCTCATCGAGGAAGCCGCCGCCGTTATCGCGCAGATCGAGGACGAGGGCGCGCGGCTGCTGGGCGAGCAGCGCCTCCAGCTGCGCCTTGATCTCGCTAGGCGCCGTGCTGGTGAACTGCGTGAAGCTCAAATAGGCGATCTGATCGTCCAGCATCTGGCTGTAGACGTTGATCTGTTGGCGGGTGGCGGTCAGCGTGAGCGGCTCAGGCTCGCCCGCGCGCCGCACGGTCAGCCTGACCTGTGTGCCGAGTCTGCCGCGCACGCGCTCGATCAGCTGATTGAACGTCCACTCGGCGACCGACTCGCCATCCACGGCGATGATCTCGTCGCCCGCGCGCCCGCCGGCTCGCTCGTACGCCCAGCCGCGCCGCACTTCGGTCACCACGAAGCGCTTGTCTTCGGTCTGCGTCACGATGATGCCGACGCCGCCCTGCTGACCGCTCATCACGGCGCGCTCGCGCTCGGCGGGGGCGGGCGGCAGGAAGATCGTGTGCGGGTCTTGGAAGGTTGCCAGCAGCCCGCTGATCGCCCCGTAGAGCCGATCTTGGTGGCTGGGCTTCTCGTAGTAGAAGTGGCGCTCAGTCAGCTGCCAGACCTCCTCAGCGAGGCTCAAGTTGTTTGGGGCGCTGCTGTGCGCCACCACATAACCCGCCACGAAAGCGCTGGAAGCGGTCACCAAGAGCGCCGCCACCACCACTAAAAGTTGCGTGCTGCGCATGAACGCCCTCGAGGGCGGGCGCTGCTCATCCCACTCAGACCAAAACATGCTCGTTTTCATCCCACTGTGCTTGACAATGCTCAGATTATAGCAGGTGCGGACGGGCTGCTCTCCATGCGCATATGTCAGGCTTGGACAAAACTGCTACAATTTGCGAAAGCGCCTCACTTTTGCCCGAAGTGAGCGTCTCGCACGCGGCGGTTGCCAATGCGCATGAGGCGCCGCCTTACAGATAGGATGAGTCTATATGCGAATCGTCGTCATCACCTCTTGGTCGACCGATGTCATCGGCGGCAGCGGGACGGCTGTCTTCTTCAAGGCGTTCCTTGCTGGGCTGCGCGAGCGCGGCTATGCCGTCGAAGTGATTGCGCCCAACTTCGATAGCACCGATTACATCGAGACGACCCTCAAGCGTTTCCAATTCAACACCGAGCTGCGCACCGATCCGCGCCTGCGCCAAGCCGATCTGATCGTCGGCTTCGACTACGACGGCTACGGACTCGATCCCGCACAGCGCCCGCCCCTGATCGCCTCAGCCCACGCCATCTTCGCCGACCTGTGCCGCTGGGAGCGCGATCCGATCCGTACGATGGTCTACGCCCAAGCCTACTTTGATCGGCTGAACATGCAGCAAGCCGATTGGGTGACGGTCGGCAGCCAATACGGCAAGGATCGCATCGTGGCGCTCTACGGCGTGCCTGAGCAGAAGGTGCAGGTCATCCCGCACGGCATGGTCACGCCGCCGTGGCTGCCGCTGGTGGAGGCTGAGCCGCGCCAAGCCAACGATCATCCGATTGTGCTGGCGGTCGGCAAGTTGTATCCGCGCAAGCGCGTGGATGTGCTGCTGCGCGCCGTGCCGCTGCTGATCGAGGAATTCCCGACCTTGGAGGTGCGCATCGTCGGCAACGGCTTGGAGTGGGATGCCTTGCACGCCCTCGCCGATGAATTGGACATCAACGCGCACGTGACGTGGCTCTCGCACCTTGAGGACGACGCCGCTTTCGCCCGCGAGTGGCGGCAAGCCGACGTCTTCTGCCATCCCAGCAGCCAAGAGACCTTCGGCTACGTCTACCTTGAGGCGCTGACGTTGGGCAAGCCGATTGTGGCGGCGCGCGCTAGCGCCGCGCCCGAAGTGATCGGCGAGGCGGGCTTGCTGGTCGAGCCTGAGAATCCCGCCGCCTTCGCCGAGGGCATTCGGCGCTTCCTGCGCGATGAGGCGCTGCGCGCCGAGTACAGCCGCCGCGCCCGCGCCCGCGCGCCGCTCTTCACGATGGCGCGCATGTTGGATGGCTACGAACAGGCGATTCGCACAGTCCTTGCGCCTGTCCCCGTGCCTGTGCGCTGAGTCGCCGCTGCGCGGGCGAGCGATGGCTCATCTGCCCGCCCGCGCACTTCCGCCGTTGACTCTTGCCCTCAGCAGTGAGAGAATCTGCCCAATTTAGAGGGACTTGGGCAATGGCAAAGACGGCAAAAGCGGCAAAAGCGCAGGGCGATTTCGTCCTGATCGCCAGCAACAACAAAGCCGCCCATAACTACACGCTCGGCGAGCGCTTCGAGGCGGGCTTGGTGCTGATCGGCTCTGAGATCAAGTCGATCCGCGCGCACAAGGTCAGCTTGAACGACGGCTACGTTGAAGAGCGCGGCGGCGAGCTGTGGCTGCTCAACGTGCACATCGCCGAGTACGCGCAGGCGAACCGCTTCGGTCACGAGCCGCGCCGCCCGCGCAAGCTGCTGCTCCATCGCAAGGAGATCGCCCATCTGATCGGCAAGCTGCGCGAGCGCGGCTACACCCTCGTGCCGACGCGCCTGTACCTGAAAAAAGGGCGCGCCAAAGTCGAGATCGCCGTGGCGAAAGGCAAGAAAGAGTACGATAAGCGCGAGGCTATCGCCAAGCGCGAGGCGAACCTCGATATCCGCCGCCGCCTGAAAGAGCAGCGCTTCGATTAGCCCGTCGGCGGCTTCCAGACGCACACAAATCTCTCACAGCATCTGAATAAGGGGACTTCCATGAGCGACTTCGAAGGCACGGTGTTGGTCTTGGGCGCCAACGGCGAGACCGGACGACGCGTTGTCAGAAACTTGTGCAGCAAGGGCATCGCGGTGCGCGCGATGGTGCGCTCAGAGGATCGCATCGCAACGACGCCCGAACTCAGCTTGAGCGGCGTGGAGGTGCTGATCGGCTCGCCGCTGAACAGCGAGGACCTGCGCCGCGCGACGCGGGGCGTCCGCGCCGCCATCGGCGCGCTCGGCTCGCGCATCCACTACAGCGATGAAGAGATCGCCCAAGTCGAGGCGCTCGCCCCGACCTACCTCGCGGCGGCTGCCCTCGAAAATCGCCTGCAGCAGCTGGTGTTATGTTCCTCGCTCGGCACCGAGACGCCCGACGCTTATCCCTTCCTCGCGCGCATCCTCAGGCAGAAGCGCCTTGGCGAGTTGGCGATCATCCAGAGCGGCATCCCCTACACGATTGTGCGCCCGTCGGGGCTGACCAACGCGCCCGCCAGCGGCAAGATCGTGCTGGCAACCAAACTGACCACTTTCGGCATGATCAGCCGCGAGGACGTGGCGGAGGTGCTGGTGCAAGCCCTCTTGCAGCCGCAGGCGCGCTGCAAGGTGATCGAGATCACCAGCCGCGCCGACGGCGAGCCCATCGAGCCTGAGGAGCTCTTCGCCGCCCTCGCTGACTAAGCGCGCAAGGTCAGCAGCCACCTGTAGCGCAGCCACAAGCGCACCTGCGAGAGCCGCGCCGCGCTCAAGAGCAAGCGGTAGCGCACATCGCGGACGGACTCGCGCAGCCAAGCGCGCTCAGCGCGGCAGAAGGCGCGCGCCTCGAGATTGCGGGCGGCGAAACGGTAGCGCGAGCGATGATAGCGCCACAGATAACGGGCGGAGGGCTTGCCGCTCAGACTGTGGCGCTCATCGTGATAGGCGACTGCCTCGGGTATGTAGCGCACGCGATAGCCGCTTCGGCGCGCTTGCACGCACAGCTCAGTCTCTTCAAAGTACATGAAGTAGCCTGTGTGCAAGTAGCCCAGCCGCTCGGCGAGGTCGCCGCGCAACGCCAACGCCGCCCCCATCACATAGTCGACCTCTCGCGGCGCATCGTACTGCCCCTGATCGCGCTCGCCCGCCCCTAAGTGATAGGTCAGCCCGTTAGGGCGTATGATCGCGCCCGCGTGCTGCAGCAGACCGCTCTGGCCGAAGAAAATTTTGCTGCCCGCCACCCCCAGCTGCCGATCAGCCTCGAACGCCCGCCACAGCGCCGCCAGCCAGCCCCGATCCAAGCGCACATCGGGGTTGACCAAGCCGAAGTAATCCGATGGCAGGCGTTGCAGCGCCACATTGTTGGCTGCTGCGAAGCCCAGATTCCTTTCGTTAGAAAAAATTAGCACCTCTGGGAAATATTGCGTAAGAATGAAAAGTGTGGTATCCTGAGAGCAGTTATCGACCACAGCGATGCGCAGCTGAAGCGACGGATCGGGCAGATCGAGCGCCAGAGCGGCTCGCAACGCACTGGAGATAGTTGCGCTGCTGTTGTAGGTCACGAAAATGATTGTAAAAGTGGGCATAAGCAGAGTTTCAACGCATCGTTGCACGGACTCAAAGCGGAAAATGACGCGACGCTGCCAATTCTAATCAACTCTTAGCCCAAGCACCCGTATCCAAAGAGAGTTTAACATAGTACATTTAGGCTGTTGAGCAGCGAGGCGATTCGCCCTACCGTATGCACAAGCGAAGTCCGCGGGGCGAACGCGGCACGGCATTCAAGCCGCTTCAGACTCGATCAAGCCGTCTCGTCGTTTAGTGTGAGTGCGCTTCAAGCGCTCAAGGTGATGAATTGCGATGCCAGCGGATGTCGAAAGCCTGATCCACCTTCTGGAGAGCCTCGTCAAGGAGAAATTGCGCGCCACGCCGCCGCTCCCGCCCGACGAGCGCGCCCGCCACATGGAGGCGCTCGCCTTCGTGAGCAAACTGAGCGGCATCCAGCGCCTGCGCGACTTGCTGATCAAGACTCAGCGCGAGCTGGAAGAGGCGCGCAGCGCCCCGCTGGAATACGGCATCTTCTTGGGCGTCTGCCCGCCGCGCCCCAAGCGCCAAATCCTCGATGAGAACGGGCAGCCCATCGAGCTGGGCAGCGATAACGATCTGCTCTGGGAGACGCTCTCCGAAGTCCTCAACGACGCCATCGAGCGCGCCATCCTGCCCGACGAGCGCAAGCGCCTTGAGCTGCTGCGCGACGAATTGCACGCCATCCTAGTCAGTCAGCGCGATGTGATCGTCGGCTACAACGGGCAGCGCCTCGAGGTCAAGCTCGCCGCGCCCGATCTGCCCATCGATCAGCTGCGCGAAGGGCAGCAAGTCGTCTTGAATCGCTCGCGCAACGTGGTGGGCATCCGCCAAGACTTTCTGCGCGGCGAGACCGCCGAAGTGACCGCCATCCTCAGCCCGGATAACGCCGCGCGCGTCTTGGCGCCGCCGGAGGGCGTCCACGTGCGCGTGCAGTGGCTCAGCGGCGAGAAATTCAGCGCCCTGTGCGATCCCGCCCTCGCCGAGACCCTCAAACGCGGCGACATCGTCCAGATCGATCCGAGCGGCAAGCACGCCATCGCCAAGATTCGCCCGCGCCTGCAGGTGCGCGTCGGCAGCGGCGAAGCCGTGGTCGAGATCAGCGATCAACTCTTCCACCAGACCGTCGAGATCGGCGATATCGTGCGCGTCGATCCGCGCATCGGCATCGCCTTCGAGAAACTGCCCGCCCAAGAGAGCGGCAGCCTGACCCTTGAACAAGTGCCGGACGTGCGCTATGAGGATATCGGCGGCTTGGATGAGCAGATCGTCACCATCCGCGACGCCATCGAGCTGCCCTACATCCATCGCAACCTGTTCGATCATTACCAGCTCGACCGTCCTAAGGGCATCCTGCTCTACGGTCCGCCCGGCTGCGGCAAGACCCTGATCGCCAAAGCCGTCGCCAACTCGCTCACCCTCAGCATCCGCGCCCACCTGAGCCGCCTCGCCCAGCTGATCGAGCTGTACTTGCAGCTGCGCGCCAACCCGCACGATCCTCAGGCGCTCGAAGCCCTCCGCGCCCTGCGCGGCGACTCCGCCACGCCCAACCTGTTCGAGATCGCCGAAGAGCTGCGCAAAAACGACGTCGATCTGGACGATCCCGAAGCCGCTCTGACGCGCATCCACGAGGTGCTGCGCCGCAAAGATGGCATCCGCAGCTACTTCCTCAACGTCAAAGGTCCGGAGCTGCTCAACAAATACGTCGGCGAGACCGAGTCGCGCATCCGCAAGATTTTCGAGGACGCCAAAGCGCGCGCCTCCTTCTACACGCCGGTCGTGATCTTCTTCGATGAGATGGAGGCGCTCTTCCGCACGCGCGGCAGCGGGCGCTCCTCCGACGTCGAGACCACCATCGTGCCGCAATTCCTCGCCGAGATGGACGGCGTCGAGGGCAGCGAGAACGTCATCATCATCGGCGCCAGCAACCGCTCCGACATGATCGACCCGGCTATCCTGCGCCCCGGTCGCCTCGACGTCAAGATCAAGATCAACCGTCCGACCCAAGAGGCAGCCCTGCAGATCATGGCGCTCTACCTGACGCCCGACCTGCCCCTCAGCGACGCCGATCTGCCCCAACCGCCTGAGAGCTACGGGCGTAACCTGACCTTCAAAAGCGCGACCGCCCGCCGTTGCATCGAGCTGTTCGGCGCCTTCCTGCCCGATGCAACCCGCGACGCCCTGCTGGAGGCTCTGCCCGATAAGCACGACGTGCGCAAGGCGCTCGATCCGCGCGAGCCGAAGGGCGAGGCGCTGCGCGCCCTCGCGCAGAGCGATCCAGAGGCGGGCGCCCTGCTGGCCGAGATCGCCCGCCGCGAACAGCTGGCTGAGGCGCTCAGCCTAGAGACCCTCAAAGTCCTCTACAGCGCCACCAGCCGCCTAGAGACTTCCATCCGCACGCCCAACGGCGCCGACGAGCGCCTAGTCTTCCCGCTGCGCGATTTCGCCAGCGGCGCCGTGCTGATGAGCTTGGTCTCGCGCGCCAAGAAATCGGCGCTCAAGCGCCAAATTGCGGCGGGCAGCGGCGCGGTCGGCATCACCCTCGCCGATCTGCGGGCGGCGCTGGCGGATGAATTCCGCGAGAACGCCGAACAGTTCGTGGCGCACTGGCTGAACGAGAACGTCGGCGTGGGCGCCGTGCGGCAAGGCGATATCCGCGCCGTGAAAATCTTCCTAGAGGCGTTCGAAGACGATCCGTGGGGCATCGAGAAGCGCAAGCCCTATCAGACGGCGCAGCCGCACGCCGAATCGCGCAGCACGTAGGCAGGCTCACCGGGAGGGAATCCTTTGACCACACCGAAATTGATCGGCATCGAGACCGAATACGGCATTTTCGTGCTGAACGCGGCGGCGTCTAATCCGTTCGTCGCCTCGCGCCTGGTGCTGGGGCAGTGCGAGGAAGCCGGCGCCCTGCTGCGCCGCCACCAAGTCAAAGAGGCGCGCCTCGCCCAAGCCCGCCGCGCCCAACAAGCCGCCTACACTGCCCCTGAGACTCAAGATATCCGTCTGCTGGACGCCGGGACGCCCCTCGCCGAGATGGTCGACTCCGAGCAGCCCGTCCGCGCTGAGACCTACATGGCGACCTACGGCTGGGATTACTCCAGCCTGATGCTGCCCAACGGCTCGCGCTTCTACATCGATCACGCCCACCCAGAGTACTGCACGGCGGAGACTCGCCTGCCGCGCAGCGCCGTCGCCGCCGATAAAGCCGGGGAGATCATCGTCGAGCGCGCCCGTCAGCGCGCCAACGCGCGCGGCGGGCTGGCGGCGGGCGAAGAGATCGCCATCTACAAGAACAACAGCGATCACAAGGGCAATAGCTACGGCTGCCACGAGAATTACCTGCTCTCCGCCGCGCTCTACGAAGACCTGATCATGCGGCGCTTCCACCGCACCTTGCGCGTCCTGATCCCCTTCCTGACCAGCCGCGCCATCCTGTGCGGATCGGGCAAGGTCGGCGCGGAGAACGAGAAAGCCGCCGACGGCTACCAGCTCACGCAGCGCGCCGATTTCTTCGAGACTCTGATCGGGCTGCAAACCACGCACAACCGCCCGCTCATCAACACGCGCGACGAGCCGCACGCCGCCCGCGAAGAATACCGCCGCCTGCACGTCATCCTCGGCGATGCCAACATGGCGGAATACGCCACTTTCCTCAAGATCGGCACGACTCAGATCATCCTCTCGATGCTTGAGGATAACGCCCTCGCCCTCAACTTCACTTTTGACGATCCCATCGACGCCTATCAGGTGATCTCGCGCGACCTGACCTTCAGCCGCCCCTTGCCGCTCGATAGCGGCGAGACCATCACGGCGCTGGAGATGCAACGCCAATTCTATGCCGCCGCCCGCGACTACGTCGAGGCGCGCGCCGCCAACTTCGCCGACGACCTCTTGGCGGCTTACCGCGAGGTCTTGCAGGTCTGGGCGGATAGCCTCGATAAGCTCGGGCGCGATTGGCGGCTGCTCAGCACCCGCTTCGACTGGGCGATCAAGCGCAACCTGATGGAGCGCTACCTAGCCAGTCAGCGCACGGACTGGTCGCAAGTGGCGCTCTGGGAGCTGCCCATCGAACTGACCCTCGATCAGACCCGCGAGCTGCTGGGTGAGAGTCCAGAGGCGATTCAAGCCGGCATCAAGCGGCTGTACGGCGTGCGCGGCAGCTATCTGGAGAGCTACATGGCGCGCCATCGCCTCAGCTACGCCGATTATTGGCGGCAGCGCGAGATTTACTTCAGCCTGCGCCGCCTCGATCTGGAGTATCACGATATTCGGCGCGGCGCCGAGCCGCGTCAGAACGGCATGTTCTACCGCCTGCAGGCGAGCGGCGCCGTCGAGCGCCTGCTCAGCGACGCCGAGATCGAGCCCTACATCACCACGCCGCCCGAAGATACGCGCGCCTACCTGCGCGGCACGCTCCTCGCGCGCTTCGGCGAGCACGTCTCGCACGCCGATTGGGCTGAGGTCAGCTTCCGCGAGCCGTACATGACCCACGACTTCTACCTCGCCCTGCCCGACCCGCTCAGCGGCACGCGCGCCCAAGTCGAGCCGCTCCTAGAGGGCGTCAGCACGCTGCAGGAGCTGCTGAACGCCCTGAAGCCGATCACCCGATCCTACTACCGCAGCTATGGGACCTACCAAAGCTATAGTTATGGAGAGTACTGAGCATGAGCGATCAGGAACACCTCACCCGCGCCCAACAGAGCGCCAGCCAAGAGCCGAGCAGCCTCGCCCACGACTCGGCGACGCCCGCCCGCGATGTGATCGACGACGTGCTGGGCGACTTCTTCGGCGGCGGAGACCTGCCCGTCGAGACCATCGGCGGCGAGAGCCAACAACGCCCTGAGCTGCGCACCACCACCTCAGAGGAGTTCGTGCGCCGCTTCCGCCAAGAGACGGGCGAGTGAGTTCGGGCCAGGGGCGGCGCCCCGAGCGCCGCTCCGCGCCTTCGGGATGTGCTATGCGCGAGCGAATCTTCAGCCTAGAGACCGAATACGGCATCGCCTTTCTGAGCGAGCGCAGCGGGAGCGAACCGACTAAAGAGACGCTCGTCGGCGCGGTGCGCCGCGCCCTCAGCGAGGCAGTCGGGCTGAGCGAGAGCGCTTTCCTGATGACCGGCGCCAAGTTCTACCACGACGTCGGTCACGCCGAGTGGGCGCACGCCGAGTGCCGCAGCGCCCGCCAGATTGCGCTCTACGATAAGGCGGCGGATGCCTCCCTTGCGCAGGTGCTGCCCCGCGCACAGGAGCTGCTGCGCGAAGATGGCTTCCGCGGGCGCATCCTGATCATCAAGAACAACGTCGACGTTCACGGCAACACCTACGGCTGCCACGAAAACTACATGGCGGAGCGCGAGACAGCCTGGCTCGATCACGAGGACTACTTGCGCCTCTCCGTCCGTTACCTCGTGCCTTTCCTAGCCACGCGCCTGATCCTGTGCGCGCCCGGACGGATCGGGCTGGGGCGGCGCGGCGAGCAGGGCTTCGCCTTCCAGCTGGGGCAACGCGCCGACTTCATCAACGCCGTCGTCTCGCGCGATACGCGCGATATGCGCGGCATCTTCAACCTCGGACGCGAAAACGAGCCCTTCAGCGATGGCAATCATCGCCGCCTGCACCTGATCTTGGGCGATGCCTGCATGTCCGGCTACGGCACCTTCCTCAAGCTCGGCACGGTCGGCTTGTTGCTGCGCCTGCTCGAAGACCTCGAAATCGGCGCCATCCCGCACCTCAAGGAGCCGGTGCGCGCCATGCACACCGTCTCGCGCGATCCCAGCTGCAGCGCGCTCTTGCCGCTCTACGACGGGCGGCAGATGACCGCCATCGATATTCAACGCGTCTATCTGGAGCAAGTCCTGCGCTACGCCGAGCGCCATCCAATCTCTGAGGAGGAGCGCGAGCTGATCGGGCTGTGGGGCGAGACCCTCGATGCCCTCCAGCGCGATCCGTCGCGGCTCTTCGGCAAAGTCGACTGGATCACCAAGAAGAGCCTGCTGGATCGGCTCTTGGCGCACCACGGCTTGAGCTGGACGACGCCCAACCTAGAGGCGCAGCCGATCCGCTACAAACTCCAAGAGCTGGACATCCAATATCACAACGTCGATCCCGCCCAGAGTCCGTTCTACAAGCTGCTGCGCGCCCAGCGCGGCGCCGAGGCGCTCGATACGCTCTGGGATGCTGAGTCGGTGCGGACGGCGCAGATCACGCCGCCTGCCTACACGCGGGCGCGCGTGCGCGGCGAGGTGATCGCCTCGGCGCGGCGCACCGGCGGGCGGGTTGAGGTCAAGAGCTGGAACGAAGTGCGCGTGGGCGGGCAGCGCATCGAGCTGCACAATCCGTTCACCTTCTTCTCCGTCGAGACCTACACGCTCTTCAAAGACGGCAAGCCGCTTAACACCTGAGGAGGTCAGCCATGCCTGAGCGCCCAACCCCGCATCCCGTCTCCCGCGGCGGGGACGAGCAAGAGCCAATCGAAAGAGCGCGGATCATCTTTGGGAGGCGCGCTCGTATAGGGCTTGACCCGTTTGAATTTGCTTCGCAAGCGCTGGAGCGCGAGTTTTCATCTCTCCCTGAGGCAACTGAGAACATGTCACCACATCCGCTCGGTCTGTTCGGCGCCCTGTTCGGCGGGCGCAGCGCGCCCCGCCCCAGCAGCGAGGCGCAGAGTTTCCAAGATCAAGAGGCAGCCGCTGAGATGCTGACGAACCTGGTCGGCACCTTGCAGGCGCACGACCAACACTCGCCCGCCATCTTGCAACACGCCCTGATCAGCTTGGGCAGGGTCGGCACCGCCGCCGAGCATCTGGCGCTGGCGACGCCCTTCCTCGAGCCGCGCTGGGAGCGGGCGGTGCGCCTCGCCGCGGTCGCCGCCATCGGCGAGCTGGGCGGCGAAGCCGCCATCGATGCCCTGATCGGCTGGCTGAACGACTCGGACATCAGCGTCCGTTGGGAAGTCCAAGCCGTCCTCGACCGTCTGCTGAGCGCGCCCGCCGAAGCCGCCGCGCCGCCGCCTGAGACGAGCGAGGCTTAGCCTCAAGCCCTTTGACGGCGATGGCTCGGCTTAATCTGCGAGGATCGACCATGCCTTTCCTGACCTTTCAAAATCCCGACGGCAGCCTTGGCGAGTACGCCTTCTCGGACGCACAGCCGCTCCTCTTGAGCCTGCATGAGCAGGGCGACGCGCAGCTGGGCGGCGGCGCGGGCAAGCCGCAAGCCGTCATCACGCGGGCGAGGGTCTACCAAGTGCCTGTGGTGGTGAACTTGAATCAGGCGGCGCCGGTGCGCGTCAACGGGCGGCGCGTGGTGACTTTGCGCGCCTTGCGGCAAGGCAGCCGCCTGCAGATCGGCAACCTCGAGCTGACCTTCTGGGAGGTGACCCTGCAGCGCGTGGCGGCGGGCTCGCCCTTGCTGGGCAAACGCTGCTCGGTCTGCCGCCTGAACTTCAGCATCAGCGATGAAGTGGTGGTCTGCCCGCGCTGCGGGATACCCTATCACAAAGAATGCTGGTTCGAGCAAGAATTCTGCCCGACGCCCGGCTGCCTGTATCCGATCCGCAGCACGCTCAAGCGCCTTTTGGCGGCGCGCGGCATCGTGGTGGAGCAGCTCGCCGCCAACAGCCCGTTGGTGGTGCAGCAGGTGCGCTGCATGGCGGGCACGCCCGGCATCGATGCGCAGCCTTTCCAAGCCGGACAGCACGTGGTCTACTGCCCGAACAGACAGTGCAACACCGCTTTCCACTTGGAGTGCTGGGTGAGCATGGGCAACTGCCCCGCCTGCAGCAAATACGACGTCAGCCAGCTGCTGCGCTCGATCTTCATGCCCAACACGCCGCCCTACTTCGGCGAGGAGGGCGCCGAGCGTGCTGAGGAGGCGCAAGGATGAGCGATCTGATCGAGCTGAGCGACGGCGACGGGCTGATCGAGATCAGCGCGCCCAGCGCCGACCGCTACGCCAGCCTCAAACTGATCGACTGGTGGGATCAGGCGCGGTTGCGCCAAGCGCGCGTGATGGTGGTGGGCGCCGGCGCGCTGGGCAACGAGGTCTTGAAGAATCTCGCCCTGCTGGGCGTCGGCTACATCTTTCTGGTCGATTTTGACACGGTCGAGGCGGCGAATCTCTCGCGCTCGGTGCTGTACCGCGCTGAGGACGCCGGCAAGCGCAAGGTCGAGGTGGCGGCGGCGCGCCTGCGCGAGATCAATCCCGATGTGCGCGTGGCGACCTTTCACGGCGATGTGACCCAAGCGCTCGGACAGGGCATCTATCGGCGCGTGGACGTGGTGATCGGCTGTCTGGATAACCGCGCGGCGCGCCTCGCCGTCAATCGCGCCTGCTGGCGCTACGGCGTGACGTGGATCGACGGCGCGTTGGAGGTGCTGATGGGCATCGCCCGCATCTTCGTGCCCGATCAGGGCGCCTGCTACGAATGCACCATGACCGAAGCCGATTACGACTTGGTCAATGTGCGCTACCGCTGCCCGATGCTGCGCCCTGAGGCGCTCCAAGAGGGCAGGCAACCCACCACGCCCACCAGCGCCTCCCTCGTGGCGGCGTGGCAAGTGCAGGAGGCGGTCAAGCTGCTGCACGGCTTGCCCGTGCCCGCCGGCAAGGGCATTTACATCAACGGCTACACGCACAGCACCTCGCTGCTCACCTACAGCGAGCGTCCCGATTGCTTCAGCCACGCCCAGCCGCGCGCCGTCGTCACGGAGTTGCCCCTGCGCGCCGCCGATCTGAGCGTCGGGGCGTTTTACGCCGCCATCGCGCCGATCTTGGCGGCTGAGGGCGCCGAACAGCCCGCCCTGCTGCCCGAGCAGGAGCTGATCAGCCGCTTCGATTGCCCCGCTTGCGAGGTCAGCACGCCCGTCTACCGCCCCTACGACGCCGTGATGCCCGACGGCGCCACCTGCCCCGTCTGCGGCACGCCGCGCCTGCCCAGCATCCTCAGCCGCTTGCCGCTCAGCGCCAATTCGCCGGCCGCCGACGTGCCGCTGCTGCAGCTGGGCGTGCCGCCTCTGGCTGTGCTGCAGGTCGCCGCGCGCGTGGCGGGCGCGGAGCGCGTCTTTTGGTTCGAACTCAGCGCCGACGCGCCCGACCTCCTAGCTGCTTGGTCTGAGTGAAGGAGAATGGATATGCCCAGCTACACCGACCGCCGCAACAACCGTCTCAAGCACGAATTCGAGCGCATTTTGAGCGTGCGCCGTCCCAAAGGCTTGATCGAGGTCTACTGCGCCGATCTGAGCGCCGACGAGGTCAGCGCCTACTTGGGGCGCGCCATGAGCCGCCAAGAGTTCAATCAGATCATCAACGACGGCTTGCGCGGCTTCCTGACGCCCGAACAATTCATCGCGAAGTTCCCCAACCAGCCGCCTGAGAAGTACTTGCTGGTCTTCAATTGCGTCGGGCTGCGCCAAGACTCCAACGGCAACATCGTCGAGACCACCAACCACGCCATGGAGGTCATCTTCAACGTGGATTATCCGGTCAAGCCGCCGCGCTTCGTCTGGCTGACCCCGATCTGGCATCCGAACATCTATCCGCCTTTCATCTGCAACGCCGATCTGGCCTTCCCGATCTCCGCCACGCTCGATCAAATCGCGGTGATGACGGCGCGCATGGTGCAGTACCGCCACTACAACATGGACGATCCGCTCGCGCGCACGCACGAGGTGGTGGCGTGGCTCAAAACGCAGCCCGAGAGCCGCTTCCCGATCGACTCGCGCGATGTGCTGACGGGCGAGCCGCCGCGCAACCCGTTGGTGATGCGGCGCGTGGGCGGCTTCGTGGAGTGGGTTGATGGCACGCCGACCGAGAGCGGCAGCCTGATGAGCGAGCTGATCGAGCTGATCGACAATGAATAAGCACGCCGACGATCTGCAAGCCATCCACGCCGCCCTCAGCGCCCTGCAGACTCAGGGCTGGCAAGTCAGCGCCGCCGCCGAAGGCTGGCAGCTCCAACGCGCGGGGCAGACCCTCTACGCCGATCTGAACGCGCGTTGGCTGTACTTCAGCCTGCCCGTGCCTCAGACTCAGCCCGCGGCGCACTACCTGCAGGCGGCGCGGCAGCTGTATCTGTGCAAATACGGGCGCGATCCGCGCGGGCAGCTGCTGCTGCAGGCGGAACTGCCCCTCATCGAGCTGGAGCGCACCTACATCCACCTGACCGTTGAGGCGTTGTGGCGGGCGGCGCAGCAGCACGACTCGCCCATCGTCCGCGCCGCCTCAGATGCGCCCGCCGAGCCGAACGTTGAGTACTTTCCGCGCTACGCGCTAGATACCTACTTCAAAGGGCTGCGGCACGAGGGCTGGGGCTACCGCAAGCCCATCGGCACGAACGAGTATCACTTCCATTACAAAGCGCCAGAGCGCCCCTTTGAAGTCTACCTCGCCTTCAACGCGGCGTGGGCGTACTGGCAAGTGCCGATTCTAGAGGGCGAGGCGGCGGCGCGTTGGTGGGGCAGCCGCGAGCGCGAGGCGCTCTGCGAGTACTTGTTGGCGGTCAACGAGCAGCTCTATTGGGCGCGCTTCGTGCTGGATGAGGGCGGCAACGTGCTATTATTGCTGGATATGCCGCTCGCCTGCTTCAGCTTGGAGCGCTTCCGTTTGAGCGCGCAGGCGGTGGCGCAGTACGCCTCTGACTACGCTTATGAAGTGCTGATCATGGCGGACTTGGCGCGCGATGAGGGTCTGGCGGGCTGGCTGACGGGCGCTTCGAGCGAAAGGTTAGAGTTTCATAACTAACCGATCAAATGGATCAAGTTTGTGAGTATACTATGCATGTAAGCTCTTTGCCGTGCGCGGTGAGGCGACGGTAGCGAAGCTAACTCCAAGTCCATGTCTGTGAAGGAGATTCAAGTCATGTCGGCAACTGCTACTCCCAATAAAGTCCGTCTGTTTTTGGAAGACCACACGGGTAACAAGCGCCGCGAAGCGCGCATCGCCACGGAAGCGCCCGTGCGCGAGTTGGTGCCGGCACTCATCACCGCGCTCGGCTTGGCAACGACCGATCCGCGCGGTCGCCCGCAGCAGTACCACCTCGCCTACGAGAACCGCCAGCTCCAGATGGAAGAGACGCTCGAGTCGGCGGGCGTGGTCGAGGGCGCGACGCTGACGATGGTGCCCGAGATGACCGCCGGCTGAGCTGGCGTCTCTGGCAACCTCGCTGTGCAATAGGGAAGCCGCCCGCTGCAAGCCACCTCGGTTTGAGCGGGCGCGCTGTCTTAGGCGCAAGGTCTTAAGCTCAAGGGGCGCTCCGCCCGTCCAGCTCGATGAAATCCAGCTCGATGAAATCTAGCAAGGCGCACTAGGCAAAAGCATGAAGTATCTCAGCCTGCACATCACCAGCAACGAAGGCGAGCTGCTCTACGCTAGAGACGTAGACGCCGCCAACTTGTGCGAGGGCTTCGTCCGTCGTTTGGTCTCGGAGTTGGTTGGACAAGCCGTCATTCGGCAAGGCGAACACTACACCGTCCGCCTGACGCCGCGCTACGGCACCGCCATGCGCGCACAGGGCATCCTCTTCACGCCGCCGTCGCCGCCCGTCCAGAATACGTGGATCGCCTTGCACTACGAGCCGAACACGCCCCCCGATCAGCCCGTCTCTTACTTCGGCCTCGAACTGTACGTCCGCGAACGCAACCTGATGCTCGCCTACGACTTCCAGCCGCAGACGCTCAGCGCCGATTTCATCGCCTACGGCGTGGAGCAAGCCCTGCTCAGTCTGGGCGTGCTGCAGGATGGGCAGCTCTATCGCCTGCGCTTCTACGCCAAAGACGACGACGACGCCCAGTTCGATAAAGAACAGCTGCCCACCTTAGAGCGCAAAGCCGCCAGCCTGATCGAATTCCTCTCCGACGAGCCCGAGATGCCCGCCTTCGCCTTCCGCGACCCAAACGCCTATCCGATCCTCAGCAGCGTCGGGCAGCCCCAAGCCGATGATATCCGCATCTTCGTGCGCCAAAGCACCTACGAGGCGCTCATCCAAGCCGCCAAGATCAGCGAAGAGGTCGAGGTGGGCGGCATTTTGGTCGGCAACGTCTACCGCCCGACCGACGGCGGGCGGCTGATCGTCGAGGTCAGCGATTTCATCATCAGCGAGGGCTTGGTCTCCAGCGCCACCGAGCTGCACTACACCTTCGAGAGCTGGCAGAGCCATCAGGCGCAGCTGCGCCAACAGTTCCCCGCCAAGCGCATCGTCGGCTGGTATCACACGCACGTGGTCACCATGCCCACCAGCCAAAGCGAGAGCCTCCCCGCGCAGGATGACGAGTCGCCCAGCGCCCAAGGCACGACCCTGTTCTTCTCTCAGCACGACGTCTTCTTGCACAGCCAGTTCTTCGCCGATGAATGGTACGTGGCGCTCGTGCTCGACCCGTGGGGCAACAGCCAGTTCTTCTGCTGGAAGGACGGTCAGATCGCGCCCTGCTATGCCTATCACCTCTACGCCGATCTGGGAGTCGCCTCATGAACGCGCTATTGCGGCTGCTGTGGGAGCACCCTGCCGATTCGCAGGGCTTGATTTGCGCCTTCACGCCGGACGGCGAGAAGCTGATCGGCGGCGCGGAAGATGGCAGCCTCTACGCCTTCGCCCGCGATGGCAGCCTGCTGTGGAGACAGCAGATTCAAGGCGAGGCGTTCCGCTTTGCGCTCTCGCAGCGCAGCAACATCCTCGCCGTCGGCACGATTCGCGGCGTCGATACCAGCGTGCTGGACTTCGAGAGCGGCGAGCTGCTCTGGAAATACAGCGGCGGCGCACAGACCAAAGCCGGGGTCGCCGTGACGGAAGACGGCGAGCGCATCGTCAGCGGCGATGACGACGGCAAAATTCGCTGCTTCGCCCGCGATGGCAGCCTGCTGTGGCAATATGCGTGCAACCACAGGAAGATCGCGCGCCTGAGCATGACGCCGAACGGTCGGCGCATCGTCTTCGGCGGCAACGATCACATCTACTGCCTGAACGAGGCGGGCGAGCTGCTCTGGAAATATCGCACAGGCGGGGAGGTCTGGGCGGGCGCGCGCGTGCTGCCAGATGGCTCGCGGGTGATCGGCGGCTCGAACGATCAGTACGTCTACCTGCTGGACGAAGCGGGCGAGCTGATCTGGCGCTACAAGCTGGGCGGCAACGTCAATATCACCTACCCCACCGCCGATGGCGCCTTCATCGCCGCCGGCTCAACCGACTCGCACGTCTACCTCCTCAGCGGCACGGGCGAGCTGCTCTGGAAATACCGCACCGGCGATAGCATCTACGGGCTGAGCCTGAGCGCCGACGCCGAGTTCGTGGCGGTCGCCTCGTATGATCGGCACATCTACCTCTTCAGCCGCACGGGCGAGCTGCTGGAGAAATACCGCACCGGCAATCAGGTCTACGTGGTCGATATCACAGCCGACGGGCGCTTCATCGGCTCGTTCGGCTTCGATAAGCACATCTACCTCTTCGAGAATCGCTACGCCGCGCGCACCAATGCCGAACGCACCGAAGTGCACGGCATCCTGAAGCAACGCGTCATCGCCCAAGTGCGCCGCGCCTTCGTCGAGAACACCTACTACGGGCTGTGCTACTGGTTCGATCAGTTCAACCAGCTGCTGCGCCGCAACGAGTTCGACCTGTGCGACGCCCTGATCGCCGAGGCGCGCCAAGAGGGTTACCCCTTCACGCCCGCCGAGCAACGCTTCGTCGATAGCCGCGAGGGCGCCATCCTGCTCAAGCGCGGCATCGCCGCCCAGCGCGCAGGCGATTTCGCCGCCGCCGAACGCTTCTACCAGCGAGCCATCGCCCTGCAACGCAAAGCGGGCTGCCCCGTCTGCGAGAATCAAGCCCAGCTGGCGCTGCGCTGGCTGGCGGAAGAACGCCTCAGCGGGCTGCGCGATCCGCTGCTGGATAAAACGTATGACGAGGTGCTGGTGCTGGGCGGCAGCGAGGCGCTCCTCACGGCGCGCCTGAGCAGCGCCCCGCCCGATCATCTGCCCCTGATCATCCGCGCCGCCACCAAAATGCGCCTGACCAAGCCGCTCCTGCAGGCGCTCAGGAGCGACGATAGGCGCTTGCAAATGCTGGCAATTGCCACGCTGAACCGCTTCAGCGATATCGGCGAGGTCGCCCCGATTGTGGCGGCTCTGCAGCACGAGAATCCGTTCGTGCGCTGGCAAGCCGCCGCCATGCTCAGCCGCCAGAAGAACTTGCCGCCCGATCTCGCCGCCCAGCTGCTCGATCTGATCGCCGCCGAGCGCGACCCGGATGCGCGACGCATCCTGATCGAGATCGCCGCCCATCTCAAGGTCGAAGAGCTGACCCCACTGCTCATCCCCCTGCTGCAGGACTCCGATAACGACCTGCGCTGGAGCGCGGTGACGGCGCTGGGCAAAGTCGGCGATAGACGCGCCCTGCCCGCCCTGCGCAAGACCTCAGAGGGCTACACGATCACCGAGCTGAGCATCCACGACGCCATTCAGCGCGCCATCCGCGAGATCGAGCAGCGCTTCCCGCTCCCCAAGCTGACCAGCTGGAGCGCCATGCGCCTGAACGACCCCAGTCACAAGCCCGCCACGCTCTATTGGAAGGGCGAGAGCGTCCTGTTTGTGGGCAAGCTCAGCGGCGCTCAGGATAGCACCCTCCTCTCGTTCGTGATCGTCAATCCGCAAGGCACGGAGCTATACCGCCTCAGCTTGAGCTACGCCGAGTTCGTCGCCCATACCGAACGCCTGCACGCCCAGCTCTCCGAGCAGCTGCAGACGCTCAGCGCGCCGCCGATGCAAGCCGCGCCCCCTCCCCTCAGCGCCGAGCCCGACTACACAGATGATGAGGATGAGGCTGAGGATGACGACGAAATCATCGACGGCGACGCGGACCTCGAAGCCTACATGGACGACACGATCCCCTTCGACGCGCTCGCGCGACCTGCGCCCGATGTGCCGCGCAGCCTCAATTTGGAGGTGCAGCCCGGCGCGCTGTGGGTGCTGCTCTCGCCCGATATCACCAACGCGTGGCAAGTCGGTACGTTCAGCGCCACGCTGTATGTGCGCGATGAGGTCACCAACCTCGATGAGCCGATGGGCAGCCTTGAGATCGCTTTTTTTGAGGAGGCGTGCCTCGAAAGCGGGCGACTCTCGCTCAATCCCAACCCGTTCAACACCGATCTGGAGTGGGCGGTTGAATACGTCGAGGCGATTTACTTGCTGGTGCGCCTCTCAGCCTTGCCCTTGCACACCGAGCTGCGCGCTGAAGTGTGGTACGGCGAGCCGGAAAGGGGGCAGCTGGTGCTGAGCGAGACGCGCCTGAGCGCCGCTGAGAGCGACGCCAACCTGCAATTCCAATTTCAGCAGCCGCATTGGCGCGTCGGGACTTACACAGCCCGCTTTCTGATTCGGGGCGTCCCGAAGCTGACGCGCAGCTTTGAGATCAAGCCCTACACCTACGAAACTTGGCAAAGCCTGCCTGAGGATGTGCCCTACTTGTGGGAGTTCTTCGGGCGGCACTTGATCCGCACCGGGCGCGGCGCGGCGCTGGTGCAGGTCGTCAAGGATATGCGCTATTTGGTGGCTAAGACGGCGCTGTGCCGCCCGCATCGGGTGGAGGCTGACCTGAATCTCGCCGCCGCCCACGCCCCCGCCGATGCGCAGCTCGCTATTTTGCGCCGCGAGTACGCTCGCATCCATCACATCCTCGCCGCCGCCCAAAAAAGCGACGAGATCGCCGCGACGCTCGTCTTGTGGCTGGGCGATGTGCCTGCTCTGCAGCCGCTGGTCGCCGATTACGCCCGCAGCTTGGCGCTGCCGCGCTTGGCGGCTTGGCACGATCTGCCCGCCCTACACCCCGCCCTGATCCGCACCTTGCGCGGGCACCTCGATAGCGTCCTCGATTGCGCCTACAGCCCGGACGGCAGCCTGCTAGCGACGGTCTCGGAAGATCAGTCGGTGCGCCTGTGGGACGTTCAGACGGGCAATCTGCGCACCTTGCTGCGCGGCTTGAACCATCGCCAGTACAGCTGTGATATCAGCCGCGATGGCAAGTGGCTGGTCAGCAGCGGCTGGCAGCAGCTGCAGCTGTGGGATGTCCAGCGCGGCGCGCGCGTGCGCGTGCTGAACGGGCATGGCAACACGGTCATCGATAGCGCCTTCCATCCGGATAGCCAGCGGCTGCTCTCAGTCGGTAACGATGGCTTCCTGCGCCTGTGGGACGTCTCCACGGGGGCAGAGCTGCACAACGCGCGCTCTTCCTCCGAGCACCCGCCGAACGCCGTCGCTTTCAACTCGGATGGCAGGCTCTTCTGCTCGGCGCATCGCGGCGGCGACTTGATGCTCTGGCAGACTGAGCTCTTCGATACCATCCGCAGGCTCAGCATCTCCTCTTCGGCGTTGCGGACGGTCGCCTTCAGCCCCGACGATGCGTTCATCGCAGCCGGCAACGACGCTCACGAGGTGCTGATCCTATCCCTTGAGGAGTCGACGCGCCCGCTGCGCAAGCTCATAGGGCACGAGGGCATCGTCCAGCGCGTCGCCTTCAGCCCCAACGGCGAGTGGCTGGCGTCGGTCGGCAGCGATACCAGCTTGCGGCTGTGGCGCTGGCGCTCTGAACAGACCCCGCGCGTCACTGCTCACGGACATCTGCAGGCTGTGCGGGCGGTCGCCTTTCATCCTGATGGCACGCAGCTGGCAACCACCTCCGAAGACAAAGACGTGAAGGTGTGGGATGTGCAGCGCCTGCTGCAAGATGAGGCGGTGCATCCGCGCGCCATGCCGATGTGGTACGCCGACCTCAGCCAGGATGGCAACTTGGCGCTCAGCGATGATCGCAACCGCCTGATCCTGTGGGATGTCGCCACGGGCGCGCCCATCCGCACAATGGCGAGTCCCCAATCGGGCGGACTGTTCAGCTGCGCCATCAGCCCCGATAACCGCTGGGCGCTCAGCGGCGGTCAGGATCACAGGTTGCGCCTGTGGGATTTGGCAAGCGGGCGGCTGCTGCGCACGCTAGAGGGGCATAGCCAACCGATTTGGCGCGTCGCCATCAGCCCGAATGGCGAATGGTTTGCCAGCGCGTCCGCCGATCAGAGCGTGCGGGTCTGGGAGTTCTCCAGCGGCGAGACGCGCCTCATCCTGAACGGTCACAGCGAGCAGGTCAACTGTTGCGCCATCAGCCCGAATGGGCGCTACATCGCTAGCGCCAGCGCCGATGGCACTGCGCGGCTGTGGTGGGCTGAAGATGGCAGCGAGCGCAACGTCTTCAGCGGGCATGGCGGCAACTCGGTGCTGGTCTGCGCCTTCAGCCCGGACGGGCGCTACTTGGCGACGGGCGGCTACGATAAGAAGATCAAGCTCTATTCGGTCAGGACGGGCGACGATCTCATGACGTTGGAGGGGCATACTCACAACGTTCAGGCGCTCGCCTTCTCGCCCGATGGCGAGTGGTTGCTCTCCGGCGCGCGCAACGGCGGCTTGCGCTTATGGCGGCTGCGCGATCACACCTGCCTGCACAGCCTCTTCATCGACCGCGGCGTGACCAACTGCGCCTTCCTGCCCGATGGCGAGCGCGTCATGATCGCCAGCGGCAGCGGGCTGTACTTGCTGCGCATCCAGTTCGCCTGAGGGCTGCAGAGCGCTCGGCACAGCGATTTTGGCATTGTCAGGCGCGGCAATGTTGCGGTATAATGCACCAAAAGCCGTGCGGGGACGTGGCGGAATTGGCAGACGCGCATGACTTAGGATCATGTGGATTATCCGTGAGAGTTCGAGTCTCTCCGTCCCCACTCTAGCCGCGCTCAGCTGTGAAGTTGGCGGCTCAGCCCTGATAGCTTATCCCCATGCGTGAAGGTATGAATCCGAATGCAGATTGAACACTTAGAGAATCACACGGCGCGCCTGACCGTAGACGTGCCAGAAGAGCGCTTCGCCGCTGCCATGCAACGCGCCGCCAAACGCCTTGCCAACAAAGTCAACATCCCCGGCTTCCGCAAAGGCAAGGCGCCCTTCGCCGTCGTCGTCAATTACGTCGGTCAGCAGGCGGTGATGGATGAAGCCCTCGAAGACTTGGGCAACGAGATTTACCGCGAGTCGCTGCAGGCGGCTAACCTGCAACCCTACACGACCGGCAGCCTCGAAGACGTCAAAACTGAGCCGAGCCTCCAGCTCATTTTCAGCGTGCCGAAGGCGCCCGAAGTCGATCTGGGCGACTACCGCCAAGTCCGCCATGAGTACACGCCGCCCGTCATCACCGATGAACAGGTGCAAGAGGCGCTTGAGGCGCTGCGCGAGCGCCACGCCGAAGAGACCGTCGTCGAGCGCCCCGCCCAGCTGGGCGACGTGCTGATCGTCGATATCCGCGGCGAGGTGACTCATCAGCACGGCGAGGAAGCCGCCGAAACGTCGGCTGAGCCGCCCGCCGAGCCTGAAACGGCTGAGGAGCAGCCTGAGACCTTCATCAACGAGACCGACTTCAGCATTTTGCTCAGCACCGACCCCAAGCGCGAGTTCATGCCCGGCTTCACCGAGCAGGCGCTGGGCGTCTCGGCGGGCGAGACGCGCACAGTGACGCTCGCCTACCCCGCCGACTATGAGAACGCGCGCCTTGCCGCGCATACCTTCACCATCACCTTCAGCGTCAAGCAAATCAAGGCGCGCCAACTGCCTGAGCTGGACGACGCCTTCGCCAAGCGCGTCAGCAACGAGAGCCTTCAAAGCCTCGCCGAGCTGACCGAGCGCGTGCGCGCCGATCTGGAGGCGAACGCCAAGCGCGAAGCCGACGAAGCCTACTCCGACATCATCTTCCAGAAGATCGTCGAAGGCGCCACCGTGCGCTATCCCGAAGCCATGCTTGAGGACTACATCGATGACGTCCTCAATGAACTCAGCGAGAACTTGCGGCAGCGCGGCTTATCGTTGGAGATGCTCAAGCAGGTGCAGGGCAAAGATGACGCCGCCTTGCGCGCCGAGTACCGCGAAACTGCCCTCAACCGCCTCAAGCGCAGCCTCGTCATGCAGACGCTCATCAAGGCTGAGCAGATCAACGTCAGCGCCGCCGAGCTGGACGCCCACATCGAGGCGATGCTCGACTCCATCGGCGGCGTGGATGCCGCCCAAGCTCAAACTTTCCGCCGCATGTTCAAGGCGGAAGCCAATCGGCGCGACGTCGGCTTGCGCTTGGTCATGGATCGCTTGAAGGAGCGCTTGGTCGCCATCGGGCGCGGCGAGGCGCCCGACCTCGCCGATTTGAGCATGCCCGTCGCCGCTGAGCAAATCTCGCTGAGCAGCGCCCTAGCCGAAGCGGAGAGCGCTGAGCCGCCCGCCGCCTCTGAAGAGGCGCAGGCAAGCTCACAGACGGATGAGAACGCCTAGAACGCTTGCGAAATTCTTGTGGCAGCTTCAGCTGAGCATCTGCTATGCTCATAAAATGATCCAAAAGGCAATGAAAGGCAAGCACGCTATGACCGTCCAACCTCCACTCGATTTGATCATCCCAACGGTGGTAGAGAGCACTGGGCGCGGCGAGCGCATTTACGATATCTACTCGCTGCTGCTCAAGGATCGGATCGTCTTCGTCGGCACGCCGATCACCGATCAAGTGGCGAACTTGGTCGTCGCGCAGCTGCTCTACCTGAACTACCAAGACCCTGAGCGCGAAATTCGCATGTACATCAACAGCCCCGGCGGCAGCGTCTACGCCGGCTTCGCCATCTACGACGCCATGCAACTGATTCAAGCGCCCGTCTCCACCACTGCCATCGGCTTGACGGCGAGCTTCGGCACGGTCTTGCTGACGGCGGGCGCCAAAGGCAGACGCTACGCCCTGCCCAACGCCACCATCCACCTGCATCAGCCGTTGGTGCACGGCGGCTTGGGCGGTCAGGCAACCGACGTGATGATTCAGGCAAACGAGCTGATCCGTCAAAAGGAGAAGCTCTACAGCATCTTGAGCGAGTGCACCGGGCAACCGCGCGACGTGATCGAGCGCGACGCCGACCGCGACTTCTTCCTCGACGCGCCCAGAGCCGTCGAGTATGGCTTGGTCGATGCGGTGTTGCAGCCCACCGCCGTGCCGCACGCCGCCAAACAGTGAGTTACGCAAATTCGAGCGGGCTTCGGCTCGCTCGCATCAGTATTGGGAGTATGTCATGACGCCTACTGCGCCCTCAAGCACGCAGCGCTGTTCGTTCTGCCGCCGCCCTCAAGACGAAGTCAACCGCATGATCGCCGGACCAGAAGGCGTGTACATCTGCGATGAATGCGTTGAGCTGTGCCGCGAGATTCTGAGCGAGGATCACAGCCTGCCCAAGCACAGCGGCGATTACAAAGTGGCGCGCGTGCCAACGCCGCGCGAGATCGTCGCCCACCTCGATCAGTACGTCGTCGGGCAGGAGCGCGCCAAGCGCGTGCTGAGCGTCGCCGTCTACAACCACTATAAGCGCATCAACACTGATAGCGTGGTTGAGGACGTCGAGCTGGATAAGAGCAACATCCTGCTGATCGGTCCGACCGGCGTCGGCAAGACGCTCATGGCGCAGACCCTCGCGCGCATCTTGGACGTCCCCTTCTGCATCGCCGACGCGACCGCCCTGACCGAGGCGGGCTACGTCGGCGAGGACGTGGAGAACATCCTGCTGCGCCTGATCCAAGCCGCCGACTTCGATCTAGCCCGCGCCTCGCGCGGCATCATCTACATCGATGAGATCGATAAGATCGGGCGCAAGAGCGGCGATAATCCCTCCATCACGCGCGATGTCAGCGGCGAGGGCGTGCAGCAGGCGCTCCTGAAGATCATCGAGGGCACGGTCGCCAACGTGCCGCCGCAAGGCGGGCGCAAGCATCCGCATCAGGAGTTCATCCAGCTGGATACGCGCAACATCCTCTTCATCTGCGGCGGCACCTTCGAGGGCATCGACCGCGTGATCGCCAAGCGCGTCGGCACGGATGGCGTCATCGGCTTCGGCGCCGAGGCGCGCAAACAGCTCTCCAAAGGCGAGCTGCTGCGCCAAGTCCAGCCCGAAGACCTGATGGCGTACGGGCTGATCCCGGAGCTGATCGGGCGCCTGCCCGTCATAGTCAACGTCGATCCGCTCGAACTGTCTGATCTGATGCGCATCCTGACCGAGCCCAAGAACGCCATCACCAAGCAGTATCAGAGCTTGCTTGCGCTGGATAACGTCGAGCTGGTCTTCAGCGAGGATGCGCTGCGCGCCGCCGCCGAGATCGCCATGCGCCGCGAGACCGGCGCGCGTGGCTTGCGCGCCATCATGGAGGGCGCCCTGACCGATGTGATGTTCGAGGTGCCCAGCGCCAAGAGCGTCCGCCGCGTGGTGGTCGATCGCGAGGCTATCGAAGGCACAGGGCGACCCAAACTCTTCGGCGAGGGCAATCAGCCCATCGCCTGGCAGGATGAGGGGCAGCCCCGCGCCATCGCCGAGCCGCCCAAGCGCGACGACGGCGCCAAGGGCGATCCTAAACTCGATGCCGTGGCGTAGCGCCTAGCTATGCCTTCGCTGTGGGCGGCGTGCCGAGCAGCCGCCCTTTGTTTTTGCACCTGAGATCGCAGGGCATGACCATCGCACAAGTCTACGTCAGCCTGACCGTTGGCGCGCCGCTCATCCTGACAGCCGCCAACCGCCTGCGCGCCGATTACGCCGCCTTGCTCATCGCGTTCGGGCTCGGAGTTGGGCAGGCGCTCTTCGGCTTGCCGATCTTCAACGCCCACGGCGACTCGGCGGGCGCAGTCGGCGCGATCAACGGCTTCGGGCAGCCCATCACCATCACCCTGATCAGCCTGTTCATCCTGACGGGGACGCTGGAGAAGTACGGCGTGGCGCGTTGGATCGCCAATCGGATTTTGGCGCTGGGCGGGCGCTCGCTCGGACGTTTGGTGGCGCTTTACACGCTGGCGGCGGCGGCGCTCTCGCTGATCCTCAACACGGTTGCCGCGGGCGCCTTGCTGTTGCCCAGCGCCCTGCAAACGACTCGTCAGACGGGCATCGCGCCCTCCAAGCTGCTGATGCCGCTCTCCTTCGGCACGCTGCTGGGCGGCTGCGCCACCTACTTCACGACCGCCAACATCATCACCAGCGGCTTGCTGACCGTCGCCAACCCGCCGCAAGCGCCGCTGGGCGTGCTGGACTTCACCCCGGTGGGCGGCTTGATCGCTTTGGCGGGCATCGCCTATGTGATCGTGATGGCGCCGCGCCTGCTGCCGGAGCGAGGCTCGCTGTGGCAGCCCGCCGTCTTGCCGCAACCCGCGTCGCTCACGCCCCGCGCGGCGCTCTTGAGCGTGCTGATCCTGAGCCTCTCGATCAGCGCGGCGATCTTGGGCGTGCCGACCTACCTCGCCATGCTGGGCGGGGCGCTCGTCACGCTGCTGATCGGCTTGGTGACGGCGGAAGAGGCGTATCGCCTTGTGGAGTGGCGCACGATCTTCCTCGTGGCGGGCATGTATTCGGTCGGGCTGGCGCTCACTCAGACGGGCATCGCGGCGGCGCTCGGTCGGGCGATGGTGAGCGCCGTCGAGCCGTTCGGCGCGCTGGGCTTGGCGAGCGGCGTCTTCTGGCTGACGGTCGCCTTCGCTCACCTGATGGGCGGGCAGGTCACGCCGCTGGTCGCCGCTCCGATAGCCATCAGCGCGGCGCTGCAATTCGGCGTGAACGTCCACGCCATCGCCATCACGGCTGCCATCGCCTGCTCGACGGCGTACCTCTCGCCGATGGCGCACCCTGTCAACATGCTGGTCACGCCGCCGGCCGATTATCGCTTCAGCGACTTCTTTCGGCTGGGCAGCGGGCTGACCGTGCTGTGTTACCTGATGCTGCTGATCGGCTTGCGGCTGTTTTGGCGGCTGTAGCTCAGTAGATTTCGGGCATCTCGATGGGCTCAGGCTGCGGACGGCACACGCCGCACCAGATGGCGTCCGCCACGATGAGCGCTTTAGGCGTCTGGTTAGCGCCGACGTAGACCGCCATGAAAAAGGGCAGCTTTGAGGCGTGGTCGCGGCAGACGAAGCGCCCGCAAAAGCGGCAGGAGGCTTGAGCGGGAGCGTTGCAAACCCAACAGAGGCTCATGGCAGACGTCCTTTGTGCAGAATGGGCATTGGGGGCAATTGTAGCACGGAATCGGCGCGCCCAGAGCGGGCAGCCTTGTTTTTTAAGGGGATTAACGCTAGATTCAGCCTGAGCGTGAGAGCAGAGCCTGAGGAAGGAGGGGCGCGCACAACGGGCTGATTCAGCTGTCACTTGCTTTCGCTGTAGGGTCAGGAAATTTGCCTATGACTAACAAACCGATCAAACGTAACGGCAAACTGCAGTGGTACCGCGTGGATTTGCACATTCATACACCTGCTTCTGCGGATTACCAAGAACCGAACGTCACCTATTTGGATATTTTGCGTCGCGCTGAGATGCGCGGCTTGGATATCATCGCCTTCACCGATCACAACACGGTCGCCGGCTACGCCGCCATGTACGATGAGATCAAGGCGCTGGAGCTGCTGGTCAACCGCGAGCGCGCCACGCCCGAAGAGCGCCGCCGTCTGGCTGAGTACCGCCGCCTGCTCGATAAAATCCTCGTCTTGCCCGGCTTCGAGTTCACCGCCACGTTCGGCTTCCACATTCTGGGCATCTTCTCGCCCAGCTTCCGCGTGCGCCAGATCGAGCACATCTTGCTGAGCTTGCACGTGCCCGCTCAAGCCCTCGACGCCGGCTTGACCAACGTCGGCGCCTCCTCCGACGTGCTGACCGCCTACCGCATGATCAACGAGGCGGGCGGCATCGTGATCGCCGCTCACGCCAACTCCACGCACGGCGTGGCGATGCGCGGCTTCGATTTCGGCGGACAGACTCGCATCGCCTACACCCAAGACCCGCACCTGCACTGCCTTGAAGTGACCGACCTCGATCGGCGCGGGCGCGGCACGACCGCCCGCTTCTTCGATGGCACTAAACCCGAATATCCGCGCCGAATGCGCTGCATCCAAGGCTCAGATGCCCACCGCCTTGCCAAAGACCCGCGCAACGAGAAGAACTTGGGCATCGGCGACCGCGTCACGGAGGTGCTGCTGCCCGAACGCAGCTTCGAGGCGCTCCTTGACATGTTCAACAGCAACGATTTCGCCCGCTCGCGCCCGTATTTCGGCGGGCAGGAGGTCTACGATTACGTGCAGATGGCGCGCGAGGCGGGTCCGAGCATCGTGCAAGCCTTCCACGAGAGCATGACGCGGCAAGGCGGCAAACTCTACGCCGTCATCGCCGATGTGTGCGCCTTCGCCAACACCAACGGCGGCACGATCTACATCGGCGTCTCCGCCGACTCGACCGCCGTGCCCGTCGGCGTGAGCAACATCGGCGAGAGCATCGAGACCCTGCGCACCGAGATCGCCCGCAGCATCAACCCGCCCCTAGAGGTGGAGATCGACGTGCAGGAGACCTCCGGCAAGTCGGTCATCCGCATCCAAGTGCCGCGCGGCACGGATGTGCCTTACGCCATCGATGATAACAAGATTTACGTGCGCGACGAAGCCGAGACCAGCCTCGCCGTCCGCGATGAGATCGTGCGCCTAGTGCTGAGCCGCGCTCAAGCCGCCCCCGCTGTGGAGGTGGCGAAAAAGACGACCGCCACGCTGCGCCCGGTCGCCGTCCTCGCCGCGGAGGCGCTGCCCGTGCCATCGGAAGAGCCGAGCGCGCCCGAAGCGCCCGTCCAAGCGCCCGCCGAACCCGTCAAGCGGACGCGCCGCAGCCGCGCCGCCCTCAAGCCGCCCGTCGCCGCCCGCGAGGATGCCGCCCTGACCAGCGCGCCGCGCACCGGCGTCGAGATCATCGGCACCGAGACGCGCAAAGGCGAGCAGTATCACATCATGCGCGACCTGCGCAACGGCAGCATCGTCAAGAACGTCACGCGCACCTCAGCCCGCCGCCTGTGGCACTACGCCATCATGGAACACGAGACCAACCCCGTCGACCTGAATCAGGTGCAATGGTCGGGCAATCTGGGCTTGTGGAAGCGCTACAAGCGCGGCGGCGTGGTGCGCTACGACTTGGTCATCACCGAGAACGGGCAGACGCGCGTCTTCTACGGCGTGACCGAAGACGGGATGCAAGGCGCCTGGGCGCAGTTCATCAGCGATGAAGAGCCGCAGATCGTCGAGGAGATGAACGACGAATAGCCGACTCGCCACGCACAGGGGCGGCAACCTCCGCCCTTGTGCGAATTTCCCTACCCGCTTCGCCCGAAAAGCGCTATGCTTGTGCGCTCATACCACATCATCCATCTGAAGGTAGGTCTGCAGCATGTCTCAACCACGCACGCTCTTCGAGAAGGTCTGGGAGCGCCACCTCGTCGCCCCGCAAACCGACGAGTCGCCCGCCGTCCTGTACATCGATCTGCACCTCATCCACGAGGTGACCTCGCCGCAAGCCTTCAGCCTGCTGCGCGAGCGCGGCTTGAAGGTGCGGCGTCCGGATTGCACGCTCGGCACGATGGATCACAGCACGCCCACCACCCCGCTCGCCATCCCGATCCAAGACGCCCAAGCCGCCGCCCAGATCGAGCAGATGAAGCGCAACTGCGCCGAGTTCGGCATCCCGCTCTACGCGCTGGGCAGCGCATATCAGGGCATCGTCCACGTGATCGGTCCGGAGCGCGGCTTGACGCAGCCCGCCATGACCATCGTCTGCGGCGATAGCCACACCAGCACGCACGGCGCCTTCGGCGCGCTGGCGTTCGGCATCGGCACCAGCGAGGTCGCCCACGTGCTGGCGACTCAATGCCTGCTCCAGTACAAGCCCAAGACGATGGCTATCCGCGTGGAGGGCGCTTTGAAGCTCGGCGTCACAGCGAAGGACATCATCCTCGCCCTGATCGCGCAGATCGGCGTCGGCGGCGGCACTGGCTACGTCTTTGAGTATTGCGGCTCCGCCATTCGCGCCCTCTCGATGGAAGAGCGCATGACCATCTGCAACATGAGCATCGAGGGCGGCGCGCGCGCCGGCATGATCGCCCCCGACGAGACCACCTTCGCCTACCTTGAAGGGCGACCCTTCGCGCCCAAAGGCGCGGCGTGGGAGCGCGCCCTCGCCGATTGGCGCACCCTGCCCACCGACGACGGCGCGACTTTCGACGCCGAAGTCTACATCGATGCCAACGCCCTTGAGCCGATGATCACCTACGGCACCAATCCGGGCATGGGGATGCCCATCCGCGCCACCATCCCCGATCCCGACTCGATCAGCGATCCCAGCCAGCGCGAGGCGCTCCTCAAGGCGCTCAAGTACATGGACTTGCAGCCGAACACGCCGCTGCTCGGTCACAAGATCGACGTGGTCTTCTTGGGCAGCTGCACCAACTCGCGCCTCGGCGACCTGCGCGCCGCCGCCGCCCTGCTCAAAGGGCGCAAAATCGCCCCCAACGTGCGCATGATGGTCGTGCCGGGCTCGCAGCAGGTCAAGCGCCAAGCCGAGGCGGAGGGTCTGCACGAGATTTTCAAGGCGGCGGGCGCCGAGTGGCGCGAGGCGGGCTGCAGCATGTGCATCGCCATGAACGGCGATCAGCTCCAGCCGGGCGAGTACGCCGTCAGCACCAGCAACCGCAACTTCGAAGGGCGGCAGGGCAAAGGCGGCAGGACGTTCCTCGCCAGCCCGCTCACGGCGGTCGCCAGCGCGATCAACGGCTGCGTCAGCGACCCGCGCGAGCTGCTTGAGCCCGCCCTCAGCCTGTGAGGTCGCCGTGAGCCAGCTCGCCAAGCCAACTCAGGGTTATCGCGCCCAAGACCTCGCCAAGTTGCCCGACTCAGCAGCGCGCCACCTCCACACAGCGCCTGAAGCCGTGCGCGCGCTGGACGTCCACAACACGCTTGAGGGCGGCGACCGTCTGCCCAATTTTTTGCTGCCCATCCGCGAACCGTTCGCTCAGCTTGAGGAGTGAGCCATGCAACCCATCCGACCGTTCAGCAGCCGCTTCGTGGCGCTGCCCATCGAGAACATCGATACCGATCAGATCATCCCGGCGCGCTTTTTGAAGACCACCAGCGCCGAAGGGCTGGGCGAGGCGCTCTTCTACGATTGGCGCTACGACGCCAACGGCGCTCCCCGTCCGGACTTCATCCTGAATCAGCCGCAGGCGCGCGGCGCGCAAATCTTGCTGGCGGGGCATAACTTCGGGGCGGGCAGCTCGCGCGAGCACGCCGTCTGGGCGCTGACGGGCTTCGGCTTCCGCGCCGTGATCAGCACCTACTTCGCCGATATCTTCCGCAACAACGCCCTCAAAAATGGCTTGCTGCCCGTGCAAGTTGACGCTGAGACGCATCGGCAGCTCTTCAGCCTCGCTCAGAGCCAGCCCGAAGCGCAGTTGCGCGTCGATCTGGAGGCGCAGCTGCTCATCCTGCCCGACGGGCGCGCCGTGACCTTCCCCATCGATCCGTTCGCCCGCCGCTGCTTGCTGGATGGCGTCGATCAGCTCGGCTACTTGCTGAACATGGCGGATCGCATCGCGGCGTACGAGGCGGCGCATCCGCAGCGCGTCAACACGCTGAGCGAATGAGCCGCTAGCGCGGTCGGAGCGGCGATTCTCCGACCGCGTTCTCTCTCAGGCGCGCCACTTGACCGTGCAGCCGACGGGCGGGGTCTGCGTGACGGGCGGCTGCGCCCCGATCAGGAGCGCGTCGAGCGCCTCGCGCAGGTAGTGGTGCCTGACGGCGGCGGGATTCTCATAGTTATCATCGATAGCGCCGTGGTAGCGCAAGACGCGGCTTGAGTCGAAGACGAAGACCTCCGGGGTGCGCGTGGCGCCGTAGGCGCGGGCGACCTCTTGCGTCTCATCGCGCAGGTAGGGGAAGTTGAAGCCTTTCTCGGCGGCGCGCTGCTGCATGTGGGCGAAGTCGTCTTCGGGATACTTGGCGGGGTCGTTGGCGTTGATGACGAGGAACTGCACGCCTTTCGGCGCGTAGTCGCGCTGGATGGCGATCATGCGATCCTCCCACGCGCGCACGTACGGGCAATGATTGCAGCTGAAGATCACGACCACGATGGGCTTTTCGGCGTAATCGGCGAGGCTGTGCTGCCGCCCATCCACGCCGATCAAGCTGAACGGCGCGGCAGGCGCGCCAAGGGCGAGTGGATTCATCGCGTCTCTCCTGAGTGCGTTTTGCTTCAGCCCAATTATGCCCGCCTCTGAGCTTTTTGCAACGCGGCGCGGATCATCTCGAAGGAGGGCAGCGGGGCGAAGCGCCCGTCCTCAAGGCGGTAGGTGCGGCAGGTCAGCCGATAGCGCGCCGCGCCGCTGATCGGAGCGATATCGACGCCGTCGATCAGGATGGTCGGCGAGCCGACGAAGCGCAGCGCCTCGGCTTGGGCTTCAGTCTCCACCTTGACGATCTCGATGGGCGCTTGGATGCCCTCCGCCGCTAACGCCTCGCGCAGGCGCTGCAAGCCCGCCGCGTGCGAGGGGCAGTCTTCGTAGTACAGGAACTGAATGCGCATAGCTCGATCCTCCCATCAGTTTGCAGAGTCTGCCTCCGATTATAGAGGGCGCTTCAAAAGCGGTCATTAGTTCTAAAAAAGTTCTGAAATTTCGGATTGTCCCTTTCAATCTTTCGCCCAGAACGCCTATAATTACAGTGAGGCGTCGTTACAGGCTTATAACACCCCCTGCAAACCCGCACGACGGTCATGTTAGGAGAAGTTATTGTATGTCGGACAGCTTGCCCGATTGGCGAACCGTCTCAGAGGATGACCTGATCAGAGCTTTCAAGGCTGAAGTGGCGCTGCCTGCCCAAGCGCAACCCAAGCGCAATTGCGCCGTCTTCGAGTTAGCCTATCGGGCGCTTGCCTTGCGCCATGACTTGCCTTTCGCGGTCTTTGACAAGCAGTATCGGCGCTTGCTGACCAAATGGTTGTACAGTAGCCCACAAGCCCAGATTGCCATCGCGCGCATGGATAACGGCATAGAGGACTTGATCACGAATATGTATATGTGCGTCTTTCGCTCATGGAAAAACACGACCGCCGAGGACTTCTACGACCAATTCGATGGGCAACCGTCTAAAATCTTCAGTTATCTCCAGATTGCCTGTTCCAGGGTGATCATCAGCATCGCGCGCAAACCCGCGATTGATATGCTCGCACTAGACGACGAGATCGCTATGACGTCATACACGCCCGACGAATGGCTAATTAACCGCACCAACGCTCTGCAGCGCATCAGCCAGTTGCTCACACCACAGGAACGCACAATTCTCAGACTCTACCTGTACGGTTATACGAAGGACGAGATCGCCGCCCAAATCGATAGGAGGGTCAGCCACGTGCGCCAAAAGCTCAAAAGAATCCTCCTCTTGCTGCAGAACGACGCCGATCTGCGCGAGCTCCTCACCGACTAGCCTATTGGTCTGCTCTCAGGCAGACCCCTCTCCTTTGAATTTGTTGAGACATCTGCACAAAAACTCATCAAACCTTTATCTCAGAGCGCGCCTCAAGCGTCCTTATCGCGTTTTAGTAGATCAAAACCTATCCTCATGCCACAGGAGCAAAAATGACCTGTACACATTCACTGCCACTCAGTGATGACGACTTGCTGGAAATTCTGCTAGGCGATCCCGACCCCAGCCTGCTCGATTGCCTCAACGCCGACGAGGAATCCAAACAGCGCTATCAGAAGCTCGTGAAGTTCCAACGTATGCTGCAGCGCGCCTTCCATCCAAGCGACCAGACGCTCGTCGATTACGTCAGCGAAGTCCTCTCCGATGCGCACCACGAGGCGGTCTCGGCGCACGTGGACGAATGCCGCCTGTGCCGCGAGACGGTCAAAGTCTTGATGGCGCAAGCCGCTCGTGAGGATGCCGTCAAGGCGACTCTGGCGGCGAGCCGCCGTCGCCGTGAGTACACGGCGCGCCTCGTGGCGATGCCCGCGCAAGGCTTGGCGTACTTCGGCGGCGAACAAATCGCCTCGCCGCGCATGGTGCAAGCCGAAGCCAAGGGCGTCACCATCATGCTGAGAATTCTGCCTGAGCCGCGCGGCGTGCGCTTGATGGGCAGCATTGATGCGACTGATCCCAGCCATCAAGAGCGCTGGAACGGCGGACAATTGCAACTTTGGCGCGGAGATG
>CALKXH010000067.1 GCA_938005675.1 uncultured Anaerolineae bacterium
CACCCGCACACCGACTTTCACGCCGACCTTCACGCCGACCTTCACCTCAACGCCAACGCGCACGCCGACTTTCACGCGCACGCCGACCGCCACGCCGACCCACACGCTGACTCCAACGCAGACTCCCACGCCCAGCCGCACGCCGACGCGCCGTCCGCGCATGGCGACACCCACCAACACGCTCTCTGTGCCGCCTCAGCCCAGCGATAGCGGTGGAAGTGGTGGCAGCGAGCCGCCGCCGCCACCGCCGCCGCCACCGCCGCCGCCGACCAACCCGCCGCCACCGCCGCCGACGCCGACTGACCTGCCGCCGCCGCCGCCGACCGACCCGCCACCACCAACTGACACGCCGTCATCGCCCTAGCCGAGACGGGCAGCCTGAGGCATATTCAGTGTCCTTACCGATGACGCTGAGTATGTCTCAGGAGAACATGGCATGAGTTATCCACCTGCTTTCCTCGATGCCGTTGCGCGCCTCATGGCGCGCTTGAACATCCAGCCGCGCACTTTGGCGCTCTTTCAGCAGGCGCTCACTCATCGCTCCTACCTGAACGAGCAGCCTGAGGCTGATCTGCCCGATAACGAGCGCCTCGAATTTCTGGGCGATGCCGTCTTAGCCTTCCTAGCGGCGCGCTGGCTCTACGAGCGGCTGCCCGATGAGCGCGAAGGGACGCTCACGCGCTTGCGCGCCGCCCTCGTCGGCAACGAGCGCCTCGCCCAACACGCAGCGGCGCTGGGCATCGGCGAGGCGCTCCTGATGAGCAAGGGCGAGGCTGAAAACGGCGGCAGGGCGCGCAAACGCAACCTGAGCGGCGCCTTCGAGGCGCTGATCGGCGCGCTCTACCTCGATCAGGGGCTGCCAGCCGCTCAAAGCCTGCTGGAGGGCTATTTCGAGGCGGCGCTCGCCGAGATTCAGCGCGCCCAGTCGGATAAAGATGCGCGCAGCCGCTTGCAAGAATGGGCGCAGTTGACGCATAATCAAACCCCGACCTATCAGGTGCTTTCGGTCAGCGGCGCCGAACACGCGCCCACCTTCACAGTGGCTGTCTTCGTGGGCGAGCAGCACTACGGCACCGGCAGCGGCAACAGCAAGCGCAGCGCCGCTCAAGCGGCAGCGCGCGCTGCACTCGAAGGACTGGGTCTCTCAGAAGGTGAGGATGACGCAAGCCCATGAAAAAACTTCTGATCACAGGCGGCAGTGGCGATCTGGGGCGCGAGCTGTGCCAGCAAGCCGTGGCGAAGGGCTATCACGTCACGGCGACTTACCTCACGCGCGCCCATCGCCTGCGCGCCGGCGATCCGCTCCAGCTGGACTTGAACGACCGCGAGGCGGTCAAGGCGGCGCTCGATCAGGTGCAGCCGAATGTCATCATCCACACGGCTGTGCCGCCCATGAGCGCGCCCAATCTGCGCGCTCAGATCGTCGCCTCCGCCTATCACCTGCGCACTTTCTGCCCGCGCGAGACCAAGCTGATCTGCCTCTCGACCGACATGATCTTCGACGGCACGCAGCCGCCCTACGCCGACGACGCGCCGCCTTCGCCGCTCTCGGTTTACGGGCAGGCGAAAGCGGAGATGGAGCTGATGGCGGATTACGTCGTGCGCACCAGCTTGATCTACGACTTTGAGCGCGGCAACAAGCAAACCGACTGGATGCTGGAGAAAATCGGGCGCGGCGAGCCGCTGCGCCTCTACGAGGATGAATTCCGCAGCGCGATCTGGGTCGTCAACTTGGCGGAGGCGATCCTTGAGCTGATGGAGAACGCATTCTTTCAGGGCGCCCTCAACGTGGCGGCGCCGACGGCTGTCAGCCGCTTGACGCTCGGCACGAAACTGCTGGAGGCGCTCGGCATCGTCGGCGCGCGCATCGAGGCGGTCTCCTCCGCCCTGAGCGGACGCCCCGCCAACCTGACCCTAGACGTCAGCAAGGCACAGCTGCTGCTCAAGACGCCCCTGCTCAGCCTTGAGGAGGCTTTTGCCCGTTGGCGCGAGCGCGCCACAGAGGGGCGCTGACCATGCGGCGACTCCTGTGGTTGATCGCGGCGCTGTGCCTTGCCGCCTGCAGCGGACTGGAGAGTGTGCTCGCGCCGAGCGCGCCGCTGAGCATCGCCTATCCCGCCATGCCGCGCAACTTGACCGAAGGGCGCGTCACGCGCGTGGTCGATGGCGATACCGCCGATATCCGCGTGGGCGGCGAAATCTGGCGCGTGCGGATGCTGGGCATGGATACGCCTGAAGTCGTGGCGCGCGAGCGCCCAGTCGAGTGCTTCGGGCGCGAGGCATCGGCGCGCGCCAAGCAGCTCCTTGAAGGGCAGACGGTCTACTTGGAGCGCGACGCCTCCCAAGATGACCGCGACCGTTTCGGGCGCTACTTGCGCTTCGTCTGGTTCGGCGATGGCAGGCTCTTCAATCTGCAAATGATCGCTGAAGGCTACGCCTTTGAGTACACTTATCAGGGCAACGCGCACAAATATCAGCGCCAATTCCGCAACGCTCAAGAGGAGGCGCGTCGAGCGGGGCGCGGCTTGTGGTCGCCCAGCGCTTGCAACGGCGAACGCCGCCCTGAATGAACGATGATGAGGCGCGCTTGCCCTAGCGCGGATAGCGCATCGGCGGCAGGCGCTTGATCTCGCTCTCCAGCTGACCGTCGGGATGCACTGTTAGAATGCCGACCGTCGACTCAGCGCGGTAGCGCTCAGGCGCGCGCGCCGCGCGCCTGAGGTGATGGGCGGCGATCAGACGTCTGAGCGGCGAAGGGGCGTGTTGGCGTTGCCAGCGCAACGACTCAAGCGTCGTGGCGTAGACGGCGCCCGGATTGAACAACAAGACTCCGTCGTGCCACGCGCTATAGGTGCGATGCCAATGTCCGAATAGGATCGCGCGCACCTGATCGCTCTGAAACCAGCGCAGCAGGTCGGCGTGCATCCCATTCCACGCATCGACGGGCTTGCCGAGCCATGCCCGCAACTGCGGGCGGATGCGCTCGATCCACAGCGAGCGCTCCCCGTGAATCAGCCCGATGCGGACGCCCGCCACCTCCAGGATGCGCTTGCGGGGCAGGCGGAGTCGGTCGTCATCGCCTTTCACGGCGCTGACGGGCGCGATGCGCGCGAGCGCCTCTAAGACGGGCAGACTCTCCACGTCGCCTAAGTGGACGATCTGCGCCACGCCCGCGAATGCCTCCGCGAAGGCGGCGTAGGGCAGCTCTGGCAGGCGCGTGGGATAGTGCGTGTCGCTGATCACGCCGATTCGGTAGCTCATGAGCGGCTCTTCAGCTTGTGTATAGCTCCGTGAGACGCTATCATAGCACAAAGTACGCTTGGTTGATGAGAGAGACGTTCATGGAACAGGCTGCTTCGCCCAACTTCAGCGCTACGCTCAGCGCGCCGCCCGCCGCGCCGAGCGGCGCCGAGAGGCTGCGCAATTTTGTGCGCGCCCTGCTCGTGCCGTTTTTGGCGGTCTTCACCGCCGTGCTGATCGGCTCGGTCTTCATCCTGCTGGCGGAGCGCGATCCCTTCCGCGCCTATCAGGGACTCCTCCAAGGCGCTTTCGGCACGGATGGCGCTATCGTACGCACCTTGATCAAGATGGCGCCGCTGATCCTCTCAGGTTTGGCGGTCGGCTTTGCTTTCAAGGGCGGCTTGTTCAACATCGGCGCGCAGGGGCAGTTGCTGGTCGGCTCGTTGTGCGCGGCGTGGGCGGGCTTCGGCATCAGCGGCTTGCCGCCGATCCTGCACGTGACGGTCGCCATGTTGGCGGGCGCGCTGGGCGGCGCGGCGTGGGGCTTCCTGCCCGGCTTCCTCAAAGCGCGCACGGGCGCTCACGAGGTCATCTCGACCATCATGCTCAACTACATCGCGGCGCTGCTGCTGGAGTGGCTGGTCTCGCCGGGGCGCGCCAACACGCCGCCCGGTCCGTTGGCGCTGTGCACCTCGCCGGGCATCTGCAGCGGCAACCCAAATCGGACGCCGCCGATCCTCGACTCAGCCGCCTTGCCCGTCATCTACACGCCGGGCGGACGCGCCAGCGATACGCTGCACTTGGGCGTGCTGATCGCCATCGGGATCGCCTTTTTGATCTGGTTTGTGCTGTACAAGACGACCTTCGGCTACGAGCTGCGCATGGTCGGCTTGAATCCGAGCGCGGCGCGCTACGCCGGCATCAAGGTCGGGCGCATGACCATCCTGACCATGATGATCGCGGGCAGTTTGGCGGGCTTGGCGGGCGCCATTCAGGTGCTGGGCGTGACCAAAGACTTTCAAACCAACCAGAACTTGGCGCTCGGCTTCGATTCCATCGCGGTCTCGCTCTTGGCGAGCAACAATCCCATCGGGATCATCCCCTCAGCCTTCCTGTTCGGGGCAATGGACGCTGGAGGCGCTCAGATGCAGCTCGCGGCGCGCGTGCCGACTGAGCTGATCAAGGTGGTGCAGGCGCTCATCCTGATGTTCGTGGCGGCTGATCAGATCATTCGCGGCTTGTATCGGCTGCGCGGCGGCGGCGATAAGCTCAAGATCAGCACAACGTGGGGACAGCGCTGAGGATGCGCCGCCTGTTGCTGGCTTTGATCGCAGCTGTGCTGGTGGCGTGCGATCCGAGCGCCGCCGAGACGCTCTTGCGCGTGCGCATTCAGGTCGATGGGCAGGAGCTGGCGCTCTCAGTCAGCCCGCCTAGCTCGGTCGGGCAAGTGCTGCGACGCGCCAACGTGACTTTAGGCGCCTTCGACCGCCTGAATCCGCCCGACTTCACGCCGGTGACCGACGGCATGGTCATCACGGTCGTGCGCGTGGAGAATCGGGCGGAGTGCATCGATGAGGACGTGCCCTACGCCAGCGAGACCCTCAAGACGCCCGATCTGCCCGAAGGCGCTACGCGCGTCTTGCAGGGCGGCGTGAACGGCTCGGCGCGCGTCTGCTACGACGTGCTGCTCGAAGACGGCGTCGAGCGCCGCCGCACCCAAAGCAGCCGCACCGTCATCCGACAGCCCATCAATCAAGTGGTGGCGGTCGGCGTAGACCTGAGCCGCCTAGAGCCAATCGCCATCGGCGGCTCGATCTTCTACATCAGCAACGGGCAGGCGCGCCTGATCCGCGAGACGAGCCTGAATCAGGTCACCTTGCCGACGGGCGGCAACCTCGACGGCTTCGTCTTCGCCGTCTCGCCGGATGGACGGCGCTTGCTCTACACGCGCAAGCCTGATGCGCCCTCGCTGGAGGTCTTCAACGAGCTGTGGGTGCTGATGGACACTTCCGATCCCAACGCGCAGCCCGTCAAGCTGATCGTCGATAACGTCTTCTACGCCGAGTGGCTGCCCAACCGTCCGAACGCCTTCAGCTACTCCACGCTGCGCCCGCGCACCGAGCCGCCCGCCTACCAAGCCCTCAACGACCTGTTCATCGCCCAGCTGGATGCGGCGGGCAAGATCGTCAACGCCGAGCCGCTCCTGCCGCCGACTGATAGCGGCACCTACAGCCAATGGGGGACGCTCTTCGCGTGGTCGGCGGATGGGAAGCGCCTCGCTTGGGCGCAAGCGGAGGGGGTCGGCTTGGTCGATCTGGAGCGCGGCGCGCTGCGCAAGCTGATCGACTTCCGCATCTACCAGACCACCCTTGCGCGCGGCTGGCTGTGGCAACCGAGTCTGGCGTGGTCAGCCGACGGCACAATTCTGGCTGCTTCAGTGCATGGCGCGCCGCTGGGCGATGAGCCGCCTGAGAACAGCCCGGTCTTCGATATCGCTGTGATCAACACCGCCGCCAACGTCGTGATCAACCCGTTCGCCGAGCGCGTCGGGATGTGGGCGGCGCCGCAATTCTCGCCGCTGATTCGGACTGAGGGCGGCGGTGTGCGCGGCAGCATCGCCTATTTGCAGGCGCGCACGCCCAACGATAGCGTCAACGCCGAATACGACCTCGTGATCGCCGACCGCGACGGCAGCAATCCGCGCGCGGTCTTCCCCGGACGCGATCAGGCGGGGATCGTGCCGTTTGAGGATCGCACGCGCGGCGCTAAGTTCCAGTGGAGTCCCGACGGGTCGCAGGTCGTCTTGGTCTATCAGGGCGATCTGCACGTGATCGACGTGAGTAGCGGGCGCGCCACGCGCATCACCGTTGAGGGCAGCGCCCTCAGCCCGCGCTGGACGCAGTGAGTCATGCCCCGCGCCCTGCTGATCGCGGTCATCTGCGCGCTGCTGAGCGCTTGCGGCGTCGGAGTCGCCGTGGTGAGCGCCGAGTCTCATCGGCGCTTTGTGCGCGGCTGGGAGAATCCCGCCGACGGCGGCGAGCTGCCCTTCCGAGTCCCGTTGCAAGGCGTCAACGTCGCCCTGACTCAATACGCGCCTGAGGATTTGCCGCGTCAGGTGGCGGCGATTGCAGAGGCGGGTTTCGTGTGGGTGCGCCAGTCGTTTTACTGGGCGGAGATCGAGCCTGAGCGCGGCATCTTCGATTTCAGCCGCTACGATCCGATTGTGGCGGCGGTGGCGGCTCAGCCGCGCTTGCGCCTCGTGGCGGTGCTGGAGAGCACGCCGTCTTGGGCGCGGCGGCGCGAGGCGAGCGGACATTTCTTCGCGCCGCCCGCCAACGCGGAGCATTTCGCTCATTTCGCGCGGCGGCTCGCCGCCCGCTACGCTGATCAGATCGACTTCTACCAAATCTGGGACGAGCCGAACTTGCAGGCGCGCTGGGGCGGGCTCGATCCGCAGCCCGCTGAGTACGCGGCGCTCTTAGCGGCGGCGTACCCCGCCATCAAAGGCAACGATCTGAACGCGACCGTGATCGCGGCGGGCTTGGCGCCGACCGTTGAGCAGGGTCCGCGCAACATCAGCGACTTGAGCTATCTGCGGGCGCTCTACGCCTACGGCGCGAATGCCTACTTCGATGCGGCGGCGGGCAAGCCCTACGGCTTCAACGCATCGCCCGACGACCGCACGGTCGACTCGAACGTGCTGAACTTCTCGCGCCTGATCCTGCTGCGCGAGGTCATGCTGCAGAACGGCGAGGGACATAAGGCGCTGTGGGGCAGTCACTTCGGCTGGAATAGCTTGCCTGAGGGCTGGCGCGGCGCGCCCTCGATCTGGGGGCAGGTCGACGCGCCGACGCAAGCGGCGTGGACGCGCGCAGCCTACCGACGGGCAGCCCGCGAGTGGGCGTGGCTGGGCGGCTTGATCCTGCAGCACTGGTCGCCCGACGCGCCCGCCGACGACCCGATTCACGGCTTCGCCGTCTCGCAGAAGGCGGCGGCGTGGTTCGAGGGCGGCAAATTCTTCCAAGACGATATCTTGGGCGTCGGCTTGCACCATCCGACGGATGAGCGGCTGGGCTACGAGGGCGCGTGGCAGCTCGGCGCGCTGGGCGCCGACGTGCGCTCAGTCGATTACAACGATCCGAACTTCGATTTCAGTCCGCAGCGCCTGACCTTTCGCTTTCGCGGCGAGTCGCTGGCGTTGCGGGTGCGGCGCGGCGATTACCTCGCCTACCTGTACGTGACGATTGACGGCGCGCCCGCCAACAGCCTGCCTCAGAGCGATGGGCGCGGCTACATGGTGTTGCGCTCGCCCGATTTGCAGCCGCAGACGGTCACCCTTCGCGTTGCCTCAGGGCTATCGGAGGGCGTCCACGAGGCGGAGATCGTCCCGTATTTGGGCAACGAGCGCTGGATTCTAGCGGCGCTTGCCGTAGGCGAGTCGCCGCCTGAGGCGCCGCTGAGCGTCTTGGGCGGGGTGCTGCTCGCCGTGATCGGGGCGGCGGGCGGCGCGTGGGCGATCCGCCAAATGCCGTCGGGCGGGCGCGCTCAGCTTGCGGCGGCGCTGCGCGACTATTTTCAGCGCACGGCGGCGTTCTTCGGCGCGGCGCTGCTCTCGATTGTGGGCGCGCTGAGCATGGCGCTGACCCTCAACGATCTGCTGCCCGCCGCCCTGAAGCGCGATGGAGTCGCCCTCGCAGCAGCGGCGGCGGTCAGCGGGGCGCTGTACCTCTCGCCGCACTTGATCGTCACACTCGCCGCGCTGATCGCGCTCGGAGTCTTGATCTTCAACCGTCCGCTGATCGGCTTGGCGCTGGTCGTCTTCTGGACGCCGTTCTTCCTCGCGCCGATTGAGCTGTACGTCTGGGCGGCGCCGATGGTGGAGCTGAGCCTGTTGGCGACGCTCGGCGCGGTGGCGCTGCGCGGCGCTATAGCGTGGCTGCGCGGCGGACGTCCGAGCGCGATCAGGCTCAACGGGCTGGATTGGCTGATGGTGGCGCTCGGCGCGCTAGGGGCGATCAGTCTGCTGTGGAGCGCTGAGCGAGCGCCGGCTGTGCGCGAGCTGCGCGTGATCGTGCTGGAGCCGCTGATTTTCTACGCGCTGCTGCGCGCCGTCCGCCTTGAGCGCCGCGAGTGGCTGCTCTTGGTGGATGTCTTCCTGATGGCGGGCGCGGCGGTGGCGGTGGTGGGCTTGTACGGCTTCCTGACGGGGACGGGCGGCTTCGCCCTCGCTGAGGGCGGGACGCGGCGGCTGATGAGCGTGTACAGCTCGCCTAACAACTTGGCGCTCTTTCTGGGGCGGGTCTTGCCGTTCGGCGTGGCGATGCTGTGCTTTGCGCCCAGCGGACTCCGACGGGCGGGCGCCGCCGCGCTGAGCGCCATCGTGCTGATCGCGCTGCTCCTGACGCAGAGTTTGGGGGCGCTGCTGCTGGGCGTTCCGACGGGATTGGCTTGCGTGCTGCTCTTGTGGGATTGGCGGCGCGGCGGCGCGCTTGTGATCGGCATGGCGGCGCTTGGGCTGATCGCCTTGCCGCTCGTCGCGCAGATTCCGCGCTTGCAAGGCGCCTTCGATCTCTCGCGAGCATCCTCGCTGATGCGCACACAGCTGTGGCGAGCCAGCCTGAGCCTGATCGCCGAGCGTCCTGTGACGGGCGCGGGCTTGGATCAGTTTTTGTACCTGTATCGCAGCCGTTACATCTTGCCGCAGGCGTGGGAGGAGCCCGACCTCTCGCATCCGCACAACATCCTGCTGGATTTTTGGATACGGCTGGGCTTGGGCGGCGTGGCGCTGCTGATCGGGCTGCAGATCGCCTTTTGGCGGCGCGGTTGGCGGGCGTGGCGGATGCTCAGAGGGCGCGATCCGTTGCTGACGGCGTGCGTTGCGGGCGCGCTAGGCGCTATGGCGAACATCCTTGCGCACGGGCTTGTGGATAACAGTTATTTTGTGATAGACTTAGCGTATGTCTTCTGTTTTATAGTGGCGGTAGTAAGCAATGCGCATTCTAATAACGATCAGGTCTCATGAAAGTTATTTCCTCAAACGCCTTGCCAATCAGCTCGGTCATACAGCTATCGGCGCGCGTTTCACGGCGGAACTGCTCGCGCTCGTGCAAAGGTACGAGCCCGATGTGGTCATTTTAGACCCAGAATATTCGGATTGCCAAAGGCTGCGCGCTGAGTATCCGCGCGAGCGGCTGAAGATCATTTTCATGGTGCGCAGTTCGGTTGAAGAAGAAGAAGCGCGGCAAGCGGGCGCTGATGCCGTTATCGGTCGCTTTCCGACGGCTGGGGCGTTTGAGCAAGCGTTGCGCAGCGCGCTCCGCTGCGATAAAGGGCGCGCGCTGAGCTGAAAAGGTCTGAGTGCAGTTCAATTGCGGAGTGAGCGGAGCGCATATGAACTATATGAACATGGTCTACGATCTCAAGGTCTTCATCTCGTCGCCCGGCGACCTTGCGGAGGAGCGCCGCATCGCTTGCGGAGTCATCGATGAGCTCGGCGCGAGCGAAGCTTATCGCCGGCGCTGCCGCCTGAAGTCGCTCGCCTACGAACACGAAGTGCCGCCGATCATCGGCAAGTCGCCCCAAGCCGTCGTCGACGATTACATGCTGCCCGACGCCTGCGACATCGTCATCTGTATGCTCTGGAGCAGGATGGGGACGCCCTTTGAGCATGAGGGCGTGCGGTATCTCTCAGGCACGCATTACGAGTTCACGCGCGCCTACAACGCTTTTCAAGATCGCGGAAAGCCGCTCTTGCTGTTCTACCACGGCAAGAAGCCCTTGCCCTACAGCGCTGATAGCTCACAAGTCGATCAAGTCAAGAAATTTATGGAGCAGTTTCACGGCGCTGATGCGCGCTACAAAGGTCTGTATAAGACCTTCGACTCTGAAACAGCCTTCGAGAGGCAGCTGCGCAGCGACCTCGATAAGCTGCTCAACCGCCTGTTGCGAGACCTCGAAAACGCGGCAGAGAACCGCGCTGCGCTGCTCCCGCGCACAGCTGAAGAGGTGCGCGCCGCCGAGCAGCAAGCCTTGCGCGCCGGCGCTATCCCGCCCGCGCCCGCCCTGCGCGAGATTCCGCGCGTGATCGGCGTCCCGCCCAAAGTCTTTGATGACAGGACTTTCCACGACCGCGCCGCCGAGCAAGCCCGCATCGCCAACGCCCTCAAAGAGCGCAAGCCGCTCATCAGCGTCTACGGACGGGGCGGCGTCGGCAAGACCGCCCTCGCCTGCAAGGCGCTGGGCGATTTCGCCCGCGACGGCGCTTACGATGGCATCGCCTTCTTCAGCGTCAACAGCGCGAGCGTCAACAGCGCGAGCGGCAACAGCGCGCTGTCCGTCAGACTCGACAACGTGCTGGACGCCTTCGCCCGCTTCCTGCCCGACCACGCCGACCTGCAAACCGCCCTCAAAGATGCCGCCCTGCCCGTCAAGCAGAAGGTCAACGTCCTGCTCGATGCCATCGGGACGCGCCATTACGTTGTGCTCCTCGATAACCTCGAGACGCTCCAAGACGAGACCACCCACGTCCTCACGGATGCGAACCTGCGCGCCTTCATCGAGGCGCTGCTGGATCGGCACGGCGGCGGCGTGACCGTGCTGATCACCAGCCGCTACGACGTTCCTTATCCCAACTCGCTCAGACCTTACGAGGTGCGCATCCCCTTGAGCGAAGGGCTGCCGACCGCCGACGCCATCGCCTTCTTGCGCCAGCTGGACGGCGAAGACAGGCTGCTGCCCTCCGATGACGAGGCTCTGAAGGCGTGGGTGGAGCGCGTGGGCGGCAGCCCGCGCGCGCTCGAGGCGCTGATCGGCTACTTGCAGAACAGCGTGACGCATACCCTGGACGACCTGCTGGCAGACCCCGCCCTGTTCGAGGGCGAGGTCATCGCCAACGTGGTGCATCGCGTCTTGGAGGGCTTGCCGCCCGCCCTGATGAGGGTGCTGCAAGGCGTAGCGGTAGCCGGACAGGCGACCACCCAGCCCATGCTGGAGTATCTGTTGGCGCCTTACCTCGATGTGAAGCTGCTGCCCAAGCTCTTGGAGCGGCTGGTGGCGAGCTTCTTCCTCGCCTTCAACCGCCCCGCCCGCACCTACAGCCTGCACCCTTACGACCGCGCCTACGTCCTCTCTCAACTGCCTGAGGGCAGCCCTGCCGACGTGCCGAGCGCCGATGCAGAGCCGCCCGCTTTCACGCGCTACGCCCTGCACGAGCGCATGGCGCGCTACCACCGAGCGCAGCGCAAGCCCAGAGAGGCGTGGAAGAGCCTAGATGACTTGCAGCCCCAGCTGGAGGAGTTTGAGCATCGCTGCGCGCTGGGCGATTACGACACCGCCGCCAGTATCTTGACCGACATCGACTTCGACTATCTGCTGCTGTGGGGCTACGC